>CAYVOP010000040.1:0-23452 GCA_964453105.1 uncultured Aquabacterium sp. | reverse complement strand
CCCTGGTCAAAATTCAGTTGGCACAGGTGGTCAGATTTGAATTGGCGCCAACAACTGCCCGGCAAGTCGTTTGCCATCCTGGAGGCACGTGAAGCCAGTGGTGGCACCTGGGATCTGTTTCGCTACCCCGGCATCCGCTCTGATTCCGATCTGCATACTTTCGGCTACGAGTTCAAGCCCTGGGTGAACGACAAGGCCATTGCCGACGCCGGGGCCATCCTGGCCTACTTGCGTGAGGCGGCCTCCGAGCACGGCATTGACCGCAAGATTCGCTATCACCACAAGGTCGTGAGCGCCAACTGGAGCAGCCAGGCGCAGCGGTGGACGGTCGAGGTGGAGGTGCAGGGCACCTCGGCGCGCAAGACGTTCAGCTGCCAGTGGTTGTTCTCGGCTGCTGGCTACTACCGCTACGACGAAGGCTTCAGCCCGCGATTCGAAGGAGCAGAGCGCTTCAAGGGGCAGCTCATTCACCCGCAGCATTGGCCTGAAAACCTGGACTACCGTGGCAAGCGCGTGCTGGTCATCGGCAGCGGGGCCACGGCTGTGACCTTGGTGCCCGCCATGACCGACCAGGCCGCGCATGTGACCATGTTGCAGCGCACGCCTACTTATGTGATCAGCCTGCCCTCGCGTGACCCGATCGCCAACGGTTTGCGCAAGATCCTGCCCGACACCTGGGCCTACGCCCTGACGCGGAAAAAGAACATCTCCTTGTCGCGCGCCATCTGGCGCTTGTGCCAGACCTATCCCCAAGCCGCGCGCCGCGTCATCCGCTGGACCAACCGTCTGCAATTGCCCAAGGGCTACCCGGTTGATGAACATTTCAACCCGCCCTACAACCCTTGGGACCAGCGCCTGTGCGCGGTGCCCGACGGCGATTTGTTCAAGGCCATCTCAGCCGGCAAGGCCTCGGTCGTGACCGATCACATCGACACCTTCACCGAAAAGGGTGTGCGACTGAAGTCGGGGCGGGAACTGGAAGCCGACATCATCGTCACGGCCACCGGCTTGAACCTGCAGCTGTTTGGCGGCATTGGGCTTACCTTGGATGGGGCTGCGGTTGATCTGTCGAGCAAAGTGGCCTTCAAGGGCATGATGCTCAGCGATCTGCCCAACCTGGCGTTCATCGTGGGTTACACCAACTCGTCGTGGACTTTGAAGGTGGGCCCCATCTGCGAGCACTTCTGCCGCTTGCTGGCGCACATGGATCAGGAGGGCTTGGGTGTGTGTACCCCGCATGTGCCGTCGGCCGACATGCCCACGCGCCCCTTGCTGGACTTCGGGGCAGGTTATGTGCAGCGCGCCTTGCCCTTGCTCCCACGCCAGGGGGCGGGCGTGCCCTGGGTGATGTCAATGGACTACCAGCAAGACGTGGCCATCTTGCGCGAGGGCGCGGTCGACGATCCCTGTCTGCAGTTCACGCCAGCGCGATTGGGTGCGGCCCCCCAGTCAAGCTCGCCAGCCGGCAAGACAGCCCTCCGCGCAGCCGCCTGATCGGCGCATGACATTCAGGCCATTCAGGCGAATTGGGCCGATTGAATAGAAAGGAATAACATGACCAGCAAGGTTAACCAAGCACCCATCGTTCCGCGCGAAAAGCTCGATTTCGGGTTGGATCAACCGGTGCCGAAGTATTGGTTGGGTGGCGACCCTTTCAAGACACGCTTTTGCGACGCCATGTCCACCATCTTTCCTGAGGGCGAGCGCTTCTTCATTTCTTGCGTGCGCGATTACCGAGACCAGGTAACCGACCCAAAACTGCTGCAGGAAATCAAAGACTTCATCCGCCAGGAAGGGCAACACGGCATCATCCACAATCAGTTCAACGAACACCTGAAGTCGCAGGGCATCGACGTCGATTGGCTCGAGGGGCTGACTCGCGGCTTTTTGTTCGGCATCATGCGCAAGTACATGCCCAAGGCCCACACCTTGGCAGCCACGGCTGCGTGCGAGCACCTCACCGCCATCATGGCGGAGACCTTGTTCGAGCGCAAAGACATCATGGGCGAAGCCGACCCGCGCATGTTCGCCCTCTATGCCTGGCATGCCATGGAAGAAATGGAGCACAAGGCTGTGGCGTTTGATGTGATGCAGAAAGTGGCCAAGGTGGGTTACCTGCGCCGCATCTGGACTCAGATTGAAGTGACGCTGTCATTCAACCTGCAGATCTTGCTGTTTGCGGGCTACATGCTCAAGCGCGACGGCTTTTCGTTCTGGCAACGCACAAAGCTGTTTGCCAAAGGCATGTGGTGGGTGTATGGCCCCAAGGGGCTGTTCAGCTCGTCGTGGCGTTCGTATCTGAGCTACTACCGTCCTGGTTTCCACCCCTGGCAGGATGGCGGTACCGCAAGCTATCCAGTTTGGCTGGAGACCATGAACCGCACGAGCGACCCGATTGCGGCAGGTCGGGCGGTGCTGGCTGCGGCCCATTGAGTGGGCTCATGAATGGCCGCCCAGAGAGGATCCGGGCGCCCGTTCAGTTGGTGGAACAAACCAGAAGATCAGGCCTCAGGTTGTGCGCCTTGCCCAGGGCGGCGGGTGTCGTGCTTTTCCACGGCCGTGGTGATGGCGCGCTTGAGCTTGTCGACGGCGCCAGAAATGGCCTGGTGGGGCGTGGGGGCGTGGTCCTTCACGATCACGGGGGGCAGGTTCGACAAGCGAGCCTCCAGTGTGCAGTGAATGTCGTCGGGAGACGACTTGCTGTGGCTGACCGCGTCGCTCAGGTGAGCTTCGACTCGGGTCACATGGTCGCCAAAGCGGTGCAACGCGTCCTTCACGACAGTTTCAAGATGGTCGGCCATTCCCTGACGGCCTTCGACGTGGTTATCGGTATGAAGCAATACTTGCATGGCGAGTCCTTGAGGATGTTGCAAGTTCAGTTTAGATCGCTTTGGGCCCCCAAGATGTTGGATCTGCGCAGCGAATCAATGGCTTTCAGTTCGGTTTAACCCGCATCAAATCGGCGTAGGCCGAGGGGGCCACACCTTCCCAGCGCTTGAAGGCGCGGCGAAAGTTCGCCAGATCGGTGTAGCCCAGGGTATACGCAATCTCCTGAATGGGGTGACCGGCCTTGAGGTGCTCCAGCGCCAGCATGTGTCGCACGTTTTCCAAGATGTCTTTATACGAGGTGCCCTCGTCTTGCAGGCGGCGGTGCAAGGTGCGTGGCGTCATGTGAAACAGGCGGGCGGTCACGTTCAGCGACGGAAAGCCGTTTTGCTTTTCCAGCATGATGCGGCGCACCTGCGCGCTCAGCGAGGTGTTTTGTTGCAGCTTGTCCAGCTCGCGCTGGCAAATGGCGGCAGCCTGCGCAAAGGTGGCGGGGTCGGCCATGCTCAGGGGGTGGTCCAGCACGTTGGCTGGAATCGTGAAACCGGCCCAGCTTTGGCCATACCGAACTTCGCCCTGAAACAGGTCTTGGGCCAGATCGGTGTAGCCGGGGGCGGGGAAGGGGAAGGCCACCCACATCACGTGGCGCGAACCCATGGTGATGGCATCGAGCACGTTTTTCACCGTCAACATGATGGCTTCCAGCACTGAGCGACGGATGTCTCCCAGCGGCAAAGGCTCCTCAAACCGCACCCGCACCACCTCGCCTTCAACCTGGTGGCTCACCGACACAAGCGAGGTGCGCAGGCCAATGTAGCGCTCGAACAGGTCGAGGGCCTGCCGCAAGGTGCCACTGTTCATGGCGGCATAGCCCAGCATGCCGTGGGTGTTGACCACCAGCCGTTCCCCCACCAGCAGCCCCAGCGCGGGCTCCCCCGTCAGGTCCAGCGCGTCACGCACCAGTTGGTAGACCACCAGGAAAGACAAGGCCCGACCGGTGTCTTGCAGATCGGCCTCGGTGAGCTGGCTGCGGCCCAGCCAGGCGGCCACATCGCCCCCCAGGCTGCGTACCTGGTCGGCGATCTGCCGCACGTAGTGCATGGGCAAGGTGAAGTCCTGTGCAGGTGTCATGGCGCGGGATTGTCAATAAATGACCCATGAATGTCAATTCGCAACCTACCCGGTAGGCGGCCGATTTTCTACGATGCAGGCATGGCTTGATCCAGATTCAGAAGTACCGGAGCCCCCGCATGTTTTCCTTTCTGACCAAGAAGAAACCGAGCACCGCGACCATCAATGCGCAAAGCGTGACGGTGCAACCCAAAGAGACGCTGCTGCAGGCCGCGCTGCGCGAAGGCATTGCCTTTCCCTACAGTTGCCGGGTCGGGGGCTGCGCCACCTGCAAGTGCAAGCTGGTCAACGGCAAGGTCAAGGAGTTGACCGAGGCCAGCTATGTGCTGTCCGATGCAGATCTGGATCAGGGCTACATCCTGGCCTGTCAGGCTGTGCCACAAGGCGACGTCACCATCGAGGTCGATCTGGCCGCCCAGGCTGCGCGTCGGCGGGTCAGCGGGCGCATCGTTGGGCAAGACCACCTGACGCGCGACATCACCCGGGTGCGGGTGCAGTTGGACGAGGCGCTGCCCTACAAGGCCGGTCAGTTTGCGGACATCAGCCTGGCCTCGCTGCCCGGGGTGCAACGCAGCTATTCGTTTGCCACGCCCGCGCAGGCCGATGCGCAAGTGGCCTTTTTCGTGCGGCACGTGCCGGGCGGAGTGTTCTCCTCGGCCATCCATGAGCAAAACGTCGTGGGTCAGACCTTGACCGTAGACGGCCCGGTCGGCGACTTCTGGTTGCGCCCCGGCTCTTCGCCCTTGATGTTGATTGCCGGCGGCAGTGGTCTGGCCCCCATGCTGGCTTTGCTGAAAGACGCCGCCAATCAAGGCGTGCAGCGCTCGGTCACCCTCTTGTTTGGCGCGCGAGCCCAGCAAGACCTGTACGCACTGGACGACATCGAAGGCTTGAGCCAGCAATGGGCGGGGCGCTTCCGCTTTCTGCCCGTGCTGTCTGCCGAACCGGCTGATTCGAACTGGGCCGGCGCGCGAGGCCTGGTCAGTGACCAGATTCCCCAACTGATCGAAGCGGGCTCGCAGGCTTATCTGTGCGGCCCGCCCGCCATGATCGATCACGCCATGCCGGTGCTGACCCTGCACGGCGTGCGCCGGGCCGACATCTTTGCCGACCGGTTTTCGACCCAGCACGACACCTTGCCTGCGGCCGCCTGAAACCGGCTTCCCAAGCAGATCACGACAACGCAGCAACAACACAACGACGAGCGAGACCATGAAACTACTGCACTACCTCAAGTACTTCCTCTTCCATGCCATTGGCCTGCTGTCAGCCGCAGCCGTGCTGGCTGGCGGGGCCTACATCACCATTGGCTTGATCGGCGTGCTGGTCATCTATGTGCTGGGTGATGCCCTGTGTGGCGACGACACGTCCACCCCCAAGTTCGAGTTCCCCGGCATCTTGACCGTGCAGTTGTGGATGGCCTTGCCCCTGTTGGCCTTCATCGTGTTTGCTGCCGTGTGGAGCATCAGCCCGGGCGACCCCTTGGGCTTTGGCGCGGCGCTGACCCACTGGAGCGGCTATGACGTGCTGGCCGCCCGCGATGCCACCTCGCCCATTCACCACGTGTCGACCGTCATCGTGACGGGTTTGATGATTGGCATGGTGGGCACCATCACCGGCCATGAGCTGACGCACCGCACCTGGGACCCGATCTCCATGCTGGTCGGTCGTTGGCTGTTGGCCTTCAGCTTTGATACGGTGTTTGCCATCGAGCACGTGTACGGCCACCACCGCTATGTGTCGACCACCGAAGACCCCGCAACCGCGCCGCGTGGCCGCAACGTGTACCACCACGTGGTGGCATCGACCATCAAGGGCAACATCAGCGCTTGGCGCATTGAGCAAAAGCGCCTGGCTCGCAAAGGGCAGGGCCTGTTCTCGTGGCACAACGCGGTCATTCGCGGACACCTAATGAGCGTGTTGCTGGTGGCCATCGCCGCGGCCATGGGTGGCTGGCAAGCGGCCCTGTTCTTCACGGCCTGTGGCCTGTGGGGCAAGTCGCTGCTGGAAATCGTGAACTACATGGAGCACTACGGCATGGTGCGCAACCCTGCCACGCCTGTGCAGCCTCGCCATTCATGGAACACCAACAAGCGCATCAGCTCGTGGGCCATGTTCAACCTGACTCGCCACTCACACCACCATGCGCAGGGTGAAGTGCCCTATCAAGACCTGAAGCCTTTCCCCGATGCGCCCATGATGATCAATGGCTACCTGACCACCATCATCGTGGCTATGATTCCGCCCCTGTGGCACAAGTTGATGACGCCCAAGGTGTTGGCCTGGGATCGCGACTACGCCACCGCAGAAGAGCGTATGCTGGCCGCGCAAGCCAACGCCCGCAGCGGCATTGCCGAAATGCAGGCCCTGGTGCCGGGCGGTGCGCCAGCCAGCGCGGTACGTTGAGCCCAACGCTGGCGGCCGATCACTTGGTCGGTGCGCTGGCGCCTGATGCGCCCATCATGCCCATACCGCCGCGCTGCTTCATGTGATCCGCGCGGTGCTTGTCACGCATGTCCTTGTGCTGCTCGCGCATTTCTTTGCGGTGCTCCTGCATGTCCTTGCGGTGCGCTTCGCAGTCAGCCGGCATCTTGTCGCAACGGCCACTCATGGGTCCAGAAGCCATAACGGCTGCCGCCGACGCTGCCGAAGCGGGTGCCGCCGGGGCAGGTTTTTTGTCTTTGCTGGCGGCCCAGGCACTGGCGCTACAGGCCAGTGACAGAGCCAGGAGGACGGTCATACCAGAACGGGTCTTGCTCATCTTGATCTCCTGTCGGCTCACGCGTTTTGCACGCGTGAACGCCCCCTTCACAGAAAGAGGCACCGGCCAGCGGGGGCCTGCTGGCCGGCTTGTCTGGCGAGGAGCCAGACGCTGAATCAGCGGTTGCTGGGGCGCACGCTGTCGCCTTCCACTTCCACGCGGCTGCCTGCGGCAGGGGCCGTCTTCTGGGTCACGGTACGGTAGCTGCCGTCATCCATGCGCACGGTGACTTCGTACACCGTTTCGCCACGCTGGCGCTTCTCGATTTCATTGCCGGCCACGCCGCCACCAATGGCGCCCAGCACGGTCATGGCGGTTTTGCCGCTGCCCTTGCCCATTTGGTTGCCCAGCACGCCGCCAATCACGCCGCCGGCCACGGCGCCCACGCCAGAGCCTTCACCGGCCACGTTCACGGCACGCACGTTATCGACCGTGCCACAGGTGCCGCACACGGCGCGGGTGGGTTGGGCCGCCCCATCGCCCGCACGTTGGCGCTCGGCCTCATGGCGGCGCGCGGCTTTGGTTGGCGCGGCCCGAACAGGGGCTTCATTGGCTGCTTGGGCAGCAGGTTGAGCCTCAGGCTGTGCAGGTGTGTTGGCAGCCGATGCCGCCGAAGCGACTGCCGCCACAGAGGCCGCGGAGGCTGCTTGCGGTGCCACGGCTTCGGTGTGGGAGGGGGAGCGCAAGAACATGCCGGCAGCCAGGCCCAGACCCACCAGGGCGATGCCGCCACCAGCCAGCAATGCAGTGTTAGGGCCTTTGGACGAGGTTGTTGCTTCAGACATGGACTTCTCCTTCATGCTGTGGGTTAAAAACGATCATTGTGTTCCTGAACGCGCCACAGGTCCAATTGGTTGTCAACGATTCAGATCAAGGTGTAACAGGGCGCATGCGACATGTCAGGCTTGCCTGACATGTGATGGTGTGACAATGGACGACGACCCCATTCAGGGGGGCTTTCGACCCGACTCAGGCCATGACCGATTCCCTGCATCAGACCGGATTGACCGAAGCCGAAGCTGCACGTCGCTTGCGCGAACATGGCCCCAATGAATTGCAGCGACCCGAAAGTCGCTCGTTGTGGGGCTTGTTGAAGGAAACCCTGTCCGAGCCCATGTTCCAGTTGCTGCTGGGGGCGGGGTTCATCTACGTGGCCTTGGGCGATCTGGGCGAGGCGGCCATGCTGTTGGCCTTTGTGTTCATCACGGTCGGCATCAACCTGGTTCAGTCCAGCCGAACCGAGCGGGTGCTGGAAGCCTTGCGAGACCTCAGCAGTCCGCGTGCCCTGGTCATTCGTGATGGAGCCGCCCGCCGCATTGCCGGACGCGAGGTGGTCGAGGGTGACATCTTGTTGGTCAGCGAGGGTGATCGTGTTCCTGCCGACGCCCACCTGATTGAGGCACACGACCTGCAAACCGATGAGTCCCTGCTCACGGGGGAATCGGTCCCTGTGCGCAAGGTCGATGGGGTGCGTCCGGGTCATGCACGGGGCATTGCGCCTGGCGGTGACGATTTGCCGTGGGTCTTTGCCGGCACGCTGGTGGTCAGAGGGCGCGGCACCGCTGAAGTCATTGCCACTGGGCCACGCAGTCAAATGGGGCGCATCGGCGCGGCGCTGGCGCAGGTCGACCCGGCGGTGACCCAACTGCAGCGGCAGACGCGGGCCTGGGTGCGTGGCTTTGCCATTGCCGGGGTGGTGCTGAGCCTGGCCGTCACCGCCTTGTACGGCTGGCAACGCGGCGGCTGGCTGGATGCCGTGCTGGCCGGCATCACGCTGGCCATGTCACTGCTGCCGCAAGAATTTCCCTTGATCATGAGTGTGTTCATGGCCATGGGGGCGTGGCGCATGGCGCAGCACCGTGTGCTGGTGCGCCGCTCTACGGCCATCGAAGCCTTGGGTACGGCCACGGTGTTGTGTACCGACAAGACCGGCACACTCACGCAGAACAACATGACCATTGCGCACCTGGTGGTAGCGCAGGGGGCATCGCAGCCTGCGCACTGGCGGCGGGGGCAAGCCGACTTGCCAGAAGCCTTTCACCCCTTGCTCGAATGTGGCTTGCTGGCGTGCCAGCGCGACCCGTTTGACCCGATGGAGAAGGCCTTCTGGGACACGGCCTCGCACCACTTGGTGGGGCCGGAACAGGTGCATCTGCACCCCGACTGGGAGTTGGCTCGTGCCTACCCCTTGCGCCCCGAGTTGCTGGCCATGTCGCACGTGTGGCACGAGCCCGGCGGCGTGCGCCACGTGATCGCGGCCAAGGGGGCCCCCGAGGCGGTGATGGACTTGTGCCATTTGCCGCCAGCCGATTGCGTGCCTTGGCGGGCACAGGTGGAAGCCTTGGCTGCGCAAGGCATGCGGGTGCTGGCCGTGGCGCGTTCTCAGGGCGTGATCGACCACGCCCCGGGGGAAGCCTGGCCCGATGTGCAGCATGACTTTGACTTCGAGTTCCTGGGCCTGGTGGGCTTGGTCGATCCCCTGCGTGACACCGTGCCCGATGCGGTTCGCACCTGCCGAGATGCGGGCATTCGCGTGGCCATGATCACAGGTGACTACCCCGTGACAGCCCTGGCCATTGCCGAGCAGGCCGGCATTGACACGCGAGGCGGTGTGCTGCGAGGTGACGAGCTGCACACGCTTGACGAAGCCGCCTTGCAAAGGCGGGTGCGCGAGGTGTGCGTGTTTGCGCGGGTCATGCCCGACCAGAAGTTGCGCATTGTGCGTGCCTTGCAAGCCCAAGGCGACGTCGTGGCCATGACGGGCGACGGCGTGAACGATGCGCCCTCATTGAAGGCGGCCGATATTGGCGTGGCAATGGGCGGGCGTGGCACCGATGTGGCCCGCGAGGCGTCGGCCATCGTGCTGCTGGACGATGACTTCCAGTCGATTTCGCGCGCCGTGGCACAAGGTCGCCGCATTGACGATAACTTGCGCAAGGCCATGGCTTTTGTGCTGGCTGTGCATGTGCCCATTGCGGGCCTGTCGATTCTGCCTTTGCTGATGGGCTGGCCCCTGCTGTTCACGCCGGTGCACATCGCGTTTCTGGAGCTCATCATCGACCCGGTTTGCTCGATCGTGTTCGAGGCCGAGGCGGCGGAACCGCGTGTCATGCAACGACCGCCTCACAAGCCCGGCACGCCATTGTTGTCGCGAGGCTTGCTGATGGGCAGTGTGGCGCAGGGGGGGGTGATCCTGGCCGTGGTGTCGACGGTTTACGCCACCCTGCTGGCCACGCAGGCCAGCGAGGCCGAGGCACGCACAGGCAGCTTCGTGGCCCTGGTGGCGTGCAACATTGGCTTGATCCTGGGGAACCGTTCGCAGGGTAGCAATATGCTGGCGACCGTCTTGCGCCCGAATCGGGCGTTCTGGATCATGTTGGCCGCCACCTCGTCGCTGCTGGCCGTGGTGCTTCACTGGGCCCCCGCCACCAGCTTGTTTCGCTTCGCGCCGCTGCCTGCCTCAAGCTTGTGGGCGTGTGCGGCCCTGGGGTTGGGTGTCTGGGTGGTCCTGGAGTTGGGCAAATGGGCAGCAGGCCGCGTCCAGCGTCCTGCTGATGGCAGCCCCGAATCACGGGCTCACTGAATCAGCACGTGCAGCAGCGCCACCAGGCGCGGTGGGCGCTCTACGGCGTCGAGCCAGTTCTTCACCACCAGACCCAGTTCGGTATCGCCCTCAATGGACAGTCGGCGCTGGAAAAACAGCGTGTCGGCATCGATGTCGCCAGCGGCCATGCGCATGAAGTCACCCAGGTTCGCGGCCAGCTTCAGTTCGGGCTCGCCTCGCCAAACCGGTTGCAGGTGCGAGCCACGACAGGTAAAGCGAAGCGACAAGCCCAGGTCACGCACCGTGATCTCGAACAAGCGGCCCTGCAGCTCATTCGGAATGGGCAAAGCCTGCAGCCATTCGGCCACCCGCCAGCCTGCGGCCAAGGGAACCGCCGCCACCCCGGGGGGCACCAGCCGGCCGAGTTTTTGCACAAAGGCCGGAACGGCCAGGGGAGAGCGGGTTGTGTGTTCAGGCTTCATGGCTGTGCAACCGGTTCAGACCACTTCATGCCGGCCTGGCCTTGCCAGTAGCCGTTGCAGCGGCTCATATTGGGCGGCAGGGGAATTGTCGAGGTAGCGGGGGTGCCTTGGCGGATGCGATCCAGCGCATTCACGGCTTCCAGTGTGCCGCGCGATTGAGGGCTCACACGCATCACCTTCACCCCTATGTCAACCAGGTCTCGGGTGTGGCCGATGAGGTCATGCAGCGCGGCCGATTGGGTTTGAATGCCGTTGATGGTCAAGAAACGCTCGCCCTCTTGGGAGTTCAGCGCCAAGCCATCCGGATGCTCGATACAACGGAAGCCGCAATCGTCTTTCTTCAGGCAGTAGTGGCGCGCGGTGAAACAGCGTGCCGAAAAAGCCAGAGACAGGCGCCCCCACACCAGCACCTCGGCTTGCGGACGGTCGGGTCCGGTGCTGTCGATCAGCGCTTTCATCTCGTCGGCGCTGAGTTCGAAGGGCAGCACCCAGCGGGTCGCGCCCAGGCTGCGCAACCAGTTGACCGTGTCGCCATGGTAGGCATTGAGGTGCGGGCCGGCCACAAACGGGCGCCCTTGCATGGAGCGAATCGCACCCAGGTCGCCAGCTTCGACCAGGTAGTCGGTTTGCCCGGTGAGGCGGCGCATCGTGTGGGCATCGGTTTCCACATCAATCAGGGTCTGGGTGGACAGCACCACCTCTTTGCCTGCGGCGCGCAGCATGGCGGCCAACTCCAGCCAGTCGGGCAGGCGCAGTTCGTGTCGGCGGCTGCACACGGTTTCACCCAGGTAGACGATGTCAACCGGGCTGTCGGCCACCTGGGCGTAAAAGGCCAGCACATCGGCGCGGGGCCAGTAGTACAGCAAGGGGCCTAGGGCAATCTGAAAGTTGGGATGGCTCATGGGCAACTCATTTCCAGGGGCGCTCGTAAGCGCCTTGCGTCACTTGCGCGCCTTCGGCCTGGGCGGCCAGGCGCGACTGCCATTCGGGCCGAACGCTGTAGCGATGGGGGTTGCCGCAGGCGGCATCGACTGCCGCGCGCAGTACCTGCACCACTTGCGATACATAGGCTGGGCTGCGTTGCCGTCCTTCGATCTTCAGCGCGGCCACGCCCATTTCCACCAATTGCGGCAACAGCCCAATGGCATTCAGGCTGGTGGGCTCCTCCAGTGCGTGGTCGCGTTCGCCTTCCACTTCAAAGCGGCCCTTGCATAGCGTGGGGTACGCGGCGTTTTCGCCGGGGCCATAGCGGTCAATCATGACCCCGCCCAAGCGCGTTTCCAGCGTTTGTCCTTTTTCTTCCCAGCGCACTGCGTGCGCTGGCGAGCACACGCCCTTGTTGTTGGGTGAGTCGCCGGTGGCGTAAGACGACAGCAGGCAGCGGCCTTCGGCCATCACGCACAAGCTGCCAAAGCCGAACACCTCAATCTCCACCGGGCTGGTTTCGATCAGGCGGGCAATTTCGCGCAGCGTCAACACCCGTGGCAGCACCACGCGTTGAATGCCGAACTGCTCGTGCATGAGTGCAATCGAATCGGCATGGGTGGCCGATCCTTGCACCGACAAGTGCAGGCGCAAGTCGGGGTAGCGGTCGCGGGCGTAGCGCAGCAAGCCGGGGTCAGCCAGAATGACGGCATCGGCACCCAGCAGCACGGCCTGATCAATGGCCGCTCGCCATTCAGCCGTGCGGCCGGGTTGGGGGTAGGTGTTGATGGCAAACAGCACTCGACGCTGCAGGCTGTGCGCCAGGTCAATGCCTTGGCGCAAGCTGTCGGTGTCGAAATTCAGGCCCGCGAAGTTGCGAGCGTTGGTGCCATTCTTGAGCCCGACGTAAACCGCGTCGGCACCGGCAGACAAGGCTGCTTTGAGCGCAGCCAAGCTCCCGGCTGGAGCAACCAGCTCCATCGTGTGGGAGGGGGTAGACATGATGGGCGCCAGTGTGCGCCGCACGCCGAAAAATACCTTGTCTTCGGTCAAGCCCCCCGATCAGGTCGGGTGCCAGTCGTTGTTGATTTGACCATCGACAATGCCAACGCGCCGATCGGCCCCGGCCGCGAAGCTGCCATCGTGCGTGACCGCCACCACCGTCTTGCCCATGTCGCGGGTCAGGCTTTGCAGCATGGCGCGCACATTTTGGCTGGAGGCCGAGTCGAGGTTGCCCGTGGGTTCGTCCGCCAGGATCACCAAGGGGTCGTTGGCCAGCGCGCGGGCAATGGCCACGCGTTGGCGCTGTCCGCCCGAGAGTTGGCTGGGGAATTTGTCAGCTTGCTGTTTCACGCCCAGGTGGTCGAGCAACAGCAAGGCCCGTTCGCGTGCTGCTTCGTGATGAAGCGCGCCCAGCTTGCGCATCGGCAAGGTCACGTTGTCGACCACGCGGAATTCGGCCAGCAGGAAGTGGAACTGAAACACAAAGCCCAGCTTGGCCAGACGTTGGTCTGACAACTGGTCTTCGTTGTA
This sequence comes from uncultured Aquabacterium sp., assembly GCA_964453105.1. Taxonomy (GTDB): domain Bacteria; phylum Pseudomonadota; class Gammaproteobacteria; order Burkholderiales; family Burkholderiaceae_C; genus Aquabacterium. The sequence goes on along the minus strand of CAYVOP010000040.1, from coordinate 10,251 downwards.
GCGTGAGGTGTCTTCGCCGTCGAGCAAAACCCGGCCTTCGTCGGGGGTGTCGAGCAGGCCCAGCATGTACAGCAGCGATGACTTGCCCGAGCCCGATGGCCCCATGATGCAGACAAACTCGCCGCGGGCAATGTCAAGCGACACCCCGTTGATCAAGGTGGTGGTGACCTCGCCCGGAATGCGCCGGACCAGCGACTGGGCCTGCAGAACGGGTGTGCGGGCCTCTTGGTTCATAAAGCGCCTCGCAAGATGTCAACGGGTTGCACTCGGCCCGCCTTGCGCGCAGGCAGGTAGGCGGCCAGCACGCATGAAGCCATGGCGAACAGGGCTGCCAGCGCAAATTGCTCGGGGCCCCACCACACAGGCAGATGTACTTTTTCTGTCATGCCGGGGGCCCTGATTTCCAGTTGCGACAGCACCCCCATCAAGGAGGCGCCCAGCGCCAGCCCCAAAGTGCTGCCAATGGCCCCCACGATCACGCCTTCAAACAGGAAGATCAGGCGAATGTCGCGTGCGTGAAAGCCCATGGACTTGAGGATGGCGATGTCCTTGGTCTTCTCCATCACGATGGTCGAAATGGTGTTGTAAATGCCGAAGGAGGCCACCACCAGAATGGCCGACACCACGCTGTACATGATGATGTTGCGCACCAGCAGCAGGCTCAGAATGTCTTCAGAGGCTTCGATCCACGACACGGATTTGTAGGAGAAACGTGACTCCAGCAGATGGGCCAAGGTGGTCGAGGCATAGGGCTCGTTCATCTGCACGATGATGCGGTTGACCCGGTTGGGTTTGTCCAGCAGCCCCTGAGCCCGCTTGAGCATCATGAAGGTCTGTCCTTCGTCATAGCTGGCGTTGCCAGTTCGGAAAATGCCCACGACCTTCATGGTGCGGTTCTGTCCGCTGGGTGCCAGCACGCTCAGGGTGCTGCCCATGCGCAGGTTGAACTTGTCGGCCAGGCCTTGCCCGATCACGATGCCGTTCGGGGTGGCGTTGAGGGCCTCCAGATCACCGCTGACAAACTTTTCGTCAATGGTGGTGACTTGGCGCATCTTGGCCGGGATCACGCCCGACAGGGTCACCCCCTGCTGCTTGCCGGCAAAGGTGAGCACGGCCGTGCCTTGGAGAACCGGTGCGCCACGAACGCCATCCTGCGTTTCGATGAATTCGAGCATCTGCCGGTGGCCCCGTATGCCGCGCGGTTCGTTGGGGGGCTTCACATGGTGTGTCAGCACAGCGCCATCGGGCCAGGCGGTCCAGGCCGGTTGGGGCTGGGCCTTGCGGTATTCGTCAGACACGGTGATGTGCGGGCTGTTGTCGACCATGCGCTTGAGGAAGTCCTTTTCTGAACCCCGCATCAACGAAGACACCGCCAGAAAGAACGCCACGCCCAGCACCACGCCTGACAGCGAGACCAGGGTCTGGCGGCGTCGGTGCGTCAGGTGGCCCAGCGCCACATCAAGCTGGATTCGCATGGGGGCCGTGTTTACTTGCCCAGGGCGCGCACAGCGCGGCCCTCGGTCAGGTCTGTCGGGGGTTGAACAATGACTTGTGTGTCAGGGTTCAGGCCAGACAGAACTTCTGTCTTGCTGGTGCCGGCAATGCCAACCTGAATGGCTTGTTTGTGGGCCCGTCCGTTTTGCGCGACCCACACGCTGCCTTTCTGAACCGCTGTGCTGGGTACCAACCAGGCTTGTTCGCGCTGCAACACGATCAGGTTGGCTTCCACGGTCATGCCGGCCATCAGGCCCTCGGCTTTGTCCAGTCGAATGCGAACGCGGTAGCTGCGAGAAACCGGGTCGCCCTTGGGTGTGATGTCCTGCACCTGGCCTTTCAGGGTGCGGCCGGGCAGGGCATCGGCACGCAAGACCACGGCTTGGCCCTTGCGCACGCGACCAATGTCCTCTTCGTCCACATCCACCGTCGCACGCAGGGGGGCGCAGCATGACAGGGTCATCAGCACTTGGCCGGCGGTCAGCACCTGCCCGACTTCGCCATCGCGGCGCAGCACGGTGCCATCGGCCGGGGCCACGAGGGTCAGTACATCGCGCAGGGACTGCGTGCGCTTGACGGCAGCTTGAGCGGCTTCCAGGTCGGAGCGAACCCGGTCCAGTTCAACGGGCGCGAGAAAGCGTTGCTGAACCAGTTCACGCGTCCGGGCAAATTGTGCTTGCGCCAGGCGTTCACGCGCTTGGGCTTCGTCCACAGCACTTTGCAAATCGCTGGCTTCCAGCTTGGCCAGAACCTGGCCTTTGCGAACGGCGTCGCCTTCTTGCGCCAGCACCGCTGTCAGCCGCCCCATGACTTTGGATGCCACCGGCAGGGTCACCGTGGGTTCAATGGAGCCCGCGGCATACACCGCTTCGACCGCTGGCCCCCGGGCGGGCGGGGTCAGGGCCAGTTCAAGCGGGCGGGTTTGCCAAAGATAGGTGCCCCCACCCACACACGCCAGCGCAATCGGCAGGCCAATCCACCATGTCTTGCTCACGTTCAAGGCTCAATGTCTGTCCAACTTCCGGGAAGTATGGCCCTGATTTCAGCAAGCGATTTGACCTTCGCCAGTAAATCACGAACGACCGTTCTTTTCGGTCAATCCCAACTTAATCGGACATGTTTGTGTCCGAAATGTGTCTTGCTGTACCCCCCACTTCGTTTCATTTCTGGTCCCGGAGGCCTTATGCGTCTTTCAATGTCTGCGCTGTGTCGCAAGGTGGTCGGCTGCGTGCTGGCCACGTTCGCTGTCGTGTCCGTGTCTGCCTGTGGCGGCGGTGGTGGTGGCGATACAGCTGCGACGGGTACGCCTGTGACGACATCCAACATCACCCTGCCCACTTCGGTTGAAGTGGTCACAGCCAAGTGAACCAGAGGGAGATGACGTCATGAAAGCCTATCAACGCATTCCCTTCGCACTGAGCCTGCTGGCCGCGTCCGTAGCCCAGACTGCTGTGGCGGCACCCACATCGGGTGCCTATGTGTCTGACAAACAAAACACCTGGGTGCAAGACCGGGTAGGTGACCGAATTGGCACCGTGAACATGATCATGTGCATCATCGGCAGCATGCGCGGCGATGCCATGGTCAACCAGGGGCCTTATGTGGCCCTGATTGACGAAGGCAAGTGCCAGGGCCGCGGCGACAGCAGCAAGTCGGGCAGCACCAATGCGGGTGAGTCCAATGCGACCAATTACATGTCTGCGGTCGTGCAATCGACTCAAGCGACCACCACAAACCCCTTGGTCATCAAGGCTTGGCTGCACAGTGAGGAAGAGCGCGATGGCAACCCCGTGAAGGCCACCATTTACGCCTATGTGGTGGCCACCGAGGGTAAGTCGGATGCCCACCCCAACGGCCTGTTCAAAATGTACTTCTGCGGCGAGCCCGAAGGCATGTCGGGCACCTGCATGTTCAAGGGTTCGTTGCAATCCACAGCGAGCGGCTTGAGCTTTTATCAGGAAGAAAACGGCGATGGCGGCCCCTCTACCACTCGCCTGATGCTGCAAAACAACCCGTCCACCGAAAGCGGCATGGGCAAGATCAGCGGCGTGGAGCAGTCCACTCCGTATGACTACAAGTTCGCCTATGACGGCAACTACTTCCGTCGGCAGGAAGGCAGCAACCCCGATGTGTGTTTTGCGCGGGACAAGAATCGTGGTGAAACCTCGACCTGGCGCTACGGCACCTATCAGGAAGACGGCTCCCGTCTGAACATGGACAACCCAGGCTTCTCGGTCAAGTACACCAATGGCGATGACACCTATTACGGCTTCTGGAGCTTCTGGGGCTTGTGGCTGCCAGAGTCGGCCATGTCGGAAATCGCGTTGGGACACGGCTCCCTGACGCGTAAGAACGGCGGCGCGGATGAAGTCATTCACCCCATTCAAAAGGGTGGCAAGCTCTGGCGTTTGACCCGTCATACCGGTACCTTGGATGACTTCAAGAACGTGCCCATGATGTACTGGTCGAACACCGCCATTGGCGGCGGCCCGGCCTTCATGAACTACGAGCTGCAGTGGGATGGCTCCAGCCTGAATGCCATCTCCTATCAGAATTGTTCGGGCGGCAACGGTTGCACCTCGCAAGCACTGTCGTCCCCTGTGGCGTTGAATGCGGCGACCTTGTCGGGTGCCTATGTGAAGTCGCTGCCCATCTTCTTCCCCTCCGGCGGCGGCAGTGGCTCCATTGATGTGCCTTCGGTCAGTTTTGCTGCAGGTACCGGTGTGGCCTATCGCACGCGAGACATGGTCTCACCGTCGGCCTCAGACATCGGCTTGAACTGCTTGACCATGTGCCCGACGGCCGGCACGACGTTGAGCACCGCGCTGGCCAGCAATGGTTCGCCTTTCCAGGACACGCCCTCGTGGGGGCCCGTCTCCACCGCGCACAGCTACACCTTCCACAGTGGCTTGGTGTATTCGGGTGCCCTGGATGCGGCCCACGCGGTCGATGCATCGGGCGTGGCGCAGGGCAGCATGGGGGCGTACAAGGGCGGCCTGAACAGCGGCAACATGGTGGCCGATGCCGATCTGAGCAGCATCCGCTGTGACAGCAATGGCACCCCCAATGCCAGCGGTACGCACTACTGCCCCTATCTGGTCGATCAGGCCGCGACCCTTTATCAATGGGAAACCGGCCCGAACCAGTGGAACAAGTTCTTTGGTGCCGATGGCATCACCATTGCCCCGCCCAAGTCATTGGCCCTCACGGCCGCCGCCACCTTCACGAACGGTTCGCCTGATGCCGGGAACAACATTCGGGGGCGCTCTGCCGTCGAGCTGAACAAGTTCAACGGCAACAAGGTGCAGTTGCAGTTCAGCGGCTTTGGTGAACTGCAGGGCATTCCCGGCCATTGTGTGAACCCCGACACCAACCAGGTGGCAACGTCGTGCAGCCAGGCCACCCGCTGGGTGCCCGCCTTCGACATGATCGACGGTGCTGTGGTGTCGGATGACAGTCACAACTACTACGTCAAATACTTGGAGCGTGAAATGCGCCTGGGCAAGGTGAACTGCTCGGAGGCATCCAGCTTGAGTCTGTCGAGTGCCGGCGGCTTGAGCTTGCCCACCAGCTCGCTGGTGGACGTCAATCCGAAGAACGCGATGGGTGCGGAGCCGACACCTTCCAACACCAAGCCTTCTGTGATCGACGGTATCGTGCAATGACCCTGGTCTGACATGCGTGTCATGTAAAGAGCAAACGGCCCCTTGGGGGCCGTTTGTCATTGGGGTGTGGTTGGCTGGCAGGCCACCCAGTCAAGGCGTGCCTGAATCAAGTGCAGGCAGATGGATTCCGTCGGCGGGGGCGGGGTGGCAGGCTCTTGCGCGGAGGGCAGAAAGTCGTTCAAAACCGATCGCACCAGATTGGCATCGTTGGCTGAAGGGCAGCTGACCTGGCCGTGAGGCGAGGCCAGCGCCAGTTCCACCTGACATTCACCCTGCAGCGGGGTTTGCGCCAAGAGGGTGCCCAAGGTTTGCAGCCGTTGCATCAAGGCTGCGCGTCGTGCCTGAAGGGCTTGCGCCTGTTGCAAGGCCGGGTCTTGCTGTGTGGGTGGGGGCGGAGGCGCCATGCCGCCCCATCGGCCACGCCCCAGTGGCTTGCTGATAAGGGGGGCGAACAACCCAGTCCAGGTCGTGCCGGGAGGTGTCTGCTGGGGTGGTGTGACAGCAGGGGGGGGCGTCGTGCGCGCTTCAGTGGGCGATTCGCTTGTCACTTCGGTGGGCTGCGCTGGTGGCGCCTCCTGGGGCACCGCCGGGGGGGGGCTTTCGGGGGCGACATGGCCGGCTGTGGGGTCAGGGCGGATGGCGGTGCGCACGGATGGCTCGGGCCGCGTGGGCGCTTGGGTGTGCGCCAGCGATTCAATTCGCACCATCAGCGCGCCCAGTCGTCGTCCCAGGCTGGGGGGCTCGGTGCGGGGCTGGCTGGCCCACACGACGGCCAGCACCACGGTGGTGTGCGCGACCAGCGACGCCAGCCAGGCTAGGCCCGGAGGGCGGGCTCCGTGGTGCGTGGGGTGGGAGGGCTGGCGCATGCTCACACCATAAGGATGCGAGCGGCGGCCGATCCCTGAAAAACCGGGCGTGGAACCCGGTGTCTGTGTCGCGGTGCGGCACACCAAAAACAAATGCCGACGAGCCACAGGGCAGGTCGGCATCGGGGTGCAGGGCACCCAACCTGAACGCGCTCCGCCATCGGTGTCCGATTGGTCGGGATCAGGGTGGAATCACGGGGCACCAGGGCCCTGTTGCCTGGAACAGGAGCAAGTCATGTTTGGGCAACAGCTGTCTACTTTAGGATGAAAGCCGCGCGGCCAATCGGTTCAATAGCAGGGCGAAGGGCGGCCTGTTCTCGCCCCGCTGGGGGTTCAGATTTCCAGGTCGTAGTCGATGGTCAGCGGCGCGTGGTCGCTGAACCATTGTTCCTTGTAGACGCTGGCGGCGCGAGCGGTTTCCGCCAGGGCGGGGGTGGCCAAGTGGTAGTCAATACGCCACCCCACGTTCTTGGCGCGGGCTTGGCCTCGGTTGCTCCACCATGTGTAGCAGGCATCGGTGGTGTCGGGGTGAAGTCGGCGGTACACATCGACCAGAGACGTGCGGCCTGCGGGGTCCAGCAGTCGAGTCATCCAGGCACGCTCTTCTGGCAGAAAGCCGCTGTTCTTGAGGTTGCCCTTCCAGTTCTTCAGGTCGGCTTCCTGGTGGGCGATGTTCACGTCGCCAATCAAAATGAATTCGCGCTCGCCGCGCAGGCGGGCCAGGTGGGGCTCGATCACGTCGAGGAAGCGGAACTTGGCCTGCTGCCGTTCGTCCGAGCTGGAGCCGCTGGGGAAATAGCAGCTGATGATCGACAGCTTGCGCCCCGGCTTGTCAAAACGCATTTCGACATAGCGGCCTTCCGGGTCGAACTCGCCGCTGGGGTCATGCGACCCAAGCCCCACGATCACGTCTGAGGGTTCGTGGCGGGTGTACAGCCCCACGCCCGAATAGCCTTTCTTCTCGGCGTGATGGAAGTGGCCGTTCAGCCCGGCAAATGCTTTCAGCGGCGTCGGCATGTCATCGACATGCACCTTGAGTTCTTGCACGCCCATACAATCGGCTGACACACTTTCAGCCCAGGGCACCAGCCCTTTGGTTGCCGCCGAGCGGATGCCGTTCAGGTTGAGAGAAACGAGACGAAACACAAGACACCATTCATCATGAGCAACACCGCTTCTCAAGACTCCCTGGCTCAGGACTTTGTGGCCTTTGCCGTGCAATCCCAGGTGCTGCGGTTTGGGGAATTCAAGACCAAGGCCGGGCGCCTGTCGCCGTACTTCTTCAACGCTGGTCTGTTCGATGACGGCGCCAAACTGGGCCGCCTGGCTGAATTCTATGCACGTCGGCTGATCGAATCCGGCTTGCAGTTCGACATGCTCTTTGGTCCCGCCTATAAAGGCATTACCTTGGCGGCGGCCGTGTCCATCGAGCTGGCCCGCCTGGGCCACAACAAGCCCTTTGCCTACAACCGCAAAGAGGCCAAGGACCACGGCGAGGGCGGCACCCTGGTGGGCGCACCGGTGCAAGGGCGCGTGCTGATCATTGATGACGTGATTTCCGCAGGCACCTCAGTGCGTGAATCGATTGACCTCATCGTCAAGGCCGGCGCCACACCCGCAGGCGTGACCATTGCCCTGGACCGCCAGGAAAAAGCCACAGCCAACGGCCAAGACGCCAACGAAAGCGCCGTGCAACAGGTGGAACAGCATTACAAACTGCCGGTTGTTTCTATCGCGACTTTGGCCGATTTGTTGCAATATCTGCAATCGCAGGCAGACCCCGCGCTCAGCGCCAGCTACCCCGCCGTGCTGGCTTATCGTCAACGCTACGGCGTTTGACGCGTTGTCAACGTATCACCCCTCAGGTTCCAGCCTATGAAGCAAACACAGGTCGAGCGCCCATCCCAAGCCTCCGTTCGGTTATGGCCGGCGTTGGCACTGGTGGCGGGGCTCAATCTGTCTGCATCGGCTTGGGGCGCAGGCATCTTCACTTGTGTGGATAGCGCAGGCAAGCGCCATACCTCCGATCGCCCCATTCCCGAGTGTCTTGACCGCGAGCAACGGGTGCTTAATCGCGATGGCTCGCAGCGACAAGTCGTGCCCCCGCGCATGAACGCCGATGAGCGTGCGGCAGCCGAAGAGCGAGAACACCAGCGGCAACAAGCTGAGGTGGCGCAGAAAGACGCCATTCGGCGTGATCGCAATTTGATGGGGCGCTACCCCAACGAGCAGGCCCATAGCAAGGCCCGCGAAGCGGCGCTCGATGACCTGGAAAATGCGATTCGCACCTCGCAGATGCGGGTGGCCGACCTTCAGGCCGAGCGCAAGCCTCTGGAGGCTGACGCCGAGTTCTACAAAGGCAAGCCGCTGCCTCCCAAGCTACGCACCAAACTGGAAGCCAATGAGGCGGCCCAACAGGCTCAGCGCGATGTGATTCTGGCCCAAAAGGCCGAAATCGTTCGCATCAACGCCCTGTACGACGCCGAATTGGCGCGCCTGAAGCGTTTGTGGGCAGGGGCGCCTCCCGGCTCCCTGCCTGATCCAGCCAGTGCCGCCTCGGCGGCAACCGAGGCGGAGGGGCGTCGTGGAGACCCCGGGCTTAACCGACCAGCTTCTTCTTCAAAAGCTCGTTGACAGTTGCTGGGTTGGCCTTGCCCTTGGTGGCCTTCATGGCCTGCCCCACCAGGGCGTTGAAGGCCTTTTCCTTGCCGGCACGGAACTCTTCTACCGACTTGGCATTGGCCGCCAGGATGTCGTCCAGAATCTTTTCCAGCTCGCCGGTGTCGCTCATCTGCTTGAGGCCCTTGGCTTCAATCACGGCGTCCACTTGAGCCAGCGGCGGCAGCGCTTCCGATTCTTCCTGTTCAGACCACAGCACCTCGAACACCTGCTTGGCGCCATTGTTGGAGATGGTGCCGTCGGCAATGCGGGTGATCAGCGCGGCCAGCAGGTCGGCGCTGATGGGGCTGTCGTCGATGCTCTGCTCGTGGGCGTTCAGGCGGCGTGAGACTTCGCCCATCAGCCAGTTGGACACCAGCTTGGGTTGCTTGCAGGCCTGCGCGGCCGCTTCGAAGAAGGCGCCGAAAGCCTTCGACTGCGTCATCATCGTGGCGTCGTACGCAGGCAGCCCGTAGTCGGACTGGAAGCGCTCGGCCATCACGCGGGGCAGTTCGGGCATTTCGCCCTTCACGCGTTCGATCCACTCGGGCGCAATGGTCAGCGGGGGCAGATCAGGGTCGGGGAAGTAGCGGTAGTCGTGCGCGTCTTCCTTGGTGCGCATGGCGCGGGTCTCGCCCGTGTCGGGGTTGAACAGCACCGTGGCTTGCTGAATGGCGCGACCGTCTTCGATCTCGTCAATCTGCCAGTTGATTTCGTAGTCGGTGGCTTGCTGCAGGAACTTGAAGCTGTTGAGGTTCTTGATCTCGCGGCGAGTGCCCAGGGGCGCACCGGGCTTGCGCACCGACACGTTCACGTCGCAGCGGAAGGAGCCTTCCTGCATGTTGCCGTCGCAAATGCCCAGCCACACCACCAAGGCGTGCAGGGCGCGGGCGTATTCGGCGGCCTCGGCGCTGCAGCGCATATCGGGCTCGGTCACGATTTCGAGCAGGGGGGTGCCGGCGCGGTTCAAGTCAATGCCTGAAGACTTTTCGCCATTGAATCCGGCGAAGTCTTCGTGCAGCGATTTGCCGGCATCTTCTTCCAAATGCGCGCGAACCAGCTTGACGGTGTGCTCTTTGTCGCCCACAAAGAAGCTGACCGAGCCGCCTTGCACGACCGGGATCTCGTACTGGCTGATCTGGTAGCCCTTGGGCAGGTCGGGGTAGAAGTAGTTCTTGCGCGCGAAGATCGACAGCGGCGCCACCTTGGCGCCCACCGCCAGGCCGAAGCGGATCGCGCGCGCGACGGCGCCGTGGTTGGGCACGGGCAGCGTGCCGGGCAGCGCCAGGTCGACGGCGCAGGCCTGGGTATTGGGCGCCGCGCCGAAGCGCGTGGCCGCGCCGCTGAACATCTTGCTCGCGGTCGAGAGCTGGGCGTGCGTCTCGATGCCGATCACGACTTCCCAGCCGCGCACGAGCGGCGCCGGCGCGTTCATGCCGCACCCCCGGGCTCCTTCAGGTGCCAGTCGGTGGCCTGCTGCAGCGCGTGCGCGGCGTCGAGCAGCGCGCCCTCGGCTAAGTAGTTGCCGACCAGCTGCAGGCCCACCGGCATTGCGCCCTCGCCGAAGC
>CAYVOP010000039.1:0-23566 GCA_964453105.1 uncultured Aquabacterium sp. | reverse complement strand
CCTCTCTCCGGCACCACATCCCAAAAGCCGTCTGTTTCAGACGGCTTTTTTTGTTGGTACGGCAGTATCGAACCCTGGGGGCGCACATGGCGGGCACGGAGCAGTATCAGGAAAAGAAAACGGTTCTCTTGCTAACGGGGGCGCAGTCCTTGTTTCAGACTGCTGCCATCTTGTTGGCCACCTTGTCTGGGTTGGTCGGGGCGCAGTTGGCCCCGCATCGATCAATGGCCACCCTGGCCGTGGCCGTCATGGTGCTGGCTGCCGCTGCCATGATGATTCCCGCCTCCTTGTTGATGCAGCGCATGGGGCGCCGATTCGGCTTTCTGGTCGGAACCGCTTTGGGCATGGGTGCTGGGCTGGTGGCTGCCGCCGCTGTGCATTGGCACCGCTTCGAATGGTTCGTGGTGGCTCATGCCCTGTTTGGGGCCTACCAGGGGTTTGCTCAGTACTACCGGTTTGCCGCTGCCGACGTGGCCAGTCCAGCTTTCAGGCCCCGGGCCATTTCGTGGGTGATGATGGGGGGCGTTGTGGCTGCCGTGGCCGGCCCCAATCTGGCCCGTTGGAGCCAGAGCTGGGGCCCAGAGTCATTCACCGGTTCGTTTCTGGTCTTGAGCGTGCTTAGTATGGTTTCTGCTGCCGTGTTGTACGGTTTGCGCTTGCCCTCGCTTCATGCCGATACGGCCACGGGCGAGGCGCGCTCGCTTGGGCAGATCATGCGGCAGCCTGTGTTCCTGACCGCGCTGTGCGGCTCAGCGGTGGGCTTTGGCGTGATGATCATGGTCATGACTGCCACGCCGCTGGCCATGCAGGTGTGCGGTCATCCGCTGGGTGCTGCGGCCACCGTCATTCAGTGGCACGTGTTGGGCATGTTCTTGCCGTCGTTTTTCACGGGGCACCTCATCAAACGAATCGGGGTGTTGCCCGTGATGGCCTTGGGCGTGCTGGCATTGGCCGCCCACGTGGTCGTGTCCATGCTGGGAACCGATCTGGCCCATTTTGTTTCGGGCCTGATTCTGGTTGGGGTGGGCTGGAACTTCTTGTTCATTGGTGGCACCACCTTGGTCACCGAAGCGTACCGACCTGCCGAACGGGCCAAGACCCAGGCCGCACACGACTTTCTCGTATTTGGCCTGGCCTCCGTGGCATCTTTTTCTGCGGGCGGCTTGCTCACACAATGGGGCTGGAATGCCGTCAACTTGACGGTGCTGCCATGTCTGGCCCTGGCCGTGGGGGCCATTGCCGCATTGGCATGGTCAAGGCGCCAGAAACCTCATTCGTTGGCCAACGCTTCCACCTGAATGCGCAGGGTCACGTCCATGTTGAAGCCATAGGCCTTGCCCAGGTCCATGCCAAAGGCATCGCGCTGAAAGGTGGTGGTGGCATCGGCCCCGCAGATTTCGCGCTTGAGCATGGGGTGGGGCATGCACTTGAGCTTCAGGATGTTGAGCGCCACAGGGCGGGTCACGCCGTGCATGGTCAGCTCACCTTGCACGGTGGTGGGCTGCCCTTTGTCATCGAAGTCGGCCAGCTTACCCTTGTAGGTGGCGGTGGGGTACTTGGCTGAGTCGAAGAATTCGGCGCTGCGGGCTTTGCTGTTCATCAGCTCCAAACCAAAGTCGATGCTATCGATGTCCACTGTGATGTTGATTGAGCTGTCGCGTGTGGCGCGGTCGTACACGATGGTGCCGGCTGTTTTATTGAACTTGCCACGCCACACCGACAGGCCGGCCAGGTGGTCGGCTTCGAAGCTGGGGTAGGTGTGCGTGGGTTCGATCGTGTACGTCACGGGCGCTGCGGTGGCCAGGGTGGTGGCGAGGGCGGTGCAAGCGGTGGCAAAGGCCGTGCGGATCATGGGTTCACTCCGTGTTTGATGAAGATCAACTTCCGTTTATGGGATGACATTAGCACGTTGATGAGACTGAGGACGGGCGAGTTGAGCGTGTGCGGTCGAGACATCCCTTAAAGTGAGAGGATGTCTGTTGTTCAGTCTCATCAGCCGATGGTTTTCGTTGACCTGGAAACCACGGGCGCAACCGCCACGGCGGATCGCATTACCGAAATCGGGATCGTGGAGGTCAATGAAGAGGGGGAGGTTCGCGAGTGGTCGAGCCTGGTCAACCCGCAGGCCCCGATTCCCGGCTTCATTCAGGGGCTGACAGGCATCACCGATGACATGGTGGCCTCGGCGCCCACGTTTGCCGAGTTGGCTGATGAGGTGTTGAGCCGATTGCATGGGCGCTTGTTTGTGGCGCATAACGCGCGGTTCGACTACGGCTTTCTGAAAAACGAATTCAAGCGCCTGGGGCTGGACTTCAAGGCACCAGTGCTGTGTACCGTGAAGCTGTCGCGGCAGTTGTACCCACAGTACGCCAAGCACAGCCTGGATGCCCTGATTGAGCGGCATGGCCTGCACATGCCAGCCCGCCACCGCGCGCTGGCCGATGCGGCTGTGCTTTGGCAGTTTTGGCAGGTGCTGGGCCGCCAGTTCGAGCCCGAGGTGGTGCGCCAGGCTGTGGCGCAATTGACCGGGCGCAGCAGTTGGCCCACGCACCTGGATCCGGCTTTGCTTGACGCCATTCCCGAGCGGCATGGGGTGTATCTGTTTTATGGCGACAACGACTTGCCGCTGTACATCGGCAAGGCCAATCACCTGCGCCAGCGCATCTTGTCGCACTTCAGTGCGGACCATCGGCTGGCCAAGGAAATGAGCTTGTCGCAGCAGGTACGCCGCATAGACTGGATCGAAACCGAGGGCGAAATGGGGGCTTTGCTCAAGGAAGCTCAGCTGATCAAGCAATGGCAACCCATTCACAACCGCCGGCTGCGACGCAGCAATGAACTCTGTACTTGGCGCCTGGTGCCCATGCAGCGGGGTGAGGAAGCGGGGCTCAAGCCTGAACTGGCCTGGGCGCGTGATCTGGATTGGGGGGCGCAGCAGCACGTCTTTGGCTTGTTTGGCAGCCAGCGAGATGCCCTCAAAACCTTACGTGAGATTGCAGAAGGTGCTCAGCTGTGTCTGGCCACCTTGGGCTTAGACAAAGTGCCTGCAGGGCGGCCCTGCTTTGGCTACCAGTTGCACACCTGCAGTGGCGTCTGTGTAGGCCAGGAAACTTTGACAGCGCACAGCACCCGCCTGCAGAACGTGCTGACGAATTGGCAGGTGCGTGTTTGGCCATTCGATGGCCCGGTGATGGCGCGCGAGGGGCAGGCCTGGCATGTGCTGGATGCCTGGTGCTACCTGGGTTCGGCCCGCACGCAGGCTGAAGTACAGACCGTGTTGAAACAGGGTCGCCCCTCGTTTGACAAAGACACCTACAAAATTCTGGTGAGCTGGTTGCCTAAGCTTGGGTCGGTCATTTCGGTGAACGACGGCGAAGTGTTGTCGGTGTCGTTCCCCGCCACTTCCGCCACGCCTGACTGAAGGCGCTGCCTGATTGGTAGCCCAGCTCTTGCGCCAGTTGCGACAGCGGCAACAGTGGGTTTTGGGTCATGCGCTCTTGCGCATGTTGCATGCGCGCGGCTTGTAGCAGTTCGCGCACGCTGGTGCCTTGTTCGGCCAGACGCCGCTTCAGCGTGCGCTCGCTGGTGTGCATCATGGCGGCCAGACGAGGCAGGTGGCCGGCGGGCTGATCCAATGTGGCCTGCAGGGTGTGTCGAACCTGCGCCAACCAGTCTGCTGCAGAGGAGCCTGAGCTGTATGCGTGGGGCGCTGTGGCAGAGGCTTCCGTCAGCGACGCTTCCAGCGCCAGGGTCAAGGCCTGCTTCAGGCCGGGGTTGGCTTGCCGCAAGGGCAGATCAAGTAGGAACCTGGGCCCTGTCAGGCTGTTGGTGGGGCCGTCAAACTGCAGGGGGCACTGAAAGATGCGGTGGTAGGTGCTGAGGTCGTGGGGCCGGGCGTGGCAGAAGGTCACGCTCAGAGGCGTGGCCGCACTGCCTGTGATCCATTGGCCGAATCGCACCCAACTGGCCAGAGTGGCCTCGTTGATAGGGCGCAGCAGGGCCGCTGATGCGCCATCGGGGCGCCAACACAGGGTGATGGTGTCGTCGGTCAGTGTTTGCTCGAACTGACCGTGGCCCATGACCAAGGGTTGATAGCGCAAATTCAAAGCCAGAGCTTCCCCCACCGTTTCGCAGCTCATGAGGGCGTAACCCAATTGGTGCAGGTCTTGTGGCCGAATGGCTTCGCCCACCAGCAGGGGCAGGTTGGCTTGCCCCGTCAGGGTGATGCCAGCCTGATACAGGCACAGCACCTGGGGCTGCGAGATGCGGCAGCCAAAGTCAAGCAGATCGGCTTCACGCAAGGCAGCATGGTCAAGCAGCACGCGACGGTCGGCCCCCAATTGGCAGGCCACGTCGAGCACATGGCGGACATAGCCGCTGGCATAGGTCGGAAGCATGGCGGTAGTTTATCAACGGGGTCATTCGTTTTATGAATTAGGCCAATTCGAGGAAACCATCACACCCTGGGCTCAGGGCTTGGGGAAGATGGCGGCCATGGCTATCGCTACTTCCTCCTCCATTCCGTACACCGGTGGTCTGCCCTGGTTGGGGCAGACCCTGGACTACCACCGCAACGCCTTTGACTTCTACTGGCGTGTGTTCCAGGCGCATGGGGAGGTCAGTCGCTCGACGCTGTTGTTCCGGCCTGTCTACAACCTGTTGGGGCCCGATGCCAATGAGTTGGTGCTGATGAACCAAGGCGGCACTTTTAGCAGCAAGGCGGCTTGGGAAGAGGTCTTGTTGGCGCTGTTTCCGGGCGGCCTGATGCTGCGCGATGGGGCCGAGCATCGCACGCACCGCCGCCTCATGCAGGGCGCGTTCAATCACGAATCGCTGCAGAGCTACCACCAGGTCATGCTGGGCGCGGTGGATCGCACCCTGGCGACCTGGCCGCTGCAGCAGCCGGTGCCCTTCCTGAAACTCGTCAAGGGCCTGACGCTGGAGATGGCCACCCAGGTGTTCATGGGCGAATCCCCTGGAACAGTTGCCAACGACTTGCAGCAAGACTTTGTGGACATGGTGCAAGCCAGCGTGGCCTTGTTGCGCTTCAATCTGCCCTTCTTGTCGTATGGAAAAGGTTTGGCCGGGCGCCAGCGGCTGGTGCGCTATTTTGCCGAGCGCGTGCCGGCCAAACGCGCCAGCCAGGACAAAGACCTGTTCGCCCGATTGGCCCAGGCCAAAGACGAAGCTGGGTTGGATTTCAGCGACGAAGACGTGGTCAACCACATGATCTTCCTGATGATGGCGGCCCACGACACCACCACCAGCACCCTGACCAGCGTGGTGCGCGTGCTGGCCGAGCACCCGCAGTGGCAGCACCGCTTGCGCGAGGAAATGCAGGCTTTGCCC
The DNA here is from genome assembly GCA_964453105.1 of uncultured Aquabacterium sp. GTDB lineage: Bacteria > Pseudomonadota > Gammaproteobacteria > Burkholderiales > Burkholderiaceae_C > Aquabacterium. Next base: position 18,217 of record CAYVOP010000039.1, on the reverse strand, counting down.
GCGCCGCTGGCCTTTGCCGATCTGGCCCACATGCCCCTGGCCGATCAGGTCATTCGCGAAGCCTTGCGCCTGTATTCGCCAGTGCCGACCATTCCGCGTTTTGCTTCGGAGGCCTTCGAGTTCAAAGGTCATCTCGTTCCCGCTCGCTCTCTGGTGGCCCTTAGCCCCCTGGTGTCGCACTACCAGCCCGACATCTGGACCGACCCCCACCGGTTCGACCCTGAACGCTTCGCCCCCCACCGGGCCGAAGACCGTCGCCACCGTTATGCTTGGATACCGTTTGGTGGGGGCGTGCACAAGTGCATCGGCATGCATTTCGCCGACAACCAGATCAAATTGGTCTTGTTCCACCTGCTGCGCCAGTATGAATGGCAGCTGGCCGCATCGCAGACGCCGCAGATCGAATGGATCCCGATTTGCCATCCTCGAGACGGCTTGCCTGTTGTGTTGAGGAAAACCTCACACAGCTAGCCTCTTTTCTTCGCCGGGCGGGCCGATAAGAAAGGGTGGTCTTTGGGCTGGAGGCACCCCTTCATGGATCCTTTCAAGGTCAAGGTCTGGAACATGACCGAGATGACGGAGGCTGAAAAGCAGCAACTCCGGCTTCGCCGTTTGCTGTTGGCACTGGTGGCCTACAGCATTCCGCTGATCATGGTGGTGATTGCCTGGGCGATGGGCCTGGCCGGTACCGAAGCGCTGTACGTTTTCACCATTGCGCCGGTCGTCTTGAACGTGACCTTCTATGTGCTGATCAAGACCGGCCTCAATTTGCGTAGCCGCGATCCCAGCCTGACCCTCTGGCAAATGCTGGGGGCGGTGTTTGTGGCCTACGGGGCCCTGCACTTTGCCGGGCAGACCCGCCACATCATGCTCATATCCATGGTTGTGGGATTCGGTTTTGGCATCTTCAAGCTCGGGGCATTCGAACTGGCAGTGGTGTCGTTGGCCGGTGTGCTGCTCTACGCTGTCGATTCCTGGTGGATCCTGCATTACCAGCCTGGCGTGCTGAATGCGAAGGAGGAGATTCTGGCCTTGATCACCTTGCTGGTCGTGGGCATCTGGATCTCTGTATTTGCCGGCCACATGAACAACTTCCGCCGCAAAATGCGCGAAGCCAACCGGGCTTTGATGAAGGCCCGAATCGATGCCGAAGCCGCCAGCCAAGCCAAGGGCGAATTTCTGGCCAACATGAGCCACGAAATCCGTACGCCCATGAACGGCGTGATCGGCATGCTCGAAACCTTGTCCATGACCAAACAAACGCCGCAGCAAACCGAGCTGACGGCGATTGCCAAGAACAGTGCCGAAAGCCTGCTCAGCCTGATCAACGACATCTTGGACCACTCCAAGATCGAGGCTGGCATGTTGATGATCGAAAGCATCCGTTTCGATGCCCGTCAGCTGTTGGAACACATTGCGGATTCGATGGTGCTGACTGTCAGCAAGAAGAACATCGATCTCATCCTCGACATTGAGCCCAACATGCCCACCCAACTGGTGGGGGATCCGAACCGCTTGCGGCAGGTGCTGGCCAACTTGTTGAGTAACGCGGTGAAGTTCACCTCGGAAGGGCACATTCGCATTCAGGCGCGCCAGGTTGGTGATGCCGAGCCCGACGGGCATGTGCGCATTCAGTTCTGTGTGGAAGACAGCGGCATTGGCATGACGCCCGAGCAGTCGGCCAAGATTTTCGAGAAGTTCACCCAGGCCGATGTGTCGACCACCCGCGTGTACGGTGGCACGGGGCTGGGCTTGGCCATCTTCAAGCAACTCGTGGGCTTGATGGGGGGGGAGTTTGGCGTTGAAAGCGAACTGGGCAAGGGCAGCCGATTCTGGGTGACCATGCCCTTCCCGGTGGAGGCCGAGGTGGAGCCTCCCTCTACCGCGCTGGCCGGCAAGCGGGTGGTGTTTGTGACCGATGGCACCCCGCATGGAGAAGTCTTCCTGCAGGAGTTGAATCATCTGGGGCTGAACGTGCAGGTGCTGGATGCCGGCTTTGCCGTGCTCGATTTTGGCGACCCCAACTCTGGCTACACGCCGCCAGATGCGTTCATTTTCTCGTCGCAGATGCAGGGCATTGATGCGCTGAGCTTGTCGCAGGCTCTGGTCGAAGACCCGCTGATCAAATCGATTCCTCGCATCAGCTATGGGCCTGCCATGGGCGTGCAGCCCATCGATGAGTGGGTGTCTGCCGGCTTGAAGGGGCACGTTTCGCAGCCCTTGCATCAGTCGGATGTGCAGTCGGTGCTCAACGCCATTTTGTTGCCGGGCCAGCCCTTGCGCTTTGCTTGCCGACAAACCCTGGTGGCAAACACAGATCGGAAACTGGGCAGCGAGTCCATTCACTTCAAGGGCAAACGCATCCTGGTGGTCGACGACAACCCCGTCAACCAGAAGGTGGCTGTCAGCTTGTTGACGCCTTATGGCTGCGAGATCATGTGCGCGAACAATGGCCAGGAGGCGGTGGACATGGTGTCCTTGCAGCGCTTCGATCTGGTCTTCATGGACTGCCAGATGCCCGTGATGGACGGCTACGAAGCCACACGCCAGATTCGTCTGCGGGAAGAGCAGGGCAGCCGGCGCTTGCCCATCATTGCGCTCACCGCCAGTGCCATGTCGGAAGACAGCGTGAAGTGCCGCCTGGCGGGCATGGACGATTACCTCGCCAAGCCGATTCGGCCCCACACCATTGTCACGGTGCTGGATCGCTGGCTGCATGGCACCCCCAACGTCCGTCATCCGGAGGCGAGCGAGCTTGCTTTGCTGGATTCCGCCAGAGCCGTCACCAACGACCCCGCACTGGAAGAGTTTCAGAACATGCGCGAAGCCTTGGGTGATGGATATGACGGGCTTGTCACGTTTTACCTTGAAGACGCCGTTGAGAAGTTGGCTAAACTGAAAAAAGAGATCCAAGTTGACGCCGCTTCGAATGAGGTCATGCAACTGGCGCATGCGCTCAAAGGACCGTCTTTGGCCATGGGGGCGCGAGATTTTGCCCAGGTGCTGGGTGGCATCGAAACGGCGGCGCGACGCAGTGATGGCCCCGGGGTCATGGCTTGCGCGTCGGAGCTGGATCAACAATTTGACCGTGTGCGGCAGATCTTGCAGGATCTGGTGGCAACAGGAGTGGCAGCGTGAAAGTCGTGATTGCAGACGATGATGGCATCACCCGGCAGATTCTGCGCAATCTGCTGACCGATGCGGGCCATGAGGTGATCGGCGAGGCCAAGAACGGGCAGGATGTGGTGGAAAGCTGCCTGCTGCACCAGCCCGATGTGCTTTACCTTGATATTCACATGCCCATGTTGTCCGGGTTCGAGGCCTTGCCCCAGATTCGGCAGGCGTGCCCCAGCGTGCATGTGGTGATGATCAGTGCCTCTTCCACCTTGGAAAACGTTCGCCAGGCAGCCAAGATGGGCGTGAGCGGCTTCCTGGTCAAGCCTTTCACACCAGCCAAGGTGCTGGCCTCTTTGCCCAAATCCAAAGCCTGAACCTGGATAGCCGCGCCGAAGCTCAGTCCATCAGGAAGTTATGCACCTGCGCAGCCGTGCGGGCGGGGTCTTCCTGCATGAAGCAGTGGCCACCGGTGACTTGTTGGGCTTCGATGAACTGATTGATCGCGGCAGCCTGCACGGCCGACGGGCCCACAAAGGGCATGCTGTCTTGCGCGTGCAAAATCAATGTCGGGATGCGGATGCGTCCCACCGACCCCCACAAACGCTCGGGTGCCGAACTGAAGATGTCGGCCTCGCGAGAAGGCGCGCACTTCAGCTCTACCCCGCCATCGGGCGCGTCGCGCAGCGCATGATTCACAAATGCGCGCAAGGCGTCATCGCTCCAGCCTTTGTAGGTGCCACGCCCATGCAGGCCCTCGAAAGCCGCCTTACGGTCAGGCCAGTGTTGGCGGCGGCGCATGGCGGCTTTGGCCAGAGGGGTCAGGCGTCCGGCGCCCACCAGGCTAACCACCGACATGCCCATCAGCATGGGCTGTGAGAACAGCACCGGGTCCAGCAGCACGGCCTTGCGGAAGGTGTGTTGGCGGTCGGCTAGCAGCAGTGCGGTCAGTACCCCGCCAAAACTGTGGCCCAGGGCGAAATGAGGCACCTCTGAGTAGAGATGGGCGTGGGCCTGAAAGGCCTGCATGGCCAGCTCAGCATTGCGGTTCCAGCCTAGGAAACGCTCGCCATGATCGCTGTCGCCATGGCCCTGAATGTCAGACAGCCACAAGTCAAAGTCTTGTGACAGGTGCGCGAGCATGGGCTCGTAAGTGCGCCCGCAAAAGCCATTGCCGTGCAGAAAGTGGATCACGGGTTTGCCGCGCGGCGGGGTGTACCAGCCGCGCAAGGTCAGACCCTTTTCAGATGTGGGGTAAGTCCAGACTTCGAACATAGGCTACTATCGTGCCATGAAAATCAAACAAGCGCTTGATTTGCCTGTGGAGCCCGCCGAACCCGCAGAGGAAGCAGCATCCCTCAAGGGGCTGAGGGCCCGCGAGCGCCTGATTGACGAAGCCAGTCGTATCTTCGCAGACAAGGGCTTTGCCAAAGCCTCGACGCGAGAAATCTGTTTGGCAGCTGGGCAAAATGTCGCTGCCATTCACTATTATTTCGGGGACAAGGCCGGGCTGTATCGTGCCGTGCTTCAGCGACCGCTGGAAGGCATGGCCACGGTCTTTGCGCAGTTATCAGCACCGGGCTTGACGCTGGAGCAAGCCCTGCACTTGTTCATGTCGGCGCTGTTGTGCCCGTGGGGGCATGACGAGCAGGCCGAGTGGTGCTTGCGTTTGCACCTGCGCGAAATGATTGAGCCCACGCACGAATACAAGGATGTGATCGCGCAGCACATTCTGCCTTTGCACACCCAGTTGGTTGAGCTGTTGGCTCGGCATGTGGGGGCGACCGAGGTAGACGATGCTTTGCACCAACTGGCGTTTGCTTTGGCCGCGATGGTGCATGACTACGGCATGTCGCGTGAGTTCATGAATGTGTTGGCCCCGTCATTGCTGTCTGGCGATGGGGCGCTCGACAAGGTGTTGTCTCGCCTGGTCGGATATGGATTGGCCCTGGTGGAACACGAACGTCGTGTTCGCCTGGGTGTTTGAAGTCTGAATTTCAAATCTGGGCCCCAATGGGGTCGACAAGGAAGAAGCCCATGATGACGAGGGAGAAGCACACACGCCAAGCGGTTCTGATGCTGTCTGCATTGGCCATGGCCAGTTTGCTGGGCGCGTGCGCCAAGAAGGACGAAGCTCAGGCCGCGCCAGCCAGTTCCGCCGCAGAGCCGGCATCGGCGGCAGCCGCGCAAACGGCCGCGCCCAAGGCGTCCGGTTCGGTGAACCCGGCCTTGACTGTGAGCACCGTGGTGCCACAAACCGCAACGTGGCCTGTGGCCGTTTCCGCCAATGGCTCGATTGCGGCCTGGCAGGAAGCCAGTGTGGGGGCCGAAGTAGGCGGCCTGCGCCTGGAGCGGGTGTTGATCGAGGTGGGTGACAGCGTGCGCAAGGGGCAAGTGATTGCCGTGCTGCGCCAAGACAGCATTCGCAGCGATGTGGCCTTGTCCAAGGCCGCTTTGGCCGAGGCCGAAGCCATGCTGGCCGAAGCGCGGGCCAATGCCGCCCGTGCCCGCTCGCTGCAACCGACTGACATGATCAGCAAGCAAGACGCCTTGCGTGCCACCACCGCCGAGCAAACGGCCGTGGCGCGTGTGGATTCGGTTCGCGCCCAATTGGCAGTGAACCAATTGCGCCTGGCGCAGACCGAAGTGGTCGCCCCTGACGATGGCGTGGTGTCAGGGCGCACGGCCACGGTCGGCGCCGTGGTGCAACCCGGGCAAGAGCTGTTCCGTCTGGTACGGCGCAACCGGTTGGAGTGGCGTGCCGAAGTGGCTGCGGCCGATCTGCATCGCATCAAGGCCGGCATGGTGGCCAATCTGGCTGCCGCCGGAGGCCCTGCCTTGGCGGGCAAGGTTCGCACCGTGGCCCCCACCGTGGACGCCAACACCCGCAATGGACTGGTCTATGTGGACTTGGATGCGGCCGGTGTGAAAGCCAGCGGGGTCAAGCCTGGCATGTTTGCCAATGGCCAGTTCGACATTGGTCAGGCCCAAGGGCTGACCGTGCCGCAAACGGCGGTTCAGCTGCGCGACGGCTTTGCCTATGTGTTCCGCGTCAGCGGCGACGACAAGGTGGCCATGACCAAGATTCAGGTGGGGCGCCGCATGGCTGACCGCGTGGAAGTGCTCAAGGGCATCGATGCCAACACCCCGGTGGTGGCTTCCGGTGTGGGCTTCCTGACCGATGGCGATACCGTGCGTGTGGTGTCCACGCAGGCCTCGGCCGCCACATCGACCACTGCACGCTGAAACGAAAGGCCTGACCTATGAACGTATCAGCCTGGTCCATACGCAACCCGATTCCGGCGTTGCTGTTGTTTGTGCTGCTCACGCTGGGGGGGCTGATGGGCTTCTCTGGCATGAAGATCCAGAACTTCCCCGACATTGACCTGCCCACGGTGACCGTGACAGCGGCTTTGCCCGGGGCGTCACCCGCGCAGCTTGAAACCGAAGTGGCGCGCAAGATCGAGAACTCGATTGCCACGCTGCAAGGGGTCAAGCACATCTACACCAAGGTACAAGATGGCGCCGTCACGGTGACCACCGAGTTCCGCCTGGAAAAGCCCACCCAAGAGGCACTGGACGACGTGCGCAGCGCGGTTTCGCGCATTCGCTCGGACCTTCCGGGTGACCTGCGTGATCCGGTCATCAACAAGATGAACCTGTCGGGTATGCCCATCCTGACCTACACGGTGGCCTCATCGCGCATGGACGACGAAGCCCTGTCGTGGTTTGTGGATCACGATGTGACCAAGACCCTGTTGTCGGTCAAAGGCGTGGGCGCCATCAACCGCGTGGGCGGTGTCAACCGCGAGGTGGCGATTGAGTTGGACCCCGCCAAGCTGCTGGCGCTGAACGCCTCAGCGGCGGACATTTCGCGCCAGTTGCGCAACGTGCAGCAGGAAGCCTCGGGTGGTCGGGCTGACATTGGTGGCGCCGAGCAGTCGGTTCGCACCATCGCCACCGTGCAAACGGCTGAAGAGCTGGCGTCCATGGACATTGCCTTGTCGGATGGCCGGCACATTCGCCTGGATCAGGTCGCCACCGTGCGCGACACCGTGGCCGAACAACGTTCCGGCGCCTTGCTCGACGGCAAGCCCGTTGTGGCGTTTGAAATCGTTCGCTCGCTGGGCGCAGGTGAAGTCGAAGTGGAGCAGGGCGTGAAGGCGGCGTTGGAGCGCATGCGCGCCAAGCACCCGGAAATCGCCATCACGGAAGCGTTCAACTTTGTCGACCCGGTTTCCGAGAACTACCACGGCTCGCTGTACCTGCTCTATGAGGGCGCCATTCTGGCCGTGATCGTGGTGTGGTTCTTCCTGCGCGACTGGCGCGCCACATTGGTGGCCGCGGCTGCTTTGCCTCTGTCGGTGATCCCAGCATTTGGCGTGATGTACCTGTTCCACTTCTCCATCAACGTGGTGACCTTGCTGTCGCTGTCGCTGGTGGTCGGCATTCTGGTGGACGATGCCATTGTGGAGATCGAAAACATCATGCGCCACCTGCGCATGGGCAAGACGCCTTACCAGGCTGCCATGGAAGCGGCTGACGAAATTGGTCTGGCGGTGATTGCCACCACCTTCACCCTGATTGCCGTGTTCCTGCCCACCGCCTTCATGAGTGGCGTGGCCGGCAAGTTCTTCGTGCAGTTCGGGTGGACGGCGGCCATTGCGGTGTTCTTCTCGCTGGTGGTGGCTCGGATGTTGACCCCCATGATGGCGGCCTACATCCTCAAGCCCATCAGCTCGGACCATCCTGATCCCTTGTGGATGAAAACCTATCTGGGTTGGGCGCGCTGGTGCTTGAAGCACCGCTTGCTGACCTCGTTCATGACGGTGGTCTTCTTCGTGGGCTCCTTCTTCCTGGTTGGCTTGTTGCCCACGGGCTTCATTCCGCCTGATGACTTGTCGCAAACCCAGGTCACCATCACGCTGCCGCCGGGCAGCGGCTATGCGCAAACCCGCGAGGTGGCTGAAAAGGCGCGCGAAATCGTGTCGCGCAACGCGCATGTCAAAAAGATCTACACCGCCATTGGTGCGGGTGCGGCGGGTGGCGATCCCTTCATGCAGGGTGGGGCGACCGAAGCACGCAAGGCCACGCTGACCTTGAACCTGACCCACCGCACAGAGCGGCGCGGAACCAGCAAGCAAGACATCGAAGGGCAGTTGCGACAGGCGCTCGATGTGCTGCCGGGCGCGCGCATCAACATCGGTTTTGGTGGCTCGGCTGAAAAGTACATTCTGGTGCTGGCGGGCGAAGATGGCCGGGTACTGGCTGAGCACGCTCAGTTGGTGGGGCGCGAGTTGCGCACCATTCCGGGCATTGGCAATGTCACATCCACCGCCAGCCTGGTTCGTCCTGAACTCATCATTCGGCCAGATACCGCCAAGGCTGCCGACCTGGGGGTGAGCACTGCCGCGATTGCCGACACCTTGCGCGTGGCCACCATGGGTGACTATGACCAGGCCCTGCCCAAGTTGAACCTGTCGCAGCGCCAGGTTCCCGTGGTGGTGCGCCTGAAGGCCGAGGCGCGTGGCGACATCGATCTGTTGTCTCGTTTGCCCGTGCCGGGCGCTCGTGGCCCGGTGCCTTTGTCGAACGTGGCTGACCTGCGCATGGACAGTGGCCCTGCGCAGATCGATCGTTACGACCGTTTGCGCAACGTCAATTTCGAAATCGCCCTCAACGGCCAGCCGCTGGGTGAAGTCGAAAAGCTGGCCATGAACCTGCCCAGCATTCGCAATATGCCGCCCGGCGTGACCCAGACCACCGTGGGCGATGCCGAAGCCATGGGCGAGTTGTTCGCCAGCTTCGGTCTGGCCATGCTGACCGGCGTGATCTGCATCTACGTGGTGTTGGTGCTGCTGTTCCACGGTTTTGTGCAGCCCGTCACCATTCTGGCGGCCTTGGTGCTGTCGGTGCCCGGCGCATTCTTCGCCTTGTTCGTGACCCACACGGCCTTGTCCATGCCATCCATGATCGGCCTGATCATGCTGATGGGCATTGCCACCAAGAACTCGATTCTGTTGGTGGACTACGTGATCCTGGCTCGCAACGAATATGGCCTGAGCCGTTGGGATGCGGTCATCGACGCTTGCCATAAGCGGGCACGCCCCATCATCATGACCACCATCGCGATGGGGGCCGGCATGGTGCCGATTGCCTTGGGCGTGGGGGTGGATCCGAGCTTCCGCTCGCCCATGGCCATTGTGGTGATTGGGGGCTTGATCACCTCCACCTTTTTGAGCCTGTTGGTCATTCCGGTGGTGTTTACCTACGTGGATGACCTGATCAACTGGTCGCTCAAGTGGACGCGGAAAGGCGCCGCGTCAGCCAACGCACCAGGGGGCCCAGAAGCGGCAGTCGGGCATACAGCTCTTCAGCCGGATCCCAATAGTCCCGGTGCTGCGTGATGCGGCCATCTGAGGCATAAGTCAAACGAGTGGCGCCATGGATGCGCCACTCTTTTTTTCCGGGGCGCTGGATGATGAAGTCCCACGTCAGCCAGGCATGATCTTCAACGGTGTCGGCGCTGAGCACTTCGAAGCGGGGCGCGTTCAGGGTCTCGAACATGTGGCTGAACACCCGCTCGATGGCCTTCAAACCCTGCACGTGGTTGAAGGGATCTTTGAAGCGCGCGTCGTGCGTGTAGAGCGCTTCGAGCTGCGACAGGCTGGCCGGCGTCAGCGTTTCATAGAAGTGGATCACGCGAGCGGTTCGCGCATCGATGTGGGAGGTCATGTCGATCAGGGCTCATAGGCCGGTGGCGCGTTTGACGAGGGCGAAGTACAGCGAGTGTGGCAGCATCCGCATCAATTTCAGCCACCAGGTGAAGCGCTTGGGGAAGTGAATCTCGAAGCGGCCTTTCTCCCACCCAGACAGAATGGCCTGCGCGGCCTGTTCGGGGGTGAGCAGGGCGGGCATGGCGAACTGGTTCTGCGCGGTCAGCGGCGTGGCCACGAAGCCGGGATTGATGATGGAGACCCCCAAGCCCTGGTCGTGCAGATCCAGGTACAAGGTATCGGCCAGGTTCTGCAAAGCGGCTTTGGTCGGGCCATAGGCTAGAGAGTTGGGCAGGCCACGGTAGCCGGCCACGCTGGCAACCAGGCTCACATGCCCATGTCCTTGCTTCAGAAGAATGGGCAGCACGGCGTCGAGCAGGTGCCAAGCCCCGGTGAGGTTGACCTGCTGATGTTTCAGCGCCTCGTCCAGGTCCATCTCGGTGGCGCGCATGGGGCGGTAGTGGCCAGCGCAGAACAACACCAGATCCAGCCGGCCGGCGCTCGCCACGATCGACTGCGCGGCCTGCTTCAGTGCCTGCCGATCGGTCACGTCGACCGACAAGGCGTGGCTGCCCGGGTGGGCTTGCGTGAACTCATCCAACGCTGAAGCCGAACGGGCCGACACGATGACGCGGGCGCCCTGCGCATGCAGGGCTTGAGCCACGGCTCGCCCAATGCCCGTGGAGGCTCCGACCAACCAGACCACCTGGCCAGACCAGTGGCGGATGCGAGGGTTGTGAGCCATCAACGTCATGGGGTTCACAGACGGGTGAAGGACAAGGTGACCTCGCCCAGGCGAATGCCGAACTTGCTCATCACGGCCTTGTTGATCATGGTCTTGTCGTCAACCAGAAACATCCAGTCGTCGAACTGCACATGCCAGACCCGGCCATCTACTGGCAAGGCGAGGGTGTAGCCCCAGCGCAGGGCGTTGCCCGCAGCCTCTCCCGACGCTTCTCCCACCACGTCATCAGCCCTGCCGCTGTAGCGACCCTGCCCATGGTCGGTGAGGTGCCAAACGCGTTGCTGCTTGGTGCCGTCACTGTAGGTGAAGCGTTCATCGAGCGTGCCTTGCTTGCCCTGCCAGGTGGCCTGCATGTCGACCACGAAGCGCTTGACCACGCGGCCCTGCCGGTCGGTGAACACGCCATGCGCCCGTACGGGACCGTTGAAGTATTGACGCAGATCCAGGCGAGGTTGCTCTTGAGCGTAGTCCAGTACCTGGGGGGCTGCGCAGCCGCTCAGATTGAGCGCCATCATGCCGCTGAGTGCAGCGATGGCCGTCAGTCGCGTCCAGCGATTCATGACTGTCCTTTCAGAATGGGGTAACGGCGGCTGGCCGCCAGCAGGCTTGCGCCTGCAGCAACCTTGAACAGGCAAGGCAGTACGCCGTAGGTCCATGCCAGGGCCGACAGGTTTTCAGGGGTGGACACCCCTGTCTTGAAGCCCAGCCAGCCCAGCAAGGGCAGCGCCAGGCCCGAGGCCAGCGCGAGGTTGAGCTTGGTGGCGGCCGTCCACCAGCCGAAGAATTGACCCTCGTCCTGTTGGCCTCGTCCCGACTGATGAATCAGTCCGGTCAAGATGGCCGCCGGAATCGTCAGGTCTGCCCCCAGAGCCAGCCCCGTGAGCAGGCAAATGACTTCGAAGGCCAACGCGTCACCAGGCCCCAGGGCAGGAACAGCGCAGAATGCCGCGACGCTGAGTGCCATGCCGACCAGCCAACTGGGTACCAACCCCCAGCGCTTGACCAGTTGTACCCACAGCGGCAGCCCAATGGCTGCAGCGAGGAAATAGCTGGCCAGGAAAAGGGGCTCCCATTCAGCGGCTTGCAGGCTGTCGCGCACAAAAAAGGGCAGCAAGGTCGCCGGCATGGCACTGGCGCTGCCGTTGAGCAGAAACACGATCAGCAATGCGACGAAGGGGCGGTCACGCCACACCGAGTGGTGGGTGTCGGCCAATGCGGGCATGGCCCGCGATGTCGTATGAGGCGTACGGACACCGATCGGATTCAAGTGGGATGGCAATAGGTGGTGCGCCAGGGTCTGGTGTAGGGTCCATAGGCCCAGCGCCAGGGCCAAGGCCAGGGTGACCGACGTGGCTTGTAAGCCAGCCCAGCCCGGCAACACGCTGGCCAGCAACACGCCTGCCAACGCGGCACCTTCACGCCACGCCACCAGGGCTGTGCGTTCCTGTGGATGTCCACCCCAACGTGCGGCCCAGGTCTGATGGACGATGGAAACCAGGCTGAATGCGATGTAGGTCACCACCAGTGCGCTGGCCAGCCAGACCAGCAATGCTGTCTGTTCCCCCTGCGGGGGAGCCCACAAGGCCGCAAAGCCCAGGGCCATGACGGCTGCGCCCAAGCCTGCGGCTTGCCAACTGCGCTTGGGGTTGCGGGCAAACAAGCGATCGGCCCATCGTCCCAGGGCCGGGTCGAGCGTGGCGTCCAGCAGGCGGGTCATCAGCAACAGCGCCCCCAGGGTGGCCAGTGGCACGGCGTGGTGTTCGGCGTAATGTCGAGGCAGCAGCACATACAAGGGCAGCGATACAAAGGCAAGGGGCAGCCCCAGGAGCCCGTAGCGCCATCCGCTTTGGTGTGCGCTGGCCGCTTGCATGCTTACTTCTGCCCCAACAAAGATGAACGCAGGGCGGGCGCCGATGTGCGTGGTGACAGCCAGATGCCGAAGAACAAACGCGCAAACTCCTTGTCGTTGATCGCAGCGGTTTGTTTGCCGTTGAAATAAAAGCGAACGCCACCGCGGCCGTCATGCACGCCGGTCAGGCGGTCTTGTGCCTGCACACTGGGGAAGGCCTGTGTCATGTGCGCCAGCCAGGCTTTCGACTGGCCTTCAGTGAAGGCGCCGACGCGCTCCATCTCGGCAATCGATCGTTCGGCAATGGCGGGGCCGTCGAGCTTGCGGGCGTATTGCAACTCGAGTGCAAAGGCCGACTTGTCATACCCCTCAGCCTGGAAGCTGGCGGGCGCCCAAAGGCGCGCCTCGTACACCAGAAGACCGAAGAAGCGCAGGGCACCTTGGCCGATCAGTCGCACCGCTTCGAGTGTGGTGTGGACCTCGCTGGGAATGCTGGGCGAGGCAATGGGTGTGGCGGTGTTCATGGCAGAGGTGCTCACGGGTAGTAGCGTCGCGATGGCCAGGACAGCCTGTCGACGGCTGAGGGTGTGTGGACGATGCGCAGACATGATGGATGGGCGTGTTCAGTTTCCGGGGCGGCGCAGCGTGAACTGCATGACATCGGTGTTGCCGTGGTCGAAGGCAGCTTCGCAATACGCCAGGTAGAAAGTCCAGATGCGAACGAAGCGCGTGTCAAAGCCTTGCCGAGATACATCGGCTTCTCGGCTCAGGAAGGCGTCGCGCCAGCGGCGCAAGGTCTCTGCGTTGTCGCGACCAAAGGCCAGGCGTTTTTCCACCACCAGACCTGCTTGTTTGGCCATGGCCTCGAACTGAGAGGGGCAGGGCAGCAGCCCACCGGGGAAGATGTATTGCTGAATGAAGTCGGTGGACTTGACATAGCGGTCAAACAGGTCATCACGAATCGTGATGGTCTGAACGCAGGCTTTGCCACCGGGCTTCAGGCAGCGGCGAATGGTTTCGAAGTAGCTGGGCCAGTATTCACGCCCCACCGCCTCGAACATTTCGATGGAGACGATGGCATCAAAGGGCGCGGACTCGTTTTGCTGGGCCAGATCGCGATAGTCCTGATAGCGGAGATCGGCCAGTTCCGAGAGACCCGCTGCGTGCAGGCGATCCTGCGCCCACTTCAGTTGCTCTCGTGACAGCGTCACCCCCGTGACGTGAGCTTGACGCTCGCGTGCTGCCAGTTCGGCAATCGCCCCCCAGCCGCATCCAATTTCAAGGACACGGTCGCCGCGCTGCACGCCGGCCTCATCCAGCGCTCGCAGCATCTTGGCTTGCTGGGCGACTTTCAGATCATGCTTGCTCAATGCCTCGCCCGTGCGCCCTTCGAACCAGGCGCTGGAGTAGTTCATGGACGGGTCAAGCCACAGTCGATAGAAGTCGTTGCCCAGGTCGTAATGGGCGTGGATGTTTTTCTCGCTGCCTTTGCGCGAATTGCGATTCATCCAGTGCTTGACGCGATACAGCAGTGAGCCCCACCAGGAGCCGTAGATGACTTTTTCAATGTGATCGCGGTTGGCAATGAACAGCGACAGCAAGGCGGTCAAGTTCGGCGTGTGCCAGTCACCATCGATGTAGCTTTCCGCAAAGCCGATGTCGCCGGACTTCAAGGTGCGCTCGAACACCCGCCAGTTCTCCAGGCAGATGGTGGCGCGCAGGTCATCGTGCTGCTCAGAGCGGTGGGCCGGGAAGGTGCTGTGCTGGCCATCGGGCCATTGCACGTCCAGGCGGCCAACGGCCAGGTTTTCGAGCATGCGAAACACGGTCCTGGCCGCAGCGGGCGCTTGAGACGGCAGGCGACGGGACGCGGGGGTGGAGTGGACGGAGGTGTTCATCGTGTCACGAAGCGCTCGGGCGCATCAGGTTTGTGAAAGAACGGAACGCGTTTGAGGACCAGACGCAGGGCATGCCAGTGAATGCGCGCCACCACGCCCAAGGTCATGAATGGGGTAGCCCAGAAGGCTGACCAGGCTGCCCTGGCGGTGAAGGGCTGCAACTGCCCGCTCATGCTGGTTTGAATCAGGGCGCCTTGGTCGTCGTGCAGGTCCACGCGGGCCAAGACCCGGTTACCCGAGAAGTCAAAGCGGAAGGCATAGTGGCCCTCGACCCGACAGAACGGCGAGACATGGAACACCTTGCTGGCCGTGATGGTTTGATTGGGCTGTAGATCGGGACCGCTCAGCAAATAGCAGTGGCGCTCACCAAACGTGTTGTTCACTTCGGCCACCACAGCGAGCAACCGCCCGCTGGCGCTGTAGGCGTACCAGAAACTCACCGGTTTGAAGGCATGACCCAGCACCCGAGGATAGGTTTGCAGCCAGATCTCACCGTCGGCATCGTGAAGGCCTTCGCGTTGCAGAAGAGACTCGATCCATGCCAACGCGTCGCGTCCGCCCTCGCCGTGGTCGCGGTCGTCAAAGGTGATGAGGCCCCACTTGCGACGCGGCACGCTCCAGCCCGCCTGCCTTCCCTGTCGCATCGGCAACATCAGGAAGTAGGTGTCGTAGGTGAACCGATGCTGACGTGGGCGCAAACGCTGGTGCCACACCTGGCCGCGCGCCAGCATGGCTTGCGGAGCAGGGGGGGGAACGGGGGCGTTTGCCATGGCCAGGCTCCTCACGCGGCTTGACGCGCGGAAGGCCGCGACAGGCGATCGATGATGCCTTGGGCGGCCAGGCGTCCTGCCTGGAATCCATCCTCGTGGAAGCCGTAGCCACACCACGCGCCAGCAAACCAGGTGTGTTCCTGACCTTGAATGTGAGCCAGTTGTGTTTGAGCGTCAATGGCGGCCTGGTCAAACACCGGATGGGCGTACTCGATTTCCTGGATGACCTGCCGAGCCTCAGGTTCCCGTACCGGGTTGAGCGACACGATGACCGGCGTTTCCCATGGCAGCGGCTGCAAGCGGTTGATGAGGTAGTGCAAGCACACACGCGCATCCTCAATACGGGGTGACGCGGCGCGTTCATAGTTCCAGGCAGCCCAAGCCGACTGGCGTTGCGGCAGCATGCGGGTGTCGGTGTGGAGAACGGCGCGATTCGGTTGGTAACGGATGGAGCCCAGCAGGAGGCGTTCGGCCGGCGATGCCTGCGGGCCCAGCAAAGCCAGTGCCTGATCGCTGTGGCAGGCCAGCACCACCGCATCAAATTGCTGGGGCCCTGTTGCGGTGTGAACGGTCACGCCCTGTGCTTGACGGGTGATGGCTTTCACCGGTGTCTGAAGGCGAACATCACGCAACTGCCCCACCAGTTTGCTCACGTATTGGCGCGAGCCGCCCGCTACCGAGTACCACTGCGGGCGGTTGGCGATTTGCAGCAGCCCGTGGTTGTGGCAGAACCGGATCATGGTGGCCATGGGGAAGCGCAGCATCTGGGCCGTGGGGCAAGACCAGATGCAAGCCACCATGGGCAGGAAGTAATCTTCGCGGAAGGCCTGGCTGAAACGCTGGCTGTCGAGAAATTCGCCAATCGTTTGGGCCAGCGCAGCTTCGCTGCCCCTCTCGGCCAGGTCGGTCGTCAGTCGGTTGAACCGCACGATGTCGGCCAGCATGGACCAGAACCGTGGGCGCAGGAAATTGCCGCGTTGCGCGAAAACCGTGTTGAGCGAGTGGCCGCTCCACTCGAGGCTGCCTTGGCCGTTTGCGCTCGGGGCCTGAACCGAAAACGACATTTCAGACGGGGCCTGCTCCACGCCGAGCTGTTCAAACAGATCGATCAGCCCCGGGTAGGTGCGCTCGTTGAAGACGAGAAAGCCGGTGTCGACCCCATGCCTGATGCCTTGCAGAGTGACGTCCACAGTATGGGCGTGACCACCGAAGTGTTGTCCCGCTTCGAATAGCGTGACTTCCAGCGGATGGGCGCTGCGAGACAAATGCCAGGCAGCGCTCAAACCGCTGATGCCTGAACCGATGACTGCAATGCGTGACATGAGTGGCTCCATGCTCGAACACTTAAAAATGAACTGATTAGTTCAAATAATAACCCAAAGGTATCCACTTTGCACTGATGGGTTATTTTCCGGCGAGCTGGTCTACAATGCGTACATGGCACGGCTTTCCTACAAAGAACAAGTTCAGCGTTTGCGAGAGGACTCGATCGTCGAGGCCGTCAACCGTTTGCTTGCGACCAAGGGCTACGACAGCATGACGGTCGATGAGGTGGCGGCTGAAGCTGGCATGGCCAAGGCCAGTCTGTACAAGCACTTCGCCTCCAAGGAAGAGCTGGCTGGGGCCGCCATGGTGCGGGCGCTGGATCGGGCCATCGCTTTTGTCGATGGGCTACGGCAGCGAGGGGAGGGCTCCGCGCTGGATCAGCTCAAGGCTGTGGCGCGCTGGGCCATGGAAAGCCAGCTCGTTGGCGAGATGCCTTCCTTGCCTTCGCAGAATTCGTCGCTGACAGCGTCTTTGCTGTCCAACGAGGCGTACATGGATCGGCTGGTTGATCTGAGCAACAAGCTCGGCATCTGGATCACCCAGTCGCAAACGGGCGGGCTGCTCAATCCAGATTTGCCTGCCGACATGATCTTGTACACGCTGTTTGCTCGAGCTTGCGATCCGGTCGTGGCCATGCTCAAAGCATCAGGCCAGTACACCGATGCACAGATTCTTGAGTGGGCGTTGACCAGTACGTTTGACGGTCTGGCTCAGAAGCACAAGCCTGCCGCCTGAGACTCGACAAGCGCCAACGCCCCTAGCAAAAGGGGCGGCGGTTGCTGCCCGATCTGCGCAGACACGTCCAGGCTCACCACGTTCATTTGGCAGATGCCGCCCTGCGGAACCGCAACCCCGACGCGGGCGGCGGCGGGGTGGATGCCCGCTTCAAAGCCATTGGGCTCAATCAGCAAGCCGCTGCCCAGGGCCTTCAGGCACGCTTCTTTGCGAGTCCAGCACCGAAGGAACCCAAGGGCCTGCTCGTCGGCGGGCAGCGCCCGCAGTGCCTCGTTTTCGCTCGGCGTGTAGTTTTGCTGTGCCAGCGTCGCCCAATCGCTGATCGGGTGCCCACATTCCAGATCGACGCCGATGGGGTGGTGTGGGTGCAGGGCAATCAAAGCCCAGTCGTCGCTGTGACTGAGGTTGAAGTGGTAACCGCTACCGCGAAGGTGCGGTTTGCCATGCGGGCCTGATTCCATAACCACAGCGCTGGGCAGGCACCCCAGTGCGCTGGCCAGGAGGTGCCGAAGGGCGAGGTGGCTGACGCGGTAGCGTCGGGCATCGCGCTCGAAGCGGAAGCGGGCAGCTCGGGCTTGCTCATGCACGGACAGCACCTGTTCATGGCCTGTATCGGGTTGGCGCAAGTCGATCAACCAGAGCTGGGTGTCGAATGGGGCCCTCAAGGGCTGGCAGGCGGGGGGCTCACGCATGCCGGCAGTATCGGCCAGAACGCTGGTTCGCATGCATTCGATTAGGGGGGGCATGGGCGCAAATTTCTCCCCATTCGAAGTTCAATTCCCCTACTATTCGAAATGTTTTGTTGTATCGAAGTGTTTCCCTAAAACGCAGGTAGGAGAGTGGCGTGGCAAGGTGTTTCAATGAGCAGTTCCGTCCCGAGTTGATGGACCGTCAGTCGTTCAAGTTTGGGCACAACTTGCTAGACCATCCTGCGCTGACCTTGGCTAGCCTGTTGAATCACGAGCAAAACTGAGCCAGGGGGGGTGCGGACAAAATCTTGGACT
>CAYVOP010000038.1:0-23833 GCA_964453105.1 uncultured Aquabacterium sp. | reverse complement strand
GTTTCAATCCACGCCCGTCATTACTGACAGGCGAAGGTTGCCGTCAATCACGGAGTTGAGCGAGTAGCCAGAGTTTCAATCCACGCCCGTCATTACTGACAGGCGAAGGATGGCGTGAGTGATGTCTTGGCCCTTGTCAAGTCGTTTCAATCCACGCCCGTCATTACTGACAGGCGAAGGGGCCGCTTTGCTGCACCTGAGATCCGACTGCAACAAGTTTCAATCCACGCCCGTCATTACTGACAGGCGAAGGCAGACACGACAACTTCAATATCAGCCATGGCCTTGTTTCAATCCACGCCCGTCATTACTGACAGGCGAAGGTTATTCGTGCCTTCCGTGGCACTTCTGGTTCTGATGTTTCAATCCACGCCCGTCATTACTGACAGGCGAAGGTTCGCAGCCTTCGCACCAAAGATGCGATCAACCTGTTTCAATCCACGCCCGTCATTACTGACAGGCGAAGGGACCTGTGGACCGCCAAGCGCATCGAGCTCATCACGTTTCAATCCACGCCCGTCATTACTGACAGGCGAAGGCCAGGCCAAACATCCATACCCAAGGACCAGCCATGTTTCAATCCACGCCCGTCATTACTGACAGGCGAAGGTCTTCTGGTTGCCGTGGATGGTGGTGGTGTCGATGTTTCAATCCACGCCCGTCATTACTGACAGGCGAAGGTACATCTTCTGGCCACCGGTGCCGAACGTGAACGAGTTTCAATCCACGCCCGTCATTACTGACAGGCGAAGGCTCGACGCAGCCCCAACCCCGCCCGCGCAAAGGGGTTTCAATCCACGCCCGTCATTACTGACAGGCGAAGGGCCGTTTTCCTGCACAACCGGCGTCACCATGTCTGTTTCAATCCACGCCCGTCATTACTGACAGGCGAAGGGCAACTGCGTCGGACTTTGACAAGCTGCCGTCGAGTTTCAATCCACGCCCGTCATTACTGACAGGCGAAGGAGGACATGCCAGTCGTCGTCATCACCATCAGGAGGGTTTCAATCCACGCCCGTCATTACTGACAGGCGAAGGCCATCGACATCAACGCCCGCCTGGCATCCATCGAGTTTCAATCCACGCCCGTCATTACTGACAGGCGAAGGTCGATATGGCAGCGCACGGATTCAAGCGACCTGTCGTTTCAATCCACGCCCGTCATTACTGACAGGCGAAGGGACAGCAGGGCCGACTCAGGTGGTGGGCCTGGCTTGTTTCAATCCACGCCCGTCATTACTGACAGGCGAAGGGACAGGTCAATCTGGCGCTTGCCAGGGTTGCCCTGTTTCAATCCACGCCCGTCATTACTGACAGGCGAAGGATGTCCTCAGGGGTCATCGTCAGCTGCTGGTACTTGTTTCAATCCACGCCCGTCATTACTGACAGGCGAAGGCTCGAGTTCGGCACCAGAAAGATGGCTGACAGGCGGGTTTCAATCCACGCCCGTCATTACTGACAGGCGAAGGGTCAGTGGACCGGGCATTGTGGTCGCCAAAGGCTGTTTCAATCCACGCCCGTCATTACTGACAGGCGAAGGTGCATTTCACGTGGACACGTGGACACAAGGACAGTTTCAATCCACGCCCGTCATTACTGACAGGCGAAGGAACGCCGCCATGTCAGAAGGCGGGGCCAGCAGAGGTTTCAATCCACGCCCGTCATTACTGACAGGCGAAGGGCGTTTTTCCGCGCGACTTCCTCGTAGACCTCGATGTTTCAATCCACGCCCGTCATTACTGACAGGCGAAGGGAGACATTGGCGGCATTGACTGCCGACAGGATGTGTTTCAATCCACGCCCGTCATTACTGACAGGCGAAGGGCGGTTTCGTCCGGGTGACATTGGCCGATGGCGCTGTTTCAATCCACGCCCGTCATTACTGACAGGCGAAGGCCCGTTGCAGCCACCACTGGCCAACCCGCACGTCGTTTCAATCCACGCCCGTCATTACTGACAGGCGAAGGCCGGCTATTCGCTCAACTCCGTGATCGACGGTAAGTTTCAATCCACGCCCGTCATTACTGACAGGCGAAGGCCGAGGCGGGCAAGGCACGACTGCATTCAACTGGTTTCAATCCACGCCCGTCATTACTGACAGGCGAAGGTCCGCGCCGGCAAGTGTCTGAATGCGTAAGCAAAAATCAGCGCATTCCGCGAACCCTTGAAAAGGGTTCAAACTCCCACAGACTTGTCGCAGCAAAATCATGTCAATCTCTTTGAAAACAAGCATTTGCGCAGACCGCGAACCCCAGACGCACAGGTCTTGCACTTGACGTTCGCGCAGGCATCTTAACAGCCAGTGAGAGGCAAATCACAGGACCAGGGGGCGATCAAAATCGACTGCCTTGAACGCGCCATGCTCCCGCACTTCGGTGCCGCGCCCTTCTGGTATTCGGTAGAGCCTCAAACAATCGCAGGCAATATCGATTTCAGCCAGCATTCTCCGCTCAAGGTCTTCAAATTCGGCCAGCGTGACCTGACACTCAAAGACCGACTTTTGAACACGTTGCCCCACACTCTCACACACCTTGGCAACGCGCCGCAAGCGACGACGCCCCGATTTCGTCTCGGTATTCACGTCATAACACACCAGCACCAGCATCCACACACCCGTGTTACTTGGGAACAAAGGGGGTGTACGGCGCGCCTTCTTCACGCATAGAACGCGCTAATAGCCGTGCTTGCACCAATGGCACCAAGCCCAATGCAATCGGTTGCTTCAATAGCGGGTGTGTCAACTCCTCCTTCTTACGCTCCTGGTAGGCCGTCACCACCAACTTGCGAGCATCAGAACTCAGTGACCACGCCCCTTCCCGATCATCGAAGTCATCGGCATTCAACTGTTCTCTGTTGATTAGCGTCAGGGCCAGTCGGTCAGCCCAAGGCCGAAACTCTTCCATGAGATCCAAGGCTAGAGCCGCTTTGCCGGGCCTGACAGCGTGGAGAAAACCAATTTGCGGATCCAGTCCGACAGACTCAATCGCAGATCGGCAGTCATTCATCCACATGGCGTACAAGAACGAAAGCAGGGCGTTCACCCGATCACGAGGGGGGCGCCTACTGCGGCCATCCATTTGAAACGCAGTGCGCAGCGTCGGCTTGATCAAGAGATTGATGCCAGTGAAATGCTGGCGGGCCGCCTCCCCTTCCATGCCGCGAAGGGTATCCAGATCTTGCGCTTGTGGCAAAGCTCGCAACGTAGCCGCAAAGTTATCAGCCAGCCTGGCCAACGACACAGCGTCTACCTCGACTTTGGTATCTCGGGCCCCGCGCATGAGAATTTGACGGCAATTTTTTACTTTTCCGGCCACAAATGCGCGTGCGGCCTCCAGCGTATAGACAACATCATCAGCACATCGATGCTGAGCCTGACGCAACAACACATTGCCGCTGACCGGCCCCTCCAAACGCGCCTTGAAGCGGCCATTGGCATCGAGCATCACCAGGCTGATCGACCGCTCGGCCAAACCGCACATCAACGGCAACGAAACCCCGACCAAGCCAATACAGACCACCGCGCACAGGTGGTGCAAGGGCACGCGGAGCTTGAGTTCACGTTGAACTTCAACGCAAATGGTGTCGTTTTCCAGGCGCAGATAGGTGTCAGGGGTATTGATGTACAGCGTGTTGAGCAATTGCATGGCACTCACCGATCTGGATCAAACAATGCGTCATGTAGGGTTTGCAAGTTCACTGTGTTGGCATCGGGTTGGCAACGATCTCGCAGAGAACACCCAGGGCAGCGTTGGCTTGCTAGACGCCCCATCAGCGCTTCAGGCAATTTCCCGATCTGCAGCATTTCACGCACGTCGTGAGTAACAGCACAGACCTGCGCTCTGAGTTGTGGCGTGATACGCAAGACCCGCCGCCGTTTCGAGGTGGCATAGAACAGGGCGCCCTCGTTGACATCGTGCCCGGTCATCGATTCCAGGCACATGGCTTGTGCAGCCAATTGCACGTCATCGCACGCTGCGATGTCTGGCTGTTTGTGACGGCTTCCTTGTTTGTACTCGACGGGATAGGGATGTCCATTCGATGGAAACTCGACTGCATCGGCTTTGCCGATCAAACCCAATTCGTCGTGCCAAAGTGGTAGCGCCCGCTCTACGCGAACACCATCCGGGCTGGTGGCGCCAGGTTGATCGACTCGCTCGTGGGTTGCGCGTCCACGCAGGGTGTGGACGTTCTCATCGAAAACCTGATCAAGGTGAATCAGGCCACATTGCCGAGGGCAATACACCCAATGTTGCAATGCGGAAAGCGAAATCAAAACGTCTTCAGCCATGTGGGGGTAGCCATCTAATGTGCGACGGGACTAAACTTGGGCCAGCTGATCTGAGGAGTTCTCCATGACACCATCCCTGCTGCAAGTTGAGGAGCAAGCCCTTCAACTGAGCCCAACTGAGCGAGCCAAGCTGGCAGAACTGCTTTGGCAAAGCCTGGATGAGACCACCGAAGAAGATGTGGCCCAGGCATGGCACGATGAACTTGGGCACCGCGTCGAGGCGCTGAACGCCGGACAGTGTGAATTGATTGCATCGGACGTGGTCATCAACCGATTGAGGCAGCAACTGACCCGTGGTTGAACGCGCCATTCGCTTTCTTGTTGAAGCGGCCAGTGAAGCAGAACAAGCCCTGAGTTATTACCTGCAGCAAGGCGGGGAGCCTCTCGGTGCGCGGTTTTTGGCACAGATTGATACCGCACTCGACCTGATAGCCCAACACCCGGAAATCGGTTCTCAGACCAGTCACGGGTTGCGTCAGTTGCGACTCAAGCGGTTTCCATTCAGCGTGGTCTATGGGGTGCGAGACGAGGACCTGATCATCATCGCCATCGCACACCACCGCCGCAAGCCAGGATACTGGTCTCAACGTTCAACTTGAGGCGCGGCATCCGTTTCGCTCGCGGTCAGAAGCCGGGAATGCACTCCGGCGCCAAGCCCGGGAGATCCACCAAAGTAGCGTGGCCGTTGGCATCGACTTGCAACGATTGATGGACCTTGGCAGATGAGTACTGCCCTGCTTTGCAGTTGTGCGCCCACCAATACACATTGAGTACTTGCATCGTGCCATCAGGACGGGCCGATGAGGCATCGTTTTCGAACATGCGCGGCAAGATGCCTTTGATGGTGGCGGCGTCGGCATCGCTAAAGCCAGTGCGTTCAGCCAGTTGAGGACTCATGCTGCCAAAGCACACGTAAATGCCGTGGTCCACCCGATGCTTCATGCCCATGGTGTCGGAGCCACGTTTGCTGCCATCGCCCTCGCCACTGACAGATTTCGTGATTTGCGTGCTGGTGATGCTGACGGGTTCAATGCTGAAAGCCGACTGCACGGTAACTGGCCCACGAATGCCAATCGAAATGCCGCTGTCGCCTTCTCCATCGTTCTTCCCCTTCTTGCCAGCAGCAAAGGCGAACAGTTGGCCAAACGTGCGAACGTCAAGCCAAGTCTGGCACGCCAGTTTGGCGATTTCGCCCGGGCTGTGTTTGCCTTTCAGCAATGCATCGGCCCGGTCACGCAGGCTCTTGGCTTCGTCCACTTTGCGATCATCCGATTGCACAAAGACGCCTTGGCCGTCGGCCTGATTCAACTCAACAAATCGCTCGACCATGCGGTCGCGAATTTTGCGTTTGATGCACACATCAGTCACTTCGCCCAAACCAGCATAGTCAGTACGGGGACGATTGCCGTTCAACGGGTCGCCATTGGGGTTGGCGTTCTTGACGCTGAAAACGACAGCGAAATCGATTTTGTTTTGTAGCGTGTTCATGTCTGATCCTGAGTTCATGCGTGGGTGGTGTTGGGCGTTTCGGTGGCGGGCTCGTCATTCAGCTCTTGCTGATGCCGCGCCCAGAGCGCCTGCCGTTGACAGTGGTAGGCCAGCAAAAAGGCGCTGCCCAGTGGTTTGTCGGAAGTGAAGCCTTCGGTATCGAACAAATTGCACACCTCGTCGAGACGCACGCGCAGCAAGTGCGCCACGCCCGGACGGTTTGCGGTCAAGCGACTCCAGTACGGGTTGAGCGCCAAGGCGATGGTGCGCCACGTGCTGCTGGGGCGGTCTGCAAAACGCTGCATCAGGCGTGCAGCATGGGTGTCTCGTGTTTCACCAGCCACGCGTTGCGCGCTGCGCTCCACTTGTTCGGCAATGGCCAAGAGTCGGCCAAACAGGTAATCCCTCTCTCGTCGGTTTTCTTCCAGCGCCATGCTGTAGTTCCTTTCTATTTCAAACCCTTTGATCAAGCCGCAGGCGATGCCCAAGCACCGCTCCCATTCCCAGTGTTCTTGCCCCACACGATTGATGGCCCTGCGAAACACGGACTGCACCAAATCACGCGGAATCGGCCGCGCATCGACAATGCAGGGCAATAGCCGTTCAACCGTGGTGCGACGCAGTTGTTCGTCATGTATGGCCGTGCTGCCATAGGCGGCGACTGCGATGTCTTTAGGCGATGGGGCACCTGTGAAGTGTTTGTCTTTGCCCAAGTTTTGCGGCCAGGCCACCAAGGTGTGCCAGCGCTGGATGCGCTCCAGGAAATCGGATGCGGTCAGCTCACGGTAGTAACTGATCGAAGAGCGCCCCGGCGTGGCCGCATCAATGACCATGACCACCACTCGCTCATCAGGTTGCAACTTGGCCTGATACCCGCGTATGGCCTGCCCGAGCTGCAAAGCCAGACTCTGCCCGACATTGCCTACCTGTGGCCCCAACTGCTTAGGTGCCTCAACACCAAACAACGCCAAGGTATCGGCTTGAGGATCAGGCACCGCCTCACCCGCTTGCGCCCAGGCCAGCACAACTGCATTCCCCAAGCCCTGCACTCCTTGACGGCGAATCAGCCAGCGCAAGGCGTTGTGGGCCTTTTGCGTGGTGCCGTAGCCCACCGCGCAAGCCTGCCCATCGTCCAGAAAGCGACCGCGATAGGTGTAGCCAGAACTGTCGTTCGATGAAATCAGCTTGGCTTTGTCCGCCCCGTGACGCAAGCGGGCAGGGTGCTGACTGGCCAGCGCGGTGGTTTCGCCAGTCACCATGCACACCCCTTGCCGAGACATGCGTGCTTCGTAATGGCTGACCCAAGCCGCTTGCAGGCTGGCATCGCCCCAAGGGGTCGATTCGCGCAAGTCAGCAGCGCTGGCTCCCGACAACATCACACGCCAACGCACAAAGCTGTCCAAAGGGCCATTGCCCTTGGGAATGATCCCAAAAATCGCTGGAGTGAGATTTTTCTCTCCGGCCCATTCTGTGAGCACTTGCTGCTGGCTTGCATCCAAAGGCAGAAGCTGGGCGCGAAGCGCCAGATCAGCCACCAAGGTGCCACGCTGCAGGTAGTGATGAATGGCCACCACCGCCGGATGGCTTTGCGCCGAGGCCACCCAGTTAGCCAAGTCCTCCATGAAGGCACGATGCGGCTCGTGTGGATCTTTGGCAAAGCCGCTGGTAACCTCTCCGCCGTAGGTCAGAAAGTCACCAGCCAGGTATTGCAGCTTGTCGCACAAGGGGTGATGTGTGGGCCGTGACCCCGCTCGCCCCGCAGAGGCCTCGGTACAAGGCACCAACGTAGCCAGTTCGTTCTTTTCCAATACACGCGCACTTTGGAATTGGCCCTGCGCATCTATCGTGACTTCGATGTGTGCCTGCTGAGTCACGTGGCTGATGGGCTCCAATGGAGCTTGCGCAAAGTTGGGCGAAGCCACGCAGGCATCGTAGGTGTCTTTCAGGGCTTCGAGCCAACTCATACGCCCCCCCACGACAGATGGGTGTCTTCGACAGACGCGACGTTCCCGTCCAAGCCAAAGCGCTTGACGCCCATGGGGCGCACCGTGCGGCGCACAGGGCAATTATTGGGGGCCACGAAGCGGATCACCCCGCCTTGCATGACCGGGCGCCAGAAGCGTGCCTCCAAGTTGGCGCCACCCGTTTCATCGGGGTAGTCGAATCCGTGGAACATCAGGCCATAGGCCAATTCGCCATCGCTATCGTAGTGGCCCACACCCTGACCATAGACAACCGGTTCAACATAGGCTTGGCAATCACGCGTGCCTAAGAAGATGTCCTGGCGGCCGCCGCGCTCCAGCATGCGTTGCGCAATAGCAAAGTGCTTGCCCTCGATTCGGTCTGCAACCAGTTCAGGGCGATGGGTGTTCCACTCAAAGTGGGCACGCACTTGGTACTCCACTTCTGACAGAAACGTATAAATTGCCAGCGTGTTGCCTCCGCCCATGTCCAAGGGTTTGAGCCCCTTGGTCTGGGTTTGGATTCGCTTCATCACCCGCACCTCGTCGATCACCCAGATCAGGGTTGGCTTCCAATAGATGGACTTGGCCACGCCCTTTAGGGCTTCATACGTCGGGAGGTGATAGGAACACTTTTCGCCGCCGATTTTGGTGATCGGATCGGTGAACAGGGCATGTCGCCCCCACAGGCGAAATTCAATCGTGTTGCGAGCTGGGTTAGACACAGAGCACCTCCATGTCTTGACATGGGGCTTTCATCAGGCCCAATTGCGGGTGGTAGTAGCGGGCGTCTACGCTGTAGATACCGGTACCGGGTTTGACTTCGTGCAAAGCCTGGTCCTCCATGAGTTGTTGGAATTGGTGTGGAAACACACTGACGGTGAATTGCTGGGCTCGTTTGAGCAAAGCCACTTCAAGCTCAATGTCGTAGGCGGCATAGAGCTCCGCACAAAGGGCGTTCCCCGCTTCGCCAAAAGGCACGATCACGCCCTGCGTTGGCGCATCGATGGCCTTGAATGATTGAGCGGCGGTCATGAACGACTGACGCAACAGGCGAGCTACGGCTGGATGCTGCCTCTCCGCCATGGAACCGATTACCGTGGGGTTGGTCGCATTCAGTTCAAGCAAGGTGTCGTCATGGCCGATGTCTTTCGAGCTGACGTTGTAGGCCATTTCTGAGGCACGTTCATGAAAATACAGCTGGTAGTAGCTGGTCATGGCCTTGGGTCCCAGCAGGTCATGATCAAAGTCAGAAGGCGACTGATGGAACGCCTGCAACACCAGCTCTGATTTGAGCCGCCCTGCATGAATATCGACCAACCTAGACACGTTTTCATCGGATGGGTTGATCAACAGTAGTTGCCCCTTCGCACGCCGCCCATTGCGATTGCAGCGTCCTGCCGCCTGCGCAATCGAGTCCAAACCCGCCATGGAGCGAATGACCGCACCAAAGTCCACATCAACCCCAGCCTCAATGAGTTGGGTGCTAATGCAGACCACGGGCAGTTGCTGAGTCAACCTTTCACGAATCTGCGCAAGCACCGCCTTGCGATGGGCTGGGCACATGCTGGTGCTGAGGTGAAACAATGGCGTTTCACCGAGCAAGGCCGAACAGGCCTCATAGATGCGCGCGGCGGCATCTTTGGTATTAACAATTACCAGCACACTATCTGCACTAGGCAAGGTGTCCTTCACCAGGGTGGCAACGTCTTGTGCGAGCCAGGGTTGCGGGCGGCGCAGGTCTTCTACCGCAACACGACGCAGGCTCTCGAACAACCCACTGACGTCCGGCATGAGATCAGCTTCGTCAGCCAGCTTCAACGCACCACGCTGTGGATCCACCCGATGCAAGAGCGGCTGTGTGGCGCTACAAAGGACCACTGTGCAGCCGCATTGCTCAACCAGGAAGTTGAGGGCGTTGTTGAAGATGTGCACGCAACGAACGGGCAGGGTTTGAATCTCGTCAAACACCAACACACTGTTGGCCAACTGGTGCATGCGGCGGGCGCCCCGGGTCCCGCCACTGAACAAAGACTCCAGAAACTGCACCATGGTCGTGTAGACCACCGGGGCATCCCAGTTTTCAGAGATCATTTTCTGACGCCAGGTTTGCAACTCGGGCGTCAGGTTGGCATGGTGCTCCAACACGATTCGCCCTGCATCCTGGTCTGTCGTTTCAAGGACGGATCGCACCACAGACGCGTTCTGATCAATGATTGAGGTATAGGGAATGACGTACAGGACGCGGTCCATCTCATGCTGCTTGGCATGGTTCAGAGCAAAGCGCAAGCTGGCAAGCGTTTTGCCACCGCCTGTAGGCACCGTCAGGGAGTAAATGCCCTTGGGGCGCATGGCGGCCTTGGCGCAGTAATCGGCAATGTCCCTCCGAATGCCATCGATGGGGTTGCTTCCACTGAAAGACGCCAGGTAGGCCTCCAATCGATCTGCCAACTCTGACCACGGTGTAAACCGCCCACGAGGCCTAGCCTGCGCTTTTCGGACATGCTCGAAATCTGCTGTGTCTAATCTGTCCGCGTCGATCAAGCAACTGAACAACAGTCGCGTCAACAAAGCCAAGTGGTTTGCCGCCACTTGAGGACGATTCCCTATCGCTTGGTAAATAGATTGAATGCGTCGCTGCAATGACTGCGTCAATTCCGGGTGGGCCATCAACTCGTTTGCCATTTGCAGGATGTGCACATCTGCATTGGCGCTAACCTCTGCCAAGTGAGTCTTGGCATCGTCCTTCGACATTCGTTTGCCGAAAACATCTTGTCCGAAATTGCTTTGATTGCCCCCAATGCAGTCAATCAACCCGGAGTGGTGTGAAGCAATGCAAAGCGACAGCAGTTGCGACAGCGCTTGCTCTAATGGGCCTTTTTGGCCGTATTGCTGCCAGATGTATTGCGCGCCCGCCGTGGAGTGATCGACCTTGCCTTTGAGGGCGACCGCATCGACCCCCTCATCGCTGTCTGGATCAATGAGTTCCGTAGCGCTGAGCAGATATGTCTGGAATTCCGAACTGTACTTACCGAGGTCGTGCAGCAAACCGATCAGTTCACCCGCCATAGCGCAACCAAACTTGGATGCAAAGCGCGATGACAAGGCTGCCACGCCTGTTAAGTGTTCCGCGACCGTTTGAATGGCCTGATCGCTTTCTCGAACATGCGCAACCGGTACGTTGACAGTGTTGTTCACCAATATCCCTGTAGCGAATTCTCTTTCAGATCATTCTGCACTACAGGCAGGCTCACAGAGTGAGCCTATCGATTGCGTTTATAGCAAGTCAACATGCGCTCGGCTTCCAATTTCAGACAATGTCGCAAATCTGAAGGAGACAACACTTCGCAGTCGGCGCCAAAGCGCAGAATGTCCATCATGAGTTCACGGTGATCGGTATAGGGCACGCGCAAACGGTAGTGGCCGTCTGGCTCCGTGCACCCCGTCTGATCTGGGTGCCATTGTTCGGCCGCAACCCACCGAGCACGGTAAGGTGTAAAGCGAAGCTCCGCCCATTGAATAGGCCCCTGACCGAAAATGCCATAGCCTGGCCCGAAGGCATGCTCAATGCGCTTCTGGCTCACCACTTTTGCTGCGGTATCCAGCGGCCTTACCGCCACGACACGATCCAAAGAAAAATTGCGCAGTTCATTGCGCAAATGGCACCACGCGTCCAGATACCAGTTCTCGCGATAGTGCACCAAGCGCAAAGGCGAGACCTCTCGCTCGGTTGTTTCGTCTGTACTACGCGCAGCGTAGGTGATACGGATGCGTTTGCCTTGCAGCAAGGATTTACCGATGTGTTGAAAGTGCGCGATGGGCAACTGCCTTCGGCCCACACTAGCAATCAACACTTTCTTGCGGATGGCTTCCGCAGAATCATTGGCCGATCCCAACATGGCATTGAGCCTGGCCATCAACGGTGCAATGTGCTCATGCAGAATGCCCTCGGCTCCCAAATCTCCCAGCAAATGCTGCATGGTGAGAAGCGCGTGAATCTCTTGTTCGTTGAACCAGAGACCAGGGAGCGCATACGCCGAACCAACCTGCTTCGGATCGACTTCAAATCGATATCCCCCGTCCTCGCGACTCCATTCGATTGGGGCATTGAGGCGGCTGCGCATGTATTCCAGATCGCGCTTGAGCGTAGCCCTAGACACACCTAAAGCAGACTGCAATTGAGCAAATGACACAACCTGATGGTCGTGCAACATTTGATCAATTTGGTAGATGCGTTCAGTCTGGCTCACTGGGCTGCTCCGACAGAACTGGTTCGATTTGGCTTACTTTGCCAACTCAGCGCGCATAGCGTCAATCACGGCCTTGTAGTTGGGCTGACCAAAAATGGCGCTGCCTGCCACGAAGGTATCGGCCCCGGCGTCGGCCACGCGGCGGATGTTATCCACCTTGATGCCGCCGTCGATTTCCAGGCGAATGTCGCGGCCGGACGCATCGATGATCTTGCGCACCTTTTCGGCCTTGCGCAGGGTGCTGTCAATGAAGCTCTGGCCGCCGAAGCCGGGGTTCACACTCATCAACAAAACCACATCGACCTTGTCGATGACCCATTCCAGCACATCGACCGGCGTGGCGGGGTTGAACACCAGGCCGGCCTGGATGCCTTCGGCCTTGATGAGCTGCAGGGTGCGGTCCACATGGGTGGAGGCATCGGGGTGGAAGGTGATGATGTCGGCGCCCGACTTGGCAAAGGCCTGGGCCAGGCTGTCGACGGGCTGCACCATCAGGTGCACGTCAATGGGCACAGCCGTGCCGTCGGCCTTGACGGCGTGCTTGCGCAAGGCCTGGCACACCATGGGCCCGAAAGTCAGGTTCGGCACGTAATGGTTGTCCATCACGTCGAAGTGAATCCAGTCGGCACCGGCATCGATCACGTTGCGAACTTCTTCGCCCAGGCGGGCGAAATCGGCAGACAGGATGCTGGGGGCAATGCGGAAAGTACGCGACATGTCGGATCCTTTATGAGGGGCTCGCAGAAGGGAACAGACGTCCATTCTACGAAGCCCCGTCATCGCTGGGCTCCGTCAGGTCAATATCCGTCGGTGGACTGTGACACCAGCCACGGCAGGGACATGTACTTGCGCTGGCGTGCCAGGCAGGTGCGCGACACCTGCGGGTCGTTCACACCCTTGTCCACCGCGTAAGCCACCCATTCGGCGTAGCTGTCGGTCAGCTCCAGGGTGGAATAGCCCTGATGGCTGCTGTCGAAGTAGCGAATGTGGGGGTTGTTGACCTTCACGGCGGGGTTGGCTAGGCCTTGCAGCAAGAGGTCGCGCTGGGCCGGGTCCATCTTGGCGGCCAGCATTTCGCCCAGGTTGGACGAGGTGACCGCGGGGGTCATGAACTCGGCACCCAGGTAGTTCGAGAAGGCAAACGGACTGCTGTTGCCGTAGTCGGCCTTGACCTCGCTGGCCATGTAGGTGTGCAGGTCGCCCGTGGCAATCAGGAAGTTGCTGACCTTGGCATCGCGCAGGGCTTGGGTCAGGGCGGTGCGTTCGGCTTGGTAGCCGTCCC
The DNA here is from genome assembly GCA_964453105.1 of uncultured Aquabacterium sp. GTDB lineage: Bacteria > Pseudomonadota > Gammaproteobacteria > Burkholderiales > Burkholderiaceae_C > Aquabacterium. Next base: position 10,564 of record CAYVOP010000038.1, on the reverse strand, counting down.
AGGCGTCCACGTTCAAGGGGGCGATTTGCTGGCCCAGGAAGGTCAGCGCCAGGCGGCCGAAGAAGGTCTGGTTGCCCATGAGCTTCCAGGTCGCCTTCGACGAGGTCAGACCATTGACCAGCCAGTTGTGCTGAGCGTTGCCCAGCAGGGTTTGCTGCGGGTTGGCCAGGTTGGTGCAACCCAGTGGCACATAGCGCTGCAACACATCGCCTTCACCGCACGGGTGGGGGCTGCGGTAGCTGCGGTTCTCGATCATGAACAGATCAAGGAAGCTGCCAAACGCAAAGCGGCGGTACACCGTGAGGGCCTGATGGGGGTGGGTGGCCGAAGCATCGAACTTCACGCGGGCTGGCACGTATTCAGACCAGGCGCGTTGCGAGTCCAGCTTCAACTGCTTGAGCAGGCGCGGATCGTTGCCGTATTGCGCGTCGGTGGTGAAGGGGTGGTCGGGAGCGCCCAGGGTGTCACGGGCATAGTCCCAATAGCAGTCGTTGGCGGTTTCGTGATCGTCGGGAATGCAAATGAAGGTGTGGCGCTCCATGGCCGCCTGCAGGTTGCGGTCGCTGCGAATGGTGCGGTAGATGAAGCGGTAATCTTGCAGGCCCAGCGAAACCACGCCACCGGAAGGCAGCACCATGGTGCGGTCGGCAAAAGGCAGGCTCTGGAAGCGTGGGTCGCCTGCGGTTTCGTACATGAAGTCGCCCAGGTGCAAGACGAAGTCGAGGCTGTTGTCGCGGGCCACATGGGCCAGGGCACCGTAGTAGCCGTTGGTGTAGTCCTGGCAGGTCAGCAGGCCCAGTTTCAAACGCTGAATGCCCGTGGCCGATGCGGGCAGGGTGCGGCAGCGCCCCGTGCGGCTGACCACACGACGGTAGATGAAGCGGTAGTAGAACGACGCGCCGGCTGCTTGTGAAGACAGTTTGCCATCCAGGTCAACCTTGACGGTGAAATCGTTGTCAGCCCGAATTTCGGCGCTGGGCACGCGGGCTTGCAGCACCAGGGTTTGAAAGCGCTCGTCGCTGGCCACCTGCAGGTAGAGGTCTTCGCCGCTCACCACAGCAGTGGGGGCAATGTGCGTCCACAAGATCACCCCCGTCACAGACGGGTCAGCCGAAGACACTGACAGGTCAAACACCGAGGCCGACTGCGTGCTCAGCCCCGTGGTGTCGATGGGCGTGGCGCCCAGGTTCAGCCACTGCGCAGCCTGCGCATGCCACGACAGCATGAACGAAGCACCCAGGCCACCACCCACGGTGCCAATGGCAGACAAGAAACGACGACGATCCATGAGGGCACTCCTGTAATGGGCATCGCGCTGGATGCGCGGAAACAGGCTGCATCGTGAAGGCCTGACATGACATCCCCATGAAGCCACGGGGTTTTCAAATGGCCTATAGTCGGCTCATGAGTGAAGCGAAACTGACCGTCACCGTTGTGCCGCAATACCTGGATGAGCACAGCCACCCCGAGCGCGACGAATACGCCTTTGCCTATGCCGTGACCGTGACCAACACGGGCGATGTGCCCGCCCAAGTGATCGGACGGCACTGGGTCATCACCGATGCGGCCGGCAAGGTGGAAGAAGTCAAAGGCCTGGGTCTGGTGGGCAACCAGCCCCTGATTCAACCGGGCGCCCAGTTCGACTACAGCAGCTGGACCCGGCTCGAAACGCCGCACGGCATCATGCATGGCGAGTTTTATTGCGTGACCGAGCACATGGAATTTTTTGAAACCACGATTGAACCTTTTGCATTGGTTCGGTCTCAATCTCTCCATTGACTGCACACGCCCACACCCCTCACGCTGACTTCATCACCGACTGGCTCGACAGCGCCCATGCGCAACTGCCAGCGGTGGAACGCCACATCTGGCTGGTTCGGGTTCTGGACTGGCTGCGCGAGGGCGAGCCGGTCGCTCGCACGCAGAGACTGCTGAGCCTGCTGCAAGCTGACCCAACCCGCCGCGACAAGGTGGTGCAGTTGCTGGCCGCGTGCTGGCGCGATGTGGATGTGACGGCCTTGCTGGCCGATTACGGCTTTGCGGCGCAGGCCTCGCTGATGGATGAGTTCTGGGCACGCTTACGCTTGCGCGTGCTGCCCTTGTCGCCCGAAACCAGTGACTTGGGCGACCTGTTCGACCTGCTGTTCGACGACACCCACGATGCCCGCTGGATGGCCCGCCTCGACGAGGACACGCTGGACAAACTGGGCGCCTTGTTTGCCGATTCAGTTCGCCTGACCGAGCCCGGCCCGCTGGGCTGGCGCGATGCCTTTTACGACGCGGTGCTGTGTCTGGCCACCGATGTGCGGGCCATGGGGTTTTCACAGCAGTTCCGCCCACGCATTGGCACGCGCACCGATGCCGAGTTCGATGATGCACCGGATGTCGATGCCAGCCTCGCAGCGGGGTCGGCTGCCGTTGCAGCCACGCCCAGTAAGTTCAGCGCCGACAGCGCCAAGCGGGCCTTTCAGCAGCTGCCCCGCGTGGCCGAGCGCTTGCATCATCTGGCCCTGGCTCATGCGCAGCAAGCCACGCCCCCTGGTACGGGGCGCGCGCTCTGGCCCGACGCCTTGTTGCACGAAGCGCGCTACCTGCGCGCCTTGCTGGACGATTGCGCCCAGGCAGCCCAAGGCATTCACGGCCACTTGGAGCAACACGGCATTTCGGTGAACATCGTGTTCCAGATCGAGTTGCTGCAACAGCGGTGCGAGCGCATCGGCCTGTTGCTCGACGTGGTGCTGGCCCCGCAACCCGAACGCGAGATGCGCCGTGCCCTGGTCGAGCTGGTGCGCATTGGGCAAAAGCGCCGCAGCCTGATCGATCTGTTCCGCCAGCATTACTCGCTGCTGGCCCGCAAGGTGGCCGAGCGCAGCGCTGAAACGGGCGAGCACTACATCACCCGCAACCGCGCCGAGTACCTCGACATGCTCAAGCGAGCAGCGGGCGGGGGCGCCGTTTTGGTCGGCACCACCTTCATGAAATTCGTGATGCTGGCCTTGGGCCTGTCGCCCTTCTGGACGGGGTTTGCGGCCGGGGCCAACTACGCGGTGAGCTTTGTCATCGTGCAATGGCTGCATTTCACGGTGGCCACCAAGCAGCCCGCCATGACGGCCCCGGCCATGGCAGCCAAGCTGGCCCACACCCATGACGATGCCGGCGTGGAAGGGTTTGTGGACGAAGCCGTTCACCTGATTCGTTCGCAAATGGCCGGCATCATCGGCAACCTGGCGGTGGTGGCCCCCTTGGTGCTGCTGGTACAGGTGCTGGCCTGGGTCGCCATGGGCCGCCCCTTGCTGAGTGAGGCCACCGCCCACTACACCCTGAAGCACCTGACCCTGCTGGGCCCCACAGCGTGGTATGCCGCGTTCACCGGGGTACTGCTGTTCCTGTCGAGCCTGCTGGCCGGCTGGGTAGAAAACTGGTTTGTGCTGCACCGGCTGGACAGTGCCTTGCGCTGGAACCCCCGCATTCGCACGCGGCTGGGGGCTGCACGGGCCGAACGCTGGGCCAGTTGGTGGCGCCAAAACATTTCGGGCCTGGCCGCCAACCTGTCTCTGGGCTTCATGCTGGGCCTGGTGCCGGTGTTTGCCAGTTTCCTGGCTTTGCCGCTCGATGTGCGGCACGTGACCTTGTCCACCGGCCAGATCATGGCCGCGCTGGGCACGCTAGGCTGGCCGGCTTTGCACGACCCGGCCTTCTGGTGGAGTGTGGTGGCCATTCCGGTCACCGGCTTGCTCAATGTGGGGGTGAGTTTCTCGCTGGCTTTGCGGGTGGCGATCCGTTCACGCGGGGTGAAGGTGCAAGATCGCGGACGCCTGTGGCGGGCCATGGGCCGCCGGCTGTTGACCCAGCCGGGCAGCTTCCTGTGGCCCCCTCGCGCGCCCACCGAGCCCGGCGCCGCTTCAGGCTCGGGCACCGGCCACTGATCTCAACGGTCGGGCGAATCGTCGTGCAGATCGCGCAGGTCGCGCCGCCCGGCAAACATCGTCCACCACACCAGAAACACCAAGACACCAAGCGCCGCCAGCGCTTCAAGCACAATCAGCCACATGATGGTTTTGTTGACAGTAGAAAAACAAAAAAAGGCCTTGCTGGCCATGATAGTAGGCCTGGCGACGCTGCTGGCCGGGTGTTCAACCCCATACGGCCCCCCGGGCCCGCCTGCGCCCATTACCACCCCAGGGCAAGGGAGCGTGCGCTCGACACGCCCTGTTGCACCACCGGCGTCGGCCCCGGCACCGGGCACCCTGGCGCCGCAACCCGACGGCCAAGGCGGCTTGTGGCGTCCGCGCTCGCAGTGGACGCCGGCGCAATGGTCTGACCTGCCCGGCTGGTATCAAGACCGGCTGCGTGACTGGTGGCCCGCCTGGCTGAAAGGCTGCTCCCGCCCCATGATGGGCTGGGCCGTGTTGTGCCAACAGGCTCGCCAGATTGGGCCTCAGGCTGACGAAGCCCAGGTGCGCCAGTTTGTGCAATCCCGCCTGCGGCCCTGGCGCGTGACGGGGTTTGACGGGCAAAGCAACGGCTTGCTGACAGGCTATTTCGAGCCCATGCTGGAAGGCAAACGCCAACCCGATGCACGCTATGCCTACCCGCTGCACCGCGCCCCGGCCGACCTGGGCCAGCGCAAGCCCCACTTCACCCGTGCCGAACTCGACAACCTGCCTGATGGACGCGCCGCGCTGGCGGGCCGCGAACTGGTCTACCTGGCCGACCCGCTGGATGTGTTGCTGATTCAGGTGCAGGGCAGCGGTCGCGTGCGCTTGCTGGATGAACCCGCCCCCAATGGACAAAATGGCCAAAGTGGCCAGGCCAAGGTGGTGCGACTGGCCTTTGGTGGTCACAACGATCAACCCTACCAATCGGTGGCCCGCTGGTTGGTGGACCAGGGTGCGTTCCCGCTGGAGCAGGCATCGTGGCCGGCCATTCGCAATTGGGCCGCACAGAACCCGGCCCGGGTGCCGGAAATGATGCGCGCCAACCCCCGGGTGGTCTACTTCCGGGAAGAAGCACTGACCGATCCGGAGTCGGGCCCCAATGGCGCCCAGGGTGTGCCCCTGACGCCTGGGCGCTCCATTGCGGTCGATGTCGACAGCGTGCCCCTGGGCACCCCGGTCTGGCTGGACACCACCTACCCGCAGGCCTGGAGCGCCAACCCCTTGCCCGCCACGCCTTTGCAGCGTCTGGTGATGGCGCAAGACAAGGGCGGCGCCATCACCGGCGCGGTGCGGGCCGACTTTTTCTGGGGCTGGGGCGACGAGGCCTTGGCCCTGGCCGGCCGAACCAAGCAAGCGCTGGGGGTGTGGGTGCTGTGGCCTGCTGACAGCCGATGAGCGGCACACCCTGACCGGAAAGCCGAACTAAGCCCGGTTTTCCGGCTGATTCGGGGATCAGAGCCCAGCCAGATCCGGCACCATCACGGGATCTATGTACCGTTTCCCGTGATGTCCCCCCCCCCTGTCCCTGTTCTTCGCGCTGGACATTGACCCAGGCCTGCTGCTGTACGGCACGCTCGACCCTTGGCTGGTCAGCCTGTCGGTGCTGGTGGCCATGTTCTCGTCGACCATGGGGCTGCAGGCTGCCTACCAGGCACGCAGCCTGGTGCCCTCCCTGCTGCGCACCGGCACGATGCTGGCAGGCTGCCTGTCGCTGGGCTGCGGCGTGTGGGCCATGCACTTCATTGGCATGCTGGCGTTCAACCTGTGCACGCAGGTCAACTACGCCACCGGCATCACCGCCTTGTCGGTGCTACCCAGCCTGGCGGCATCCTGGGTGGCCTTGAAGTTACTGAGTCAACCGCAGGTGACCCGGCACCAACTCATCTTGAGTGGCGTGCTGGTGGGGGCCGGCATTGGGGCCATGCACTACACCGGCATGGCCGCCATGCAAATGGCACCGGCGCTGCGCTACGACCCGTGGGTGTTCGCGCTGTCGATTGGCGTGGCCGTGGGTCTGGCCATTCTGGCCCTGTGGGTGCGCTTCGGGCTGGCCACGGTCATGGGCCAGCGCCTGGGCACCTCGCAAACGCTCATCAGCGGCGGCGTGATGGGCCTGGCCATTGCCGGCATGCACTACACCGGCATGGCCGCGGCCCGCTTCATTGGGCCCATTCCCTCGACCGACATCAGCACCCTGCAAGACCCCAGTACCCTGGCGCTGAGCATCACCCTGGTCACACTGGTGGGCACGGCCCTGGTAGCCGCCGCCAGCGGCCTGGCGCAATACCGATTGCTGGTGCAAGAGCTGAAGTCCAAGGAAACGCGCCTGCGCGCCATCAGCGACACCTCGCTGGACGCCATCATCGTGTTCGACGCGCAAGGCACGATCCACGAATTCAACCGGGGGGCCGAGCGCATTTACCGCTGGCCGACCGAGGAAATGCTGGGCCAAAGCGTGCTGCTGCTGATGGGCGAACCCTTTCGCACCCAGGCTCGCCACGACTTTGCGGGCCTGCTGCAGCAAAGCGACTCGCTGATCGGGGTCGAGCGCGAAACCAGTGGCGTGCGCCGCGACGGATCCGAAGTGCCCATTCGGCTGGTGCTGGGCCGCATGCCCATGCTGGATGAACAGATGTACGTGGCCTATGTCTCCGACATCACCGAGCGCCAGACGATGCAGGCCGCCCTGCGCAAAAACGAGCAACAGTTTCGCTCGCTGATCAGCAACATTCCCGGCATTTCCTACCGCTGCCGCATGGAGCGGGGCTGGCCCATGCTCTACATCAGCGACGCGGCGGTAACCCTGACGGGTTACCCTGCCAGCGACTTCCTGGGCGAAAAACCACGCCGTTATTTCACCGACCTGGTCGACAAAGCCGACATCACCGAAGTAGCCCAACGCGTGGAGCAAGCGGCACGCGAACAACGCCACTTCACGCTGGAATTCCAGCTGAGGCACCGCGATGGCTCACTGCGCTGGATGTGGGGCAAAGGCAATGTGATCCGCCATGCGAATGGCGACACGCCCTGGGTAGACGGCGTGCTGCTGGACATCACCGAGCGGCACGACATGGAAGCCTCGCTGATGCTGGCCAAGGAGCGGGCAGAGCAAGCTGCGCAGGCCCGCAGCACCTTCCTGGCCAATATGAGCCACGAAATCCGCACGCCCATGAACGCGATACTGGGCTTCACCGAACTGGCCCTGATGGGCGAGCTGCCCAGCGGGCCGCGCAAACAACTGGAAATCGTGCACCAGTCGGCCCGCAGCCTGCTGCACCTGCTCAACGACATCCTCGACACCTCCAAGCTGGAGCGCGGCGCGGTGGAGCTGGAGTTGATGGACTTCTCCTTGCACAAGCTCATCGAACAGCTGTGCGCAGAGCAATCGATCCAGGCTGAACGCAAGCACCTGGTTTTACGCAGCCATGTCTGGCCCGATGTGGGAGAGTTCGTGCATGGCGACCCGCACCGGCTGCGCCAGATTTTGTTGAACCTGCTGGGCAACGCCATCAAGTTCACCGAACACGGGCAGGTCTCGCTGACTGTGCAGCGGCAGGCCGACAGCCTGCACTTCCAGATTGCAGACACGGGCATCGGCATCGCCTCCGATCGCTTGAACCACATCTTCGAGGCCTTCACGCAGGCCGATGTGTCCATGAGCCGGCGCTTTGGCGGCACCGGCCTGGGCACCACCATCAGCAAGCAGCTGGTGGCCTTGATGGAGGGGCAAATCTGGGCCGACAGCGAAGTCGGCAAGGGCAGTGTGTTTCACGTGCTGCTGCCCCTGCCCGAAAGTCAGGATCAGCCCCATGACCCAACTCGCCTCAGCCCGGTGGCCCATGCCCCCCGTCCAGGGCGCCCCTTGAAAGTTCTGGCGGTGGACGACGTGCAGCCCAATCTCGACTTGTTGCGCGTGGTGCTCACCGACCGGGGGCATCAGGTGGTGCTGGCCCACAACGGCCAAGAGGCCCTGGACCGCGTGGCCGAGGCCCCCGTGGACGTGATACTGATGGATGTGCAAATGCCTGTCATGGATGGCCTGAGCGCCTGCCGCGCCATCCGCCAGATCGAATCGGCCCAACACCAACCCCGCACCCCCATCATCGCGTTGTCGGCCAGCGTGCAACTGGAAGATCGCCAGGCCGCCATTGCCGCCGGCATGGACGGATTTGCCAGCAAGCCCCTGGTGCTGGAAGAACTGCTCTACGAAATGGCCCGTGTGACCGATCAGCTCCACCAGGAAGATCGCCGCCCCGCAGCGCCGCCCCCGCCACCCGCCCCCTCAGGCATCGACCTCGAAAGCGGACGCGCCCGATGGATGGACGAACAGGCCTACCACCGCGCCCTACGGCGGTTCGCGCAGGAACAGATGAGCTGGCTGACCGACCCGGCCCAAACCACCTGCCCGGCTGACCCCCTGGTGGCGCAGCAATGGGCACACCGCCTCAAAGGCGCGGCGGCCAATCTGGGACTCAACGGCATTGCCCGCGCGGCGCACCATGCGGAAACCTGCGGCGCGCATCCCGACCAGGCCATGCAGCTGCCCCAGCGTTGGGCCGATTTGCAGCACACCATTGAAACCACCTTGCCGCAACTCGCCACGCTGTTGCCACCGGCGCCCGCGACCCCTTCGGCGGCTAGCCGGCCCCCTGCGGCCTCCGCATCAATCCCCGGTTCACAAGAACGCCAGGCATGGCAAGATCAGGCCAGAAACCTGCGTGCGGCTTTTCAACGAGGCGAGCGCCTGGACCCGCTGCTCCAGGAGTTCTGCCAGTCGATTCGATCTCATGCGCAGCCACTCACCCTCAGGGCCTTGGAGCAGGCCGTGGACGACTTCGATTTCGAAACGGCCGCCTTGCACCTGAACACCTTGCTTGCCAGCTTGCCCACCGCCGAAGACGAGCCCGACCCTCATGCCGTACTCTGATCGCGAAACCCGGCCCGCCATCCTGATCGTGGACGACGAGCCCACGAACCTGCAGGTCATGCGGCAGATCCTGCAAAACGAATACCGATTGCTGTTTGCCCGCGACGGACACAAAGCCCTTGAACTGGCCCGGTCCGAACGCCCCCATCTGATCCTGATGGACGTGATGATGCCGGGCATGACGGGCCACGAAGCCTGCCGCTCGCTCAAGCAAGACCCCAGCACACAATCCATTCCGCTGATTTTCGTGACCGCCCTGTCCGACCCGGAAGACGAAACCCGTGGCTTTGAGCTGGGCGCGGTGGACTACATTGCCAAGCCGGTCAGCCCACCCATCGTGATGGCTCGGGTACGCACCCACCTGTCTCTGGTTCGCTTGGACGACCTGATCGAATCGCGTCGGCAGATCATCGAACGCCTGGGGCGCGCCGCCGAGTTCAAGGACAACGAAACCGGCCTGCACGTGATCCGCATGAGCCGCTATGCGCGCACCCTGGCCCTGGCCTCCGGCTGGAGCGAAGAGGCCGCCGAAGAGCTGATGGCTGCGGCCCCCATGCACGATATCGGCAAGATCGGCATTCCCGATGCCATCCTGCTCAAGCCCGGCGCCTTGACGCCCGAAGAGTGGGCCGTGATGAAAACCCACCCGCAAATCGGGGCTGACATCATTGGGGCGGACAACTCATCCATTTTGCGCATGGCCCGCGAAATCGCCCTGTGTCACCACGAAAAGTGGGATGGCTCTGGCTACCCCGCCGGCCTCAAAGGCGACGCCATTCCCCTGTCGGCCCGCATCGTGACCGTGGCCGACGTGTTCGATGCCCTGACCACGGCTCGCCCTTATAAAAAGGCTTGGCCGGTGGAAGAGGCCATCGCGCATCTGAAAGAAGGCGCGGGCCACCATTTCGACCCGCATCTGGTGCCGCTGTTTCTGGCGCAGTTGCCCGACATCTTGGCCATTCGCGAGCGCTGGAAAGAAACCGACGCCCCCGCCTAACCCCACCCCGGATCAGCTCGATCGCGGCGCGCTGCCAAAGGTGCGCTTGAGCACGTCGGCCAGGGCCGTGTGGGCCTGCGCCGCCTCAGGAATGAAGCGCTTCATGTTGATGAAGTCATGCAGCACCCCCGGCCACACCCGCACCTCGGTGGGCACGCCAGCTTCGCGCAGCTTATCGGCGTACATCTGCCCCTCGTCGTACAGGGCATCACATTCGGCCAGGCCCAGCCAGGCGGGCGCCACCCCACGGTGATCGCCCCGCAAGGGCTCGCGGCGCCAATCAATCGGCTCGTCTTTCACGCGGGCATTGATCTCAAACCAGCGCATCAGCTCGGCTGTGAGCAAGGTGCCCTGCGCATAGCGCTGATACGACTCGGTCTGCAGCGACGACTGCACCGAGGGGTAGAACAAGGCTTGCAGCGCCAGCGGAATACCCGCGTCACGCGCCATCAAGGCGCTGCTGGCAGCCAGATTGCCGCCCGCGCTGTCGCCGCCCACGGCCAAATGGCTGCCATTGAGGCCCAGGGTGTGGCCATGATTGGCCAGCCAGCGCACGGCCGCAAAGCAATCATCCAACGCCGCCGGGTACTTGTGCTCTGGCGCCAGGCGGTATTCCAGCGCCACCACGGCCACGCCGCTTTGCGCCACCACCGAGCGGCACATGGCCTCGCAGGTGTCGATGCCGCCCACCACGAAGCCGCC
>CAYVOP010000037.1:0-24045 GCA_964453105.1 uncultured Aquabacterium sp. | reverse complement strand
GATCGGCAACTGCGACGAATTCATCTTCTACGATGACCTGGTTCGAGAAAGCCAGCGCAATGCCGCCCGACGTGACAACCGCGATACCCAGCAGCCCCGCCGCACCCCCGAGGAAGAACAACGCCGCCGCGCCGAGATGGATGCGCGCCGCACCAAGGCCATCGAGATGGCCGTGGAAACCTACGAAGCCCTGGTCACCGACCGCGATGTGGGCGGCAAGATCTGGGCCTCTGTGCTCAAAGAAGCCATCAAGCGCCGCAACCCAGGCTTCAACGAAAACTACTATGGCTTCCGCACCTTCGGCAACTTGCTGGAAGAGGCTCAGAACCGGGGGCTGCTGGAGTTCGGCCGCGACGAAAAATCGAGCGCCTTCGTCTCGCGCGGCAACGGCTTGCCACGGACAGAGGCTCAGGCCGCAGGCAACACCCCAAGTGCTGCGCCCGCCCCCCAGGCCGCTGTTGAAGCCACCCTCCCCGCCCTGACCGTGGAACCTGCCGCCGAGGCAGCAGAGGCCACAGCGGCATCTTCCGAATCTGCAGCCAGATCGGATGGCTTACCCCCAGCAACCGCTGAGTCCAAACCCCGTTCGCGAGCCCGCCGCCCCCGCCAGTCCACCGCCAAGTCAGCCCAAAGGGCTGAAGGCAAGGTCGATGCTGTTCAGGCAGCGCCATCGGCGCCTATCGCTCGTCCCGCCCCAGAACCAGCCCTGGCCGCGGCACCTCAAGAAGGCACAGCCCAGCCCGTGGCCGCCCCCGCACCGGCCAAGAAGACCCGCAGCCGTACGGGCAGCGGCGGTAGTAGCGGCGGCAGTGGCCGCGCCGGCAACCGCACCCGCAGCAAATCGCCTCAGAAAGCCGCAGAGAAAGCCACGGGCAAAGCCAGCAAGGACGGCGAGGCGTCTTGAGTCGATGGGCGCTCAGGGCCCGTCAGGGCATGGGGCGCAAGCGATGCAACATCTTGATGACCTGGCTGGTCGGGGCCCCTACCGCATCGGCCAGGGTATAGCGGTCGAGTTGTTGGAAGAAGGCCTCCATGGCCTCGTCCAGAATCGATTTCAGGTGGCAATAGCCCTGCAAGGCGCAGGGCGGGTCGCTGCAGTCAATCAGTTCATTGACATGCTCCAGCGCTCGGATGGTGGCCCCCAGTCGGTAGTGGCTCAAGGGGTTGGCCAGGGCCAAGCCGCCGCCCTTGCCCCGCGTGGTCACCAGCCAGCCTTGCTGGCTCATGAAGTGCACCACTTTGACCAGATGGTGGCGCGATGCACTGAACCGCTCGGCCACTTCCCCGATGGTGACCGGCGTGTCGCGCCTGGGGTGGCTGAGGTACATCAGCACCCGCAGGCCCAGATCGGTAAAGTGCGTGAGCTGCATGGCAAATGAATGGGTGACAAAGCAGTCAGCATAAACCGACTGCTGTGCTCACGCTCACACGGCCACGCCACCGGTGCCGAATGCCTCCAGGTGGATGCGATCAACCCCCACACCACGGCGGCGCAACTGGGCGACCTGGTCCTGCATGAATGGCAGTGGGCCGCACAGGTAATAGTCGGCATCGGCCGCGATGGCCGACATGGGCAACCCATCCCAGTTCATTCGACCAACGTGGTCGTAGTGCACGCCCAATCGATCGGTTTCCACGCGGGGATGCTCATAAAAAACGGTGCTGCGCAACTGCGGGTACTCGGCCACCAGGTTGCGCACATGCTCACCAAATGCATGCACACCGCCATGGCGGCAAGCATGCAAGAACCTGATGGCACGAGGCGAGCCGGTTTGCAGCAGATGGTCGAGCATCGACACCATGGGGGTGAGCCCCACCCCAGCGCTGATCAGCACAACCGGCGTGTCGCGATCCTCATGCAAGTGAAACTCACCCATGGGTGGCGCCACATCAACCACCATGCCTTCGTGTACCTGATCGTGCAAATGGTTAGACACCCACCCCGCCGCTTGCTGGACGCCCGCACCCTCACGCTTGACCGAAATGCGCAAGTAGGGCGCACCAGGCGCTGCAGACAGGCTGTACTGCCGCGGCTGGTTGTAGCCCAACTCGGGCACCAGCACACGCACAGTCACATATTGACCGGGTCGGTAGGCAGGCACCCGCCCCCCATCGGCAGGGGTCAGATGGAAAGAAGTGATCTCATCGCTTTCACGCACTTTGCGCTGCACCGTGAACCCCCTCCATCCCGACCAGCCACCGGACACGCCCGCAGCTTCACCGTATAGGCGCTGCTCCAGGCCCATCAGCAAATCAGCCAATTGCCCATAGGCTGCGGCCCATGCATTGATCAATTCGTCGGTGGCCACCGCCTGCCCCAATACCTCGCGAATCGACGCCAGCAAATGCTTGCCCACAATGGGATAGTGCTCAGCCCGAATGCCCAGGCTGACATGCTTGTGCGCCACACGGGTCAGCACGGGCATCAACACAGAGGGGTCGTCAATGTGCTCGGCATACGCGGCCACCGCCATGGCCAAGGCCTGCTGCTGGTGGCCGGCTTGTTGATGGCCTTGGTTGAACACCGGAATCAACTCCGGGTTGTGCTCGAACAGACGGGCATAGAAATGCCGCGTCAAGGTCACCCCATGTTCTTTCAACACGGGGGCGGTGGCTTTCACAGCATCGCGGATGGAGGCGTTCAGCATGAGGGTCCTTTCAGAATGAGCGCGTCAACGCATTAAAGATGTATTTTTAATGAATCTTATCAACCACCAAGAAATCCCGCTGACGCTGTCCGAATACCCTTTCCCCACGAATGTGTTTCACCTATTTCAACAAATAAATCAACCACTTACAAAGACGCCATCTATTCCCACACATGTATTCATTAAGTGTTTGCACGGATGAGGTTGAACGCCTTCTGTAGGCACCATGCCTGTGCGTTTTGACAAAAAGCGCCCAAGAAAATCCTTCCCTTTATTTCAAACAAATTAGGACACGCAATGAAAAAGTACATCGCCACAGCCCTGTTGGTTATCGCTCCTATGGCCGCCATGGCCGAGACCGCCCCTGAGTCGACCATGATCGAAGTGAGCGATGCTGCTTTGTCCGAAGTCTCCGGCCAAGCCAGCCTGAACATCGACCCTGCGCAAATCATTGCTGGCCTGCAACAAGTCAACTCGTTCGCCAACATCATCAAGCCCATCCTGCCTTCGCAAGGCAAGCAGGTGGTGAACCTGATCAACGTGGCCGCCACCACCGCCCCCGTGATCAACAACCTGGTCAACGGCGGCAAGCTGTCTCCTGCTGACATCAGCCTGCTGGTCAAGAACGGCCTGATCGCTGGCGTGGCCATCGGCAGCCTGACTTCCGGCCTGTAATCGGTAGTTTGCTAGGATCGGGGCCATCCTCCTGCCCTGATCCTGCCCATGCACGTGACCCGCATCAATCGGTTTTTTGCCAAACCCCATCTGGCCGAAGACCTTCACGCATTCCTGAACTCGGTCCTGCCCATGCTGCGTGGCGCCCCCGGATGCGAGTCGGCCCACTTGCTGCGCGGCAAGGATGACCCTCACGAGTTCGTCATCATCGAACAATGGGCCTCGGTCGCGGCACACAAGAGCGGTGCCCAGATCATTCCCCCCGCACAGTTCGACGTGGTTTTGCCCATGCTGGCCAAGCCTCCTACAGGCGCCTATTACGTAGCCGGCTGAATCTGCTACCCCGGCTCACAAATTAGGGCTCTCCGCTCGTTCAGTTCAACAGTACAGTGGCTGTGCCAGTCACTCTGAATGCGAGCGATCACCATGAGCCAACTCACCCTCTACACGAACCCTCAGTCACGTGGGCGCATTGCCCACTGGATGCTGGAAGAGCTTGGGCAACCGTATGACACCGTGTGGCTGGACTTCGGCCCCGCCATGCGCACGCCGGAGTATTTGGCGCTCAACCCCATGGGCAAAGTGCCGGTGTTGAAGCACGGCGAAGTCGTCGTGACCGAAGCCCCCGCCTTGTGTGCCTACCTGGCCGACGCCTTCCCCCAAGCCCAGCTCGCCCCACCCGCAGGCAGCCCTGCTCGTGCCGCCTACTACCGCTGGCTGTTCTTCACCGCCGGCCCGCTAGAAATGGCCACCACCGCTCGCGCTTTGAGTTGGGACGTGCCAGAAGGCAAGAGCGGCATGGTGGGCTTTGGCAGCTACCGACGCACGCTCGATGCCGTGGAAACCGCCTTGCAACAGGGGCCCTATGTGTGTGGCGAGCAATTCACCGCAGCCGATGTCTACCTGGGCTCGGCGCTGATCTGGGGCATGATGTTTGGCAGCATCGACAAGCGCCCGCTGTTTGAAGCGTATGCGGCCCGCCTTGGCGCCCGCCCTGCCGCGATCCGCACCAATCAAATCAACAACGACCGAATCAAGCCCGCCTGAGGCTCGCTCAGCCGCCCATGAGTACAGACAGTCAAGACCGCTTTTCACGGGGTCAACAAGCCCTTTCCCGCATTCACGGACACGTGGGCGAAGGGGTGATGCAAGCCTTGCAAGACATTGCCCCCGACTTTGCCCGCATGATCATCGAGTTCCCGTATGGCGATGTCTATTCGCGCCCGGGCCTGACGCCCAAGGAGCGCCAGATCGCCACCCTGGCCTCTCTGGTAACCCAAGGCAATGCGCCCAAGGAACTGAAAGCCCACATTCAAGGTGGACTGAATGTGGGCTGCACTCGCCAGGAAATCACCGAATTGATCATGCAAATGGCGATCTACGCGGGCTTTCCAGCGGCGGTCAACGCCATGCTGGTGGCCAAGGACCTGTTCAACGAACTGGACGCGCTGGACACGAACCACTCTAGGGGTTGACGCAGGGCCACAGCCATGGTCAAAACGAGGGCTTTGAACTTGCCCCTCGTTGGAGACCTCATCATGACACTGCGCC
Organism: uncultured Aquabacterium sp.; assembly: GCA_964453105.1. GTDB lineage: Bacteria > Pseudomonadota > Gammaproteobacteria > Burkholderiales > Burkholderiaceae_C > Aquabacterium. Next base: position 19,171 of record CAYVOP010000037.1, on the reverse strand, counting down.
TGGCGACCTTCGCCTTGACCACCCTCCTCAGCGCCTTGGCCAGCACCGCCTGGGCCGATCCTGGCTTGACCGTCACCTTGAACAAGGTGGACGAAAACGGCGCAGGCCCCAGCGTGGGCCAAGTGATCATCACCCAAACACCTTATGGCGTGCTGCTCACCCCCGCCCTGACAGGCTTGCCTCCCGGCCTGCACGGCTTCCATGTGCATGAAAACCCAAGCTGCGCCAGCAAGGAAAAGGACGGCAAGAAAGTCCCCGCACTGGCTGCTGGTGGCCACTTCGACCCCAAGAAAACGGGCCAGCATGGCGCGCCTTGGGGCGAAGGCCATCTGGGCGATCTGCCAGCCTTGTATGTTGACCCACAAGGTCAAGCCAACCAACCCGTTCTGGCACCGCGCCTGACCCTGGCCGATCTGGCCGGACGCTCGCTGATGATCCACGCCGGCGGCGACAACCACGCAGATCACCCCGCCCCATTGGGTGGTGGCGGCGCCCGCGTGGTCTGCGGCGTCATGCCTTGAGATTGGCGCGCCCCCAGTGGTCGGCCAAAGTGGGCAGCACCTGCTGGGGCGCCGACAGCACCGCCATGTGCCCCAGGCCTTGCAGGGTCTGAACCTGCGCGTGCGGATTGGCCTGCGCCAGATGATTGACCATTTCGCGCGCTGAGGCCGTGGTGCGCTCCCCGCGCACCAGGGTCAGCGGCACTTGCAGCCGGTAGTGCTCGAATGGCTCGGGCTCGGTGGCCACACTGCGCACCTCCAGGAACATTTTCCAGCCCACTGCGCGAGCCATGGCCTTGGCCTTGTCCGGCATGGCCGCCCACATGCCTGGCTGATTCCAGTAATCGACGAAGCGCTCCAGCCAGGCATCGCCGCCACCGCGCTCCTCGTTGGCGATGAAATCCGGATCATCAAAAAAGCTCGCCACTTCCTGCGCCGCATCAGCGGGCAAGGCGCCCGCGACAGCCGCCTTCGCATGCAGCGAACCGAACAGTACCGGCTCGTACAACCAAAGCGAGCGCACCGACACGCTGGCATCCATCGCCAAGGTCAAAGCGGCAAAGCCGCCATAGGAATGCGCCATCAGGTGAACCCCAGTGGCATCGGCTGGAATCTGTGCTTTCAGATGGCGCACCTCGTCTTCAACCGAAAAGGGCGTGCCGCGTGGCAGCAGGTCGTTCATGGCATAGCCCCGGTTGGTCGGGGCAATGGGCTGAACCCCCTCGGGGCAAGCCGCCATCAACGACGTCCACATGAATGGGCCCGTGCCCGTGGAATGAATGAACAAGGCGACTTCAGACATTTCGATCAACTCCAAATTGCACAGCGCATCTACTTTCTTAATGCAAGTAGAAAGATTACACCATTTACTTGCTTCATGAAAGTAAAATGCTGGGCATGCGCCGCACCTCTTTTTCCGACATGAGCTGCCCCATCGCCCGCTCGCTCGATCTGATCGGCGAGTGGTGGACCCTGCTCATCGTGCGCGAAGCGTTCTGGGGCACCCGCCGATTTGGCGAGTTCCAGACCCATCTGGGCATTGCGCCCAATGTGCTCACCCAGCGCCTGACGCGCCTGGTGGAAGGCGGCATCCTGGAAGTCACATCAGAAAGCCAGATCGGCCGAGCGCTGGAATACAGGCTCACCGCCAAAGGGCTGGAGTTGATGCCCATTCTTGTGGCACTGGCGCAGTGGGGCAACCGGCACACACCGGGGCCCGATGGTGCCCACACCCGCATCGTTGAACGGCAGACCGGGCGCGACATCGCCCCCCTCACCGTCATGTCAGCCTCGGGACAGCCGCTTCAACCCAGGGACGTTGCAGTGGTGGCCGGACCGGGAGCGTGCGAAGCGGACAACCAACGCCTGAGTCAACTGAAGTCACGCCGGCAGGCGAAGAATCCCTCGTCGGCTTGAGTTCGGCCACAGGCCGAAATGACCACGCGCCGCGTCATACGGCTGCGTGATGAGTGTTCGAACAATGTGTGCAGCGCCATCTTGCGCGGGGCATGTGCATGCCGCATTACAAGGACACCACCATGAGTCAAGACGACCAGAAGCAAAAGGAAGCTCGCCGTCAGTTTTTGCAGACCTCCGCCCTTCTGATGGGCGGCGCAGCACTGCCTCGCGTGAGTTGGGCACAGGGTGCGCCCGCCATCATCACCGCCGATTCGGAGCGCCCCTTGGCTGCACAGGGCCTGCAGCTGGGCGACCCACGCGAAAACTCTCTGCTGGTCTGGAGCCGCAGCGACCGCCCGGCCCGCATGATTGTGGAATACAGCCACGACGAGTCGTTCAAGAAGGTGCAGCGCTACTTGGGCCCCCATGCACTCGACACCAGCGACTTCACCGCGCGCCAGCTGGTCACCGGCCTGCCAGCCGGTCGTGAAGGCTTTGTGCGGGTGACCTTTCAGGGCCTGAACAACAGCCGCGCCATGAGCGAACCTGTGGTGGGGCGCTTCAGCACCCTGCCATGCATGGAAAGCGCCGGTCTGGGCATGTGGCACAGCCGGCATCGTCTGCAAGACATCCGCTTCCAATGGGGTGGCGACACGGCCGGTCAGGGCTGGGGCATCAACCCTTCGTTCGGCGGCATGAAGATCTACGAAACCATGCGCCAGCGTCGCCCGCACTTCTTCATCCACAGCGGCGACAACATCTACGCCGATGGCCCCATCAAGGAAAGCGTGACGGCCGAGAACGGTCAGCTGTGGACCAACCTCGTCACACCCGAAGTGTCGAAAGTGGCCGAAACCCTGGACGAATTCCGGGGCCGCTACCGCTACAACCTGCTCGATGAGAACGTGCGCCGCTTCAACGCCGAAGTGCCTCAGATCTGGCAGTGGGACGACCACGAAATCACCAACAACTGGTCTGACGCGAAAGACCTCTCGGCCGACAGCCGCTACACCGAGAAGAATGTGCCGCTGCTGACCGCCCGTGGCACTCGCGCCTTCCTCGACTACGCGCCCATGCGCCCCTTCGATGCCAGCGAGTCGCAACGTGTGTACCGCCAGTTCTGCTACGGCCCCTTGTTGGAAGTGTTCGTGCTGGACATGCGCTCCTACCGTGGCCCCAACAGCGCCAACCTGCAGACCGAAGCCAGTGACGCCACCGCCTTCCTGGGCCGAGAACAACTCGACTGGCTCAAGCGCGAGCTGAGCAATTCACGCGCGGTGTGGAAAGTCGTGGCTGCCGACATGCCCCTGGGCCTGAACGTGGGCGATGGCAAAGACGCCACCGGCCAAGCCCGCTGGGAAGCCGTGGCCAACGGCAACAACGGCGCCCCGGCAGGTCGCGAGCTGGAGTTCGCCGAACTACTACGCCACCTCAAGCGCAACAAGGTGCGCAATGTGGTGTGGCTGACTGCCGACGTGCACTACTGCGCCGCCCACTATTACGACCCAGAAAAGGCCGCCTACAAAGACTTCGACGGCTTCTGGGAATTCGTGTCGGGCCCGCTCAACGCCGGCAGCTTTGGCCCCAACACCCTGGACAACACCTTCGGCCCGCAGGTGGTTTTCTACAAAGCCCCACCCGCTGGTCAAGCCAACCTGTCGCCCTTCGCGGGCCTGCAGTTCTTTGGCGAGGTGAACATCGATGCCGACAGCGCCCAATTGACCGTGGACCTGCGCGACATCGATGGCCAGTCGGTGTTCAGCAAAACCCTGTCGCCCAAGCTGTGAGGCTCACTGAACGGTGTAGCCGCCGTCGATGACCAGGCCCTGCCCGCTGATGTAACTGGCTGCCGAAGACAGCAGGAACATCACGGGTCGGGCCACTTCGTCCGGCTGGCCTGGACGCCCCGCCGGGGTTTGCGCCATCATCGCGTTCAGGCCATCGACACTGCCAAAGCCCGCCAAGGACATGGGGGTCTCAATGGGCCCTGGGCATACGGCATTGACCCGCACCCCCGCCTTGAAATATTCCAGCCCTGCCGTCTTGGTCAAACCCAGCACCGCATGCTTGCTGGCGTTGTAATGCGCCAAGCCTGGAAAGCCAATGTGCGCCACGATGGAGGCGTTGTTGACGATGGCGCCCCCACCGCTTTGCAGCATGGCCGCAATCTGGTGCTTCATGGCGAAAAACACCCCATGCACATTGGTGCGCAGCACCGCATCGAAAGCCTCAGCGCTCATTTCATGCAAAGGCTGAGCCAGCCCCAGCAAACCGGCATTGTTGAACGCTCCATCCAGGCGACCGAAGTGCTCAACAGAGGCCTTCACAGCCTGCTCCATATCGCGCTCTTGCGTCACATCAGCCCGCAGCACCAAAGCGCGGCCACCGGCTCGCGTCACGTCCTGCGCCACGTCGTCACAGAGTTGCTCTCGCCGAGCCGTCAACACCACATTGGCACCAGCCTGGCCAAGTAGGCGTGCCGTAGCGGCCCCCATGCCAGATGAAGCGCCTGTGATGAGGTAAGTCTTACCTGCAAATGCGTCGGCCGAAGAAGAGTTCAGTTGGGTCATGTCTGGCTCCAGAAAATGGGTTTGTGATCAGATGACGCTCAGATTAGAGCCAGCCCATAAATGAAACAATCCAAGTTGAATTTGTTAGTTTGATGAACAATACTCATCAATATGAACACACCCAATCTCACCGACCTGCAAGCCTTCGCCACCGTGGCGCGTTTGTGCAGCTTCCGTAAGGCCGCGCTGGAATTGGGCGTCACGGCCTCGGCACTCAGCCACACACTCAAAACGCTGGAAACCCGACTGGGAATTCGACTGCTGAACCGAACCACACGCAGCGTGTCACCCACCGAAGCGGGCCAGCAATTGCTGACGCGCTTGGCCCCTGCGCTGGTCGACATTGCCTCCGCGCTGGAAGACGTGAACGCATTCCGCGACTCGCCCATGGGCACCCTGCGCATCAATGCCCCACGTGCAGCGGCTCAATGGGTCTTGGCGCCGCTGGTCAGCCAGTTTCTGATCGACCACCCCGGCATGCGGGTGGAAATCGTCAGTGACGACGCCTTTGTCGACATCGTGGCCGAGGGCTTCGATGCCGGCGTTCGATTCGGTGAGAGCCTTCAGCGCGACATGGTGGCCGTCCCCTTGGGCCCCAGCCAGCGGTTCGTCGTGGTGGCTTCACCTGACTTTGTCGCCAAGCACGGCCGCCCCAAACACCCGCGCGACTTGCAGCGCTTTCCGTGCATGCGAGTCCGCTTTCCCAGCGGGGCCTACTTCAAGTGGGAGTTCATCAAGCGCCAACAAACATTGGAGGTAGACGTGGATGGCCCCCTGGCCACCAATGACATGCCCCTGATGCTGGAGGCAGCCAAGTCCGGCTTGTGCCTGACCTACACCTACGAGCAATACGCTGAACAAGGCATCGCGTCAGGCCAACTGGTCACGGTGCTGGACGATTGGTGTCCAGCCGTTCCTGGGTTCTACCTGTATTACCCAAGCCGAAAGCTGATGTCCGCCGGGTTACGGGCCTTTGTCGAATCCATCAAGGCACCGGCCCCAATGCAAAAAGGCCAGACTGCATAGCCTGGCCTTTTGATCGGGTGAACGTCGATTTAACGAATCACTTCCAACTGTCTTTCAAGCCGGTGATCTTGTTGAACACAGGCTTGCCGGGTTGGTGGTCCTTGCGATCGGCCACAAAGTAGCCAAAGCGCTCGAACTGGAACTTCTGGTCTGCGGCAGCTTGTGCCAACGAAGGCTCGACATAAGCTTTCACCACCTTCTTGCTGTCGGGGTTCAGGCTCGCCTTGAAGTCCTTGCCGCCTGCGTCGGGCTGCGCATCGGTGAACAGGCGGTCATACACACGCACTTCGGCTTCCACGCCATCGGCCGCGCCCACCCAGGTGATGGCCGCCTTGACCTTGACGCTGTCAGCGCCCGGTGTGCCGCTCTTGGTGTCGGGCACCACGGTGGCCAGCACTTCAGTCACACGGCCCTCTGCGTCTTTGGTGCAGCCGGTGCATTCGATCACATAGCCGCCCTTGAGGCGAACCTTGTTGCCGGGGAACAGGCGCTTGTAGCCCTTGGGCGGCACTTCCTCGAAGTCTTCACGCTCGATCCACACTTCGCGGCCCAGCTTGAAATGGCGCACGGGTGATTCCGTGCCTTCGGGGGGGTGTGGCAAAGCGGGCAAAGCGCAAGCCTCCAGATGCCCCGCGCCCATGACCTCATCCCAATTGGTCAACACCAGCTTGACCGGGTCCAGCACGGCCATGCCTCGGTGGGCCTTGCTTTCCAGGTCGTCACGCAAAGCAATATCGAGCGTGCTGTAGTCGATCCAGCTGTCGGCCTTGCTCACGCCAATGCGCTCGCAGAACAGCTGAATGGCCTCAGGCGTGTAGCCACGGCGGCGCAGACCCACGATGGTGGGCATGCGGGGGTCGTCCCAACCTTCGACCACGTTCTCGTCAACCAGCGCCTTGAGCTTGCGCTTGGAAGTGATGACGTAGGTCAGGTTCAGGCGCGCGAATTCGTACTGCTTGGGTGCGGGCTGCTTGAGCAGGCCCACGACAGCCAACTTCTCCATCAGCCAGTCGTAAAACGGGCGCTGGTCTTCGAATTCGAGTGTGCAGATCGAGTGAGTGATCTGTTCCAGCGCGTCTTCAATGGGGTGCGCGAAGGTGTACATCGGGTAGATGCACCACTTGTCGCCCGTGTTGTGGTGGGTGGCACGGCGAATGCGATAGATGGCCGGGTCCCGCATGTTGATGTTGGGGCTGGCCATGTCGATCTTGGCACGCAGCACCATCGAACCATCGGGGTGCTTGCCATCGCGCATTTCGCGGAAGCGCGCGAGGTTTTCGTCAGCCGTGCGGCTGCGGAACGGGCTGTCCTTGCCAGGGGTCGAAAAGTCACCCCGGTTGGCGCGCATTTCCTCGGGCGTTTGTTCGTCCACGTAGGCCAGGCCGGCGCTGATCAAGGCCTCGGCCGCTTCGTACATGAAGTCGAAGTAGTTGCTGGCGTAGTACAGGTGGCTTTCGGGCTTGCCGTTGAAGTTCGAGTCCCAGCCAAAGCCCAGCCACTTCACCGCGTCCAGAATGGAGTCAACGTACTCCTGTTCTTCCTTTTCGGGGTTGGTGTCGTCAAAGCGCATGTGGCACACGCCACCGTAGTCGCGCGCCAGACCGAAGTTCAGGCAAATGCTCTTGGCGTGCCCCACGTGCAGGTAGCCATTGGGCTCCGGCGGAAAGCGGGTGCGAATCTTGGCCGGATCAGGCTCACCAGCTTCATGGTGTGCGGCGCCGCCCGGGGAACCGGCCCAGCGGCGGCTGGCGTAAGTGCCCTGCTCCAGATCGCGGTCAATGATGCCGCGCAGGAAGTTGGTGGGCTTGTGCTCTTCTTTACTTGGCTCTGCGCCAGGAATGGGTGCGTTCATGCCCCCGATTCTACGATTTCGTCAGGGCTGAATGGCCTGAGGTTGCAGCGGCAAATGGAACCAGAAAACACTGCCCTGCCCGGGCACACTGTGTACGCCAATGTCGCCCTGCATGATGTCGACCAAGCGCTTGCAAATGGCCAACCCCAAGCCAGAGCCACCATGGGTGCGAATGGTGCGCTCGCTGACCGGGCTGAAAGGCTCGAACAGGTAGGGCAAGGCGTCGGGTGCAATGCCTATCCCAGAGTCCGCCACCTCGAATCGCAAGCGGGGACTGCCATCGTCGTGCGCCAGCTGACGACACGACACGACGACTTCACCGCGCTCGGTGAATTTGACGGCATTGGCCAGCAAATTGATCAGGATCTGGCGCACGCGCAGGGCATCGCCCACCACCGGCAAGGCTTCGCCATCGGCACGGGTGTTCAGCGCCAGACCCTTCTGCCCCGCCAGGGGCTCCAGCATGCCCACCACCTCATTCATCAGAACCACGGCGTCATACGCTCGCGCCTCCAACTCGGCTGACTGCGCTTCCAGCCGGGAAAAGTCGAGCACCCCATTGGCAATGTGCAGCATCGACTCACCGCACACCTTGATGCGCGACACATGCGCTTGCTGCTCAGGGCTGAGTTCCGTTCGCTCGAGCAACTGGGCAAAACCCATCACGCCGTTGAGCGGGGTTCGAAGTTCATGGCTCAGTTGGGCAAACATCTGCGTGCGCTGCAGGCTCGACTGCTGTACCGCATCAAGGGCGTCTGCCAACTCCCGCGCCCGATGCGTCAACTGAGCCTGCTGATTCGCAATGGTGCGCTCGAAGCCTTCATGCGCACGCCGAACCACCATGCCGAAGGCGGCGCCCACCACCAGGAAAGACAGTTGCAGCAAGAACATGGGGTGCTGATCAGGAGTCATCAGCGGGGTCACCCAATGGTGCTGAGCGTTGGCCCATTGCAAGGCGGTCGCGGCCATCACGATCAGCAACCAGATCGCCCCGTCCCAGACGCCCATCAGGTGTGTGGCATAGATGGGCCACCACACCATCCACCAGATCGACTCTCTCGGGCTCCAGCCCATCCACATCAGGCTGATATTGAGCGTGGAGATGGTGGCCACCAGCACCAGATGGTTGAGCAGGCGGATGGCCCCCAGGCTGAGCCTGGCGTTCAGCAACGGGAACAAGGCGAGCACCAGCGGCGTGGTGCTGAACAGCATCCACCCAATGGCAGGCTGCCCCAGCACCAGCCCATACAGCGCCGCCATGGCCACTTGGCCGGTCACCGAAACGGTGATGACCTCCTTGAAACGCTGATAAGGAACGGACTCGGTACTGCGCATGGCATTAGAGTACATGCGTGCAGGGCCAATCCGCCCCCCTAAGTCGCAAGGAAAGTCAGGACACCCTCAAGTAAGGGCCCGCTCGGCATAGCGGTTGAAGCGCCAGGCGCTGGATTCGACCGTGATGCGCCGCCAGGTGGCCCGTTTTTCAGCAGGCGTCATCTGGGGCCACAACTGAACTTCGTCAAACGTGCGACCGCAGCCCTTGCACAGGTCATCGCCCTGGCTGGTCGAACAGATGGCAATGCAGGGCGTGTCGGGGGTGGTGTCATACCAGTCCAACCAGGCCTGACGCGCCAGTTCGGGCATGGTGCCTTCGTCGCACAGGCTCTCGTGGTAGTAGACCATGAGGGCATACACCTCAGCCAAGGCGGCCACTTCGGGCGCCAAGCCCAGGTCGTCTCCCACAGGAAACTGTTCGCGCCACCAATTGATGGCAGCTTCGATGTCGGTGATGTGAATACCCGCCATGGCCCCAACAATCAGCCTTGCGCAGCCTTGGCGGCCTTCTCGGCTTCGGCCTGGCGTGTGGCCTCGACCAGCGCTGCCAGTGCGGTGTTCACAGCCTCGGCCGACACACCCTGAGCCAACTCAGCCGGCGCATTGGCCAACACGGAAGCGCCCTCGGTTTTGAGTCGCTTGACCCATTGGCCCGCCTCGCGGCCATCACTCAGGCCCCGGCTTTGCAGCAAGACGTGGCCATGCGCATCGGTCAGCTTGAAATAGAACAGGCCATCGGCCTCACGGTATTGCTTGAACGCCGGCAGGGCCACTTTGGCCGCTTCGCCCGCTGTAGCCTGCGGCTTTGGCACGGCCACCATGGTGCGCAAGCCCACGGCCTGGCGCAATTCGGCCAACAAAGGCGTGGCCACGCGGCGTGCCTTGTCTGCACCGGTTTGCAACACCGCTTCGATCTGCTCGGGGTGCGCCATCAGCTCGGCGTAGCGGGCCCGCATGGGGCCCACATGGGCTTCGATCAAGTCAACCACACGTTGTTTGGCATCGCCCCAGCCCAGACCGGCGCGCAGGTCGGCGTGGAACTGAGCCTTCACCTCGGGCGAGGCAAAGGCATCGTGAATGGTGACCAGGTGGGCGCTGTCGGGGTCTTTGGGCTCGCCCGGCAAACGCGAGTCGGTCACGATGCGGGCAATGGCCTCTTTCAAGGCCTTGGTGCCACCTTCGAACAAGGGCACGGTGTTGTCGTAGCTCTTGGACATCTTGCGGCCATCCAGCCCGGGCAAGGTGGCCACGCTTTCTTCGATCTCGGCCTCGGGCAGCACGAACAGGTCGCGCCCCTTGCCAAACAGGTGGTTGAAGCGCTGGGCCACGTCCCGCGCCATTTCGATGTGCTGCACCTGGTCGCGGCCCACAGGCACGCGGTGGGCGTTGAACAGCAAGATGTCAGCGGCCATCAGGATGGGGTAGCAATACAGGCCCATGGTGACGCCGGCATCGGGGTCTTCTCCCGCGGCCACGTTCACGTCCACCGAGGCTTTGTAGGCATGGGCACGGTTCATCTGGCCCTTGGCAGTCACGCAGGTCAACAGCCAGTTCAGTTCCGTGGTTTCGGGAATGTCGCTTTGGCGGTAGAAGGTCACTCGCTCGGGGTCCAGACCGGCGGCCAGCCAGGTGGCGGCGATTTCCAGGCGCGAGCGCTCAATGCGATCGGGGTCAGCGCATTTGATCAGCGCGTGGTAGTCAGCCAGGAAGAAATAGCTCTCCACACCGGCTTGGCGGCTGGCCGCGATCGCCGGGCGAATGGCCCCCACGTAGTTGCCCAGGTGGGGCGTGCCCGTGGTGGTGATGCCGGTGAGAACTCGCTGGATGTTGGCCATTTTCGCGCTGTGACTGATTGAACGGGAAGGATGGAATTGTAGGTGCCCGGTACACTGGAGGCCGCATGAAGAACATCGTCATCCTGATTTCCGGACGGGGCTCCAATATGGAGGCCATCGTTCACACCTGTGCCCAGGAAAAATGGGGCGCTCGCATTGCCGCCGTGGTCAGCAACAAGGCCAGCGCGGGTGGCCTGGCGTTCGCCGCCAGCCATGGCATTGCCACCGAAGTGGTCGACCACAAGCAGTTCGGCAGCCGCGAGGCATTCGACACCGAACTGGCGCGGGTCATTGACCAGCACCAGCCCGATCTGGTGGTGCTGGCGGGCTTCATGCGCATTCTGACCGAGGGCTTTGTGCGCCACTACGAGGGGCGCCTGCTCAACATTCACCCCTCGTTGCTGCCGGCCTTCCCTGGCTTGCACACCCACGAACGCGCCATCGAAGCCGGCTGCAAGCTGGCGGGGGCCACCGTTCACCTGGTTACCCCGGAACTGGACCACGGGCCCATCGTGATTCAGGCAGCGGTGCCCGTTCTGGCCGACGACACGGGTGACACGCTGTCGGCCCGCGTGCTACGCCAAGAGCACCAGATTTACCCCCGCGCCGTACGGTGGTTTGTCGAAGGCCAACTGGCGGTATCGGCCGAAGGCCTGGTCAGCCAGCTTGGCGGTCAGCCCCAGGTGGTGTGGGCGGCCTGATCGCAGTTTGTTACCCTAACGACTCTTTTTTGCAAGATACAAGATCAAAAGGGAGTCGTGATGTTCAATGTGTCATTCCGCCAAGCATGGGGCGTGCTGGGGCTCAGCGTAGCGTTGCTGACGTTTGCCCCCGCCGGCCACGCTTCACGCGAATCGGATATGGAAACGGCCGTTCAGGCCATGAAATCCAGCCAGGTGCTGGGTCCGGCCGAGATCACGTTGAGGGATCAGGCCAAGCTGAACCTGCCCGCTGGCTACGTTTGGGTACCCGAACCCGCTGCGGGTCAAATGATGCGCGCCATGGGCAACCACCCCGATGAACGGGAATTGGGCCTGATCTTCCCCCAAGCAGACGATGCGCGCTGGATGGCGGTGGCCAAGTACGAGGCAGCAGGCTACATCAAGGACGACGACGCCAAAGACTGGAATGTGGACGACTTGTTCCAGAGCCTGAAAGAGGGCACGGAAGAAGCCAACAAGGACCGGGTTGCACGAGGATTCCAAGAACTCGAAATCGTGGGCTGGGTCGAAAAGCCGCGCTACGACGCCGCCCTGCATCGACTGGTGTGGTCCATGTCGGCACGAGACAAGGGTGCCCCCACCGACACGCCCGTTGGCATCAACTACAACACCTACGCCTTGGGGCGTGAGGGCTACATTTCTTTGAATTTGCTGACCAGCCTGAGCGATGTGGAGAAGGACAAGCCGCACGCGCAGACGCTGCTGGCCGCGCTGAACTTCAACGAGGGCAAGCGCTACAGCGACTTCAATGCTTCGACCGACAAGGTCGCTGAATACGGGCTGGCGGCGCTGGTCGGTGGCTTGGCTGCCAAGAAGCTCGGGTTCTTTGCCCTGGCTGCCGGGCTGTTGGCCAAGTTCTCGAAGGTGATTTTGCTGGGGGGCGCAGCCTTTGCAGGCCTCTTCACCAAGTTCTTCAAACGCAAGAACGACCAAGCCTGAGGTTGGTGATGTTGAAGTTGCTCTTTCTGCTGTTCAGTGGCCTGAAATTCGGCAAGTTGTTCACCACGGGCGGCACCATGCTGATTTCGATTGTGGTGTACGCATGGATGTACGGCTGGCGCTATGCCGTAGGTTTTGTGGGGCTGCTGTTCGTACACGAGATGGGGCACTTCATCGCCGCCCGGCAGCGCGGCCTGCCGGTGGGCGCGCCCACTTTCATTCCATTCGTCGGGGCCTGGATTGAAATGAAGCAAATGCCGCACGATGCGGAAACCGAAGCCTATGTGGGCTTGGGCGGCCCGCTGGTGGGCACGCTAGGCGCGCTGGCGTGCTATTTCGTGGCGCGAGACATGAGCCACGGCCAATGGCTGCTGGCGGTGGCCTACGCGGGTTTCATGCTCAATTTATTCAACCTGATTCCCGTCTCGCCGCTAGATGGCGGACGCATCACCGCAGTGTTGTCGCCCCGACTGTGGCTGCTGGGCGTGCCTGTGCTGCTGGGCTTGTTTTGGTGGCGCCCCAGCCCAATTCTGATCATTGTGGCCATCATGGCGGCTCCGCAGGTTCTGAAGGCGTGGCGCTTTCGCGCTGATGACCCCAGCCATGGGGCCTACTACCAAGCGTCAGCCGAAACCCGTCTGAGTTATGCGACTGCCTATGTGGGTTTGATCGCGTTTTTGGCGCTCATGTCTCACGACGTGCACCAAATGCTGGCGGGCAGCGCAACGCACTGATGGAACTCGCCTCAGCGATCAGGCAGCCAGCCGAACCGGCACCTCGAACCAGAACAGGCTGCCCTTGCCAGGGCGGCTGCTGACGCCGATGTGGCCTTCCATCATGTCGACCAGGCGCTTGCAAATGGCCAACCCCAGGCCTGAGCCGCCGTACTTGGCGATGGTGTCGTCGGCGGCAGGGCTGAAGGGCTGAAACAAGTAGGCCTGGGCTTCCACCGGAATGCCAATGCCCGTGTCTTGCACCTCGACGTGCAAGACGGTTTGCCCCCCCGCGCCCAGGTCGGTTCGGCAACGCACACGCACCGAGCCCTGTTCGGTGAACTTCAAGGCATTGCCCAACAGATTGAGAATGACTTGCTTGAGCCGCAAAGGGTCTCCCACCACCTGCATGGGCAGTTCAGGAAACTCGCGCTCCAGTTTCACGCCCTTGTGCTGGGCAATCGACTCCAGCATGTCCACGGCCTCGTGAGCCACCTGGACCGGGTCGTAGGGCCGCTCGTGTAGTTGCGTCTGTGTGGTTTCAAGCCGGGAAAAGTCAAGGACTTCGTTGACCATCTGCAGCAAGGTGTCGCTGCACTTGTCGACCTGTTCCAGATAGGTTCGCTGCTGCGCATTCAACTCGGTTTTCTTGATGAGTTGCATGAACCCCATCAGTCCATTGAGCGGCGTGCGCACCTCGTGGCTGATTGAGGCAAACATGCGGGTGCGTTCCAGATTGGCCTCTTGCACCGCCTGCAGCATGCCTTCAAGCTTTTGATTGCGCTGCGCCAGAATGTTGTTTTGCTCGTCGATGATCTTTTGCTTTTGCACGATGGTGCGGTTGTAGCGATCAAAGGCGGAACGCACGATCAGGCCAAAGGCCAGCACGATCATGACAAAGCCCAGTTGCATCAACTCGACTGGGTTGTCTTCAAAGCGCAATAACGGGGTCAGCCAGCCGTGTTGCTCGTTGGCCCAGATGAACAGCACACCGCCAAAGCCCACCAACAGCCAGATCAAGCCGTCTACCACGCCCACCAGGTGGGCCACGAACATGGGCCACAGGGCGCACCACCAGGCAGCGGTATGGGCCGGCATGCCCATCCAGATCAAGGCAATGTTCAGGCCCGCAAAGTCGATCAGGGTGATGACGTGGGTGACCAGTCGGAGGTGCAGGCGCCGAATCCTTGTCTTGGACAAGGGAAACAACAGCAGCATCAACACCGAAGGCAAGGACAGCGCCAGGCCAATGGCCGTCTGGCCAAGGTACAGGCCATAGAACGCAGCGAACACCACGTGTCCGCCTACCGACATGAATATCAGCTCACTGAAACGACGGTACTGCTCCCAGCCCCCGTGCGTTTCGGCGAATCGCTGAACCGCCATCCTGACTCCTTTGACAACGGCATTGCCCGCCCAGAATTCGGACGACAAACCAAAACATGCGGAGCCTACCTCAGGTTGAGGCCGAATTCACAATTTGAAACATGAGGGTTTGCGCGAGTTTGTCGCTGTCGCGTCAAACCGAAATGGAACGGCTGGCCAATGCAGCGGCGGCGGCGCGTGTTTCCACACCCAGTTTTTCATAGATGTGCTCCAGGTGTTTGTTGACGGTGCGATGGCTCATGCCCAAGATGTCTGCAATATCGCGGTTGGTCTTGCCTTTGGCCAGCCAAGACAGCACTTCCGTTTCTCTCGGGGTCAGCGCGGCGTCGGCAATGCGGCCCATATCGGGGTCATCAGGCTTATCCAAGGGCGCATCGCGCATGCTGTGCATCAGCCGGGCAATGCGAAGATGGGTTTGCAAGCGAGCCAGCACCTCTTCTATCTTGACCGGCTTGATCACGTAGTCCACCCCGCCGGCCTCGAAACCGGCCACGATGTCTGCCGTTTCCGATAGCCCTGTCATGAAAATGACCGGGATGTTCGCCCATGCGGCGTGCGCCTTCAGTTGCCGGCAGGTTTCAAACCCACTCATGCCAGGCATGACTGCGTCAAGCAAGATGGCGTCGGGCGTCATGAAGGTCAGGCGGCTCAGGGCTTGTGGGCCATCCCGGGCGACCAGCACGGTATAGCCCTCCCGGTCCAGGGCATCGCACAGCATCCGCAGGGTGTCTGGCGCATCGTCAACCACCAACACGGTGCCGCGCGGCGGGGCCTTCTCAAGACTCATTGGCAGACTCCATCGTTGGCAAGGCTTGCAGGTAGGCCACGACAGATCAAATTGGTCGATCAACTGGTCCAACTGGCGCAAGCCGTCTTTCTGAGCAGGGTGGCGCGCCTTGTGCTCGCTCACAGCTGCTTTGAGCTTAAGGACGTGGCCCATTTGGGCCCAGTGCATCCACTCCTGGCGGAGGGCGTCACTCAGCACCAGTGAACCGCTCGCAGAAGGCCCTGCCAAGGCTAGGGGCAATGACAGGGACGAGGCGAACAAAGGTTCGTGGGTCCATTCCAGTTGGAGTTGCTGCCCCAGCACCGCCAAGAGCTCAGACTCGATCACGGGCTTGGCCACAAAACCCTGGCAGCCCGATGCCTGCAGGTTTTCTGGCCGGTTTTCAAACACATTGGCCGACACCATGATGATCGGGGTGTGCAACACACCGGACTCCCGCAATGCACGTGCGGTTTGCCACCCGTCCATGTCGTCCATGCTGATGTCCAGCAACACGGCATCAGGCTGCAGTTCCCTTACGCTGTCCAGGCACTCGTGGCCGCTGGCCGCTTCGCGGACAGTGAACCCCAGCGGCAGGAGCATGCCCGCCAGCATTTGCCTCTGGATGGGTTGGTCGTCAACCACCAGCAAGGTCTTGCGCCCGCCCTGGTAGCCAGACACGGGGCGCAGGGTGGACTCCACGTCCGCCGAAGTGCCAAACAGTTCAGCCTGCGCGGGCTCTTGAATCGCCCTCAGGTACAAGCGCACGGAAAAGGTGCTGCCCTGCCCCAACTGGCTGGTCACGCTCAACTCACCGCCCATCAGTTCACTGAGCAAGTGGGTGATGGTCAGGCCCAAGCCTGTGCCGGGTTCAGCGCTGCGTCGTCCGCCGCTGCCCCGTTCGAACGGCAAAAAGATCCGCTCCAGATCTTGGGGGGCAATGCCGATGCCGGTGTCGATCACGTTGAAGCGCAGGACTTCTCTTCGCGCATCCACCTGCAGGGTGACCTGCCCTTGGTCTGTGAAGCGCACGGCATTGCCCAGCAAATTGAGCAAAATCTGCCTCAGGCGCTTCGCGTCAGCGTGTACCCACTGCGGTAGACGGCCTTTGACCTCAAGGTGAAAGCGCAAGCCTTTGGTCTGGGCCTGTGGCGCCACCATGCGAACCACATCGTCCAGAAAGGCCTGCAAGGGCAAAGGCGCCGGATCGAGCCGCAAGCGCCCGGCTTCGATGCGGGCCAGATCCAACGAGCCGTCAATCAAGCCCATCAGGTGTTCGCCGCTGCGCTGAATGGTCATCAGCCCGCTGCGGCGGCTGCCATCTGGTGGCTCGTCTTTCAGCAAAATTTGCGCATACCCGAGGATGCTATTGAGTGGCGTGCGCAGTTCATGGGTCATGCCCGCCACATAGCGGGTCTTGGCCTGGTTGGCTGATTCGGCCTGCTCCTTGGCCTTCTGCAAGGCCGCATCGGTACGGCGGTGCGCATCGATTTCTTGCTGCAACAATTGGTTGTGCCGGTTCGATTCGTCTTGCGCCAGCCTTCGACTTTCCGATGCCAGCACCACCCACCAGGCGCACACGGCCGCCGCCAGCAGCATCAAGGCAAAGACCTTGACGAAAGGTCCCTGCAGCACCTGCGTCATGCCGCTGACCACGCCCTCCTGGTAGTACACCACCCCCAGCACGAAGGCCAACATGATCGACAGCGTGAGCAGCACCACCAGGTACTGCCCCACCCTGAAGTTCATGCGCCGCGACAGCGTCTTGGGCAAGACCTGCACCAGCACGTCCGACACCTGCTCTGCCGCGCGGGAGCGGGTCTTGCACGAATCGTGGCAACGCGACTCCAAGGTGCAACACAGGGAGCAGATGGGTGCGTCGTATGCCGGGCAGGTCGCCATGTCTTCGGCTTCGAAATGGTTTTCGCACACCGAGCACTTCACCAGCTGACCAGGCCGCCAGGGCGTCTGGCGGGGGCGCGCCAGGTAGTAGCGCCCCTGCGTAGCCCAGGCCAGCAAGGGCGACACCACCAATGCCACGCCCAAGGCCATGAAGGGCGACCAGGCGGCCACCCCTGGCCCCAGAAAGCCAGCGTGCGCCACCATGCCCACCGCTGCCGACAGCACGGTTGCCCCCAAACCCACCGGGTTCAAGTCGAACAGATAGGCGCGTTTGAATTCAACACCAGCCGGGCTCCAGCCCATGGGCTTGTTGATGACCAGATCGGCCACCAGGGCCCCGATCCAGCCAATGGCGATGTTGCTGTAAAAGCCCAGCACGTGCTCCAGGGCACCAAACACCCCCAGGGTCATCAACAACACGGCAATGACCACGTTGAAGACGAGCCACACCACTCGCCCAGGGTGACTGTGCGTGAGTCTTGCAAAGAAGTTGGACCAGGCCAGCGAGCCGGCGTAGGCATTGGTGACGTTGATCTTGACCTGCGACACGATGACGAACACCACCGTGGCGGCGAGCGCCCACGAGGGCGAATCGAACACCTGACTGAAGCCCGCCAAATACATCTGCGTGGGTTCAATGGCCTTCTCATAAGGCACTTCGCGCTGCAAGGCCAGAAAGGCCAGAAATGCACCGGCCAGCATCTTCAGCATGCCCGGGATCACCCAGCCTGGCCCAGCCAGCAAGACGGCAGACCACCACTGCCGCCGGTTGGCCGGCGTGCACTCAGGCAAGAAGCGCAGGAAGTCGACCTGCTCGCCCACCTGCACCACCAAGGACAAGGCCACCGACGCGGCCAGGCCCAGCGAGAGCACATCCAATTCGGCGTGCCCCGAGGCCCGCCCGGTCAACGATGTGAACTCCACATAGGCCTGCGGATGCCGAACAGCCACCCAGGCAAAGGGCAACACCCACAAGGCCAACCAGATGGGTTGGGTCCACATCTGCAAACGCGAGATCAATGTGATGCCGTGAATGACCAACGGAATGATGACCAGAGAAGCCAGCACATAGCAAACCGGCAAGGACAGGCCAAACACCATCTGCAAGGCCAAGGCCATGATGGCCGCCTCTAGCGCGAAGAAGATGAAGGTGAAGCTGGCGTAGATCAGCGAGGTCAAGGTCGACCCGAGGTAGCCGAACCCCGCTCCGCGGGTCAGCAAGTCCATGTCGACGCCGTACTTGGCCGCGTAGTAGCTGATGGGCAAGCCGGTGAGGAAGGTCACCAGCCCCACCAGCAAGATGGCCCACAGCGCATTGCTGAAGCCGTAGTTCAGCGCAATGGCACCGCCAATGGCTTCCAGCGCCAGAAAAGACACCGCCCCAAACGCCGTGTTGGCCACGCGGAATTCTGTCCACTTGCGGAAGGTGCGTGGGGTGTAGCGCAGGGCGTAGTCCTCCAGGGTTTCATTGGCCACCCAGGAGTTGTATTCACGACGAATGCGAAAGTTTTTTTGCCGTGCGACGGACACAGACAGGCTCCGATCGGATCAGGACCTTCCAGTCACAGCAAGAAGCGATCCACCCCGGTTAGAGCCCCAGGCATGCGCATGGCTGTACGTTGAATAACGTATTCATGGAAAACCCGCTCTTCCGTAACGTTGCGTCCAAGGCCTCGTCACGGAGCGAATTTTCGGAATGCACCGAGACGTGGCACGAGCAACCCTTTTTTGTGCAAGGAGCCCTCTCATGTCGCATGATCAAAACGATCCCCGCCACTCGGACCTCAGCCGTCGCCGCCTGCTGCAAGGCATGGGCGCCCTGCCCTTGATGGGCATGACGGGCTTGAGCTACGGTGCACCGCCCGCCACCGCCGCCATCAACACCACCAAACTGGCCGTGACCGACACCGAAGTGATCGTAGGCCAGCTGCACTCGGCCACCGGCACCATGGCCATCTCTGAAACGGGCTCGATTCAAGCGGAACAGCTGGCGATTGATCAGATCAACGCCATGGGCGGCGTGCTGGGCCGCAAGATCAAGGTGATCAAGGAGGACGGTGCCTCCGACTGGCCGACCTTCGCCGAGAAGTCCAAGAAGCTGCTCGTCAACGACCGGGTGGCGGCCGTCTTCGGCTGCTGGACCTCGGCGTCGCGCAAGGCCGTGCTGCCGATCTTCGAGAAGGAGAACGGCATGCTGTACTACCCGACCTTCTACGAAGGGCTGGAG
>CAYVOP010000036.1:0-24685 GCA_964453105.1 uncultured Aquabacterium sp. | reverse complement strand
CTCCAGGCCTTTGAACTCGTCGTGGACGATGCAGGCCCCGTTCCACATCAACATGTCGGCACCGGTTTCCTTCTGGATGTAGCGGCCCAAATGGCGGTCAGGCGCCCAGAGAATTTTTTCGCCCTGGTCTTTGAGGTGCTTGACAATGGCCAGCGCACACGAGGAGGTCACCATCCAGTCGGCACGGGCTTTCACCGCAGCGCTGGTGTTGGCATAGACCACGACCTTGCGGTCGGGGTGGGCGTCGCAAAAGCGAGCGAAGTCGTCGGCAGCGCAGCCCAGGTCGAGTGAACAAGTCGCATCCAGGTCGGGCATCAACACCCGTTTTTCGGGGCTGAGAATCTTGGCCGATTCCCCCATGAATTTCACCCCGGCCACGACCAAGGTGCTGGCGGCGTGATCTCGGCCGAAGCGCGCCATTTCCAGCGAGTCAGACACGCAACCACCGGTTTCCTGGGCCAGGTCCTGCAGATCGCCATCCACGTAGTAGTGCGCCACCAGCACGGCGTTCTTGGCCTTGAGTAATTCCTTGATGCGGGCTTTGGTGGCTTCCTTTTCCTGCGCCCCAAGTGCGGGCGGAACCTTGGCCCAGGCGTGCGCCGTGCAGGTGACGCCATCGGCATCCTGGCGGTCGTAGTCGTAAGAAACGGTAGGGTTCGACATGATCGTGACGTTCGAAAAAGGGCTAGATCGTGTGGCGGGTTCGCCTGGCTGAGGGCTGGGCCTGTCGGCGCTGGTCCCACAGTCGAACCAGTTCGCAGCATAGCCAGACCGAATAGAAAGCAAAAATGATGTCGCTGAAGAAATGGCCTCCCTGCATCATGCGGCCCGCGCCAATGACCCCACCCGTGACGATGCCGATCAGCAGCCAACGGCGGCGCCAGACCGGCCCACAGCTCAGGCCCAGGCCCATCAGCGCGAAACCTGCTGCAGCATGGCTGCTGACAAAGCTCTTATGGTTTTCGGGGGGCGCGCCCCACTCAAATGGACCTCGGTAGGGCACGGTGCCCCCCAATTCCACCACCTGGACTGGCCGAGGCCGGCCCGCCACGTTCTTGAAGAACCCTTCAATCAGTAAACCGGGACCCAGCAGAGCGGCAACCACGGTTAGTACCGCCACACGGCGCCAGGGGCCTTCGCACTGAACCGCTGTGTCGTTTTGCCCCCGCTTGCGCAGCCACGCTGCGATCAAGCCATTGAAGGCCCAGAACAAGGCCAGCCCCAGCACCAGGGCGCGGCCGATCCAGGGCGTCCAGTTGTACAGCCACAAAACCACCGGGTCCTGGCGGTGCAGGAAGCCTTGGGCGGGGGTGTAGTAGTGGCTGGCCACTTGCAGATCGAGCTGCGGAAACTTGGCGAACACCGCCAGGCAGAAGAACAGACCAGCCCAGATCAACCGGGAGTCCAGTTCTGCTGGCTCGTCGTCTTGGTCAAAGCGCTGGCGCAAGTCAGTCGTCCTGTGAAGGGGTGGACAAGGTTCCCGACTGGGTGTCGTAGCTTTGCTGGCTGTAGCCCAGGAAGCCGCGCAGCAAGAACACATGCAGTTCAATGGCGCGGTCCGGGGCCACCATGACCTTGGTCGACTTCATCAGCCGCACGTTCGCAAAGCGGCGAGCGATGGCGTCAGGTTCGTCGGTGTCCGTCAGCAAGATCACGTCTTGGCCGATCTTGTCAGGGAAGCTGTATTTGAACTGGTAATGATCCTGGCGGGTGCGGCCCGGGTTCCAGGCGTAGGGTTGAATGCCGCGATCCCGCCATTCGTACAGGGCTTGCGTCAACAACAAACGTTGGTCTGACATGATGGGCAGGCCCTTGACCGTGGGCTCGTCCAGCACAGGTGCCAGGTCAGCGAAGGCCTGGTGCCAGCCGCGCATGCGCACCATCACGTCCCAGCGGTTGGGCAGGTGGCCACCAGCCAGATCGTGCAAATGCACGACCACGCCTGTCAGCAGTAGGTTGCTTGCCAGCGCAATGACCAGCCAGCGGTTGGGCTTGGGCGTGGCAAGGGGAACCAGGGGCGGGCTCAGGCGTGAAGCGATCAACAGGGTCAGGCCCACCATAGATGGCGCGGCCCAGTTGACGTGCGCATCGGCATGCAGGGCCTGAACGATGGCGATCAACAGCAAGGGCAGGCTGGTCGCCCACAGGAATCGGTACGACGACACCGATGCAAAGTAAAAGGCCGAACTCTTGGCCATGGGCCGGCCGTCAGGCGTCGTGGCGAACTGGCTGCGAGGCAGCATCTGGCTTGAGGCTGCCCACTGGCTCGCCGGCACGGTGTCGGCTTCTTGCTGGTAGGGCCGCCTGTAGAGCCAATAGCCGGCCCAAACAGCCACAGGGCCGAGCATCAGAATCTGCCCCAACAGAAACACAATGGTGGGCCCAATGCCACCCGAGCGACCGCTCTGCGCGGTGAGTTGGGCCGTGTGTTCAAACGTGGGGAAGTGGTTTTCCACGTTCCACCAAATGTTGGGCGACACCACCAGGGCCGCCACGGCAATGGTCACCCAGGGGCCCAGGCGGAACAAGCCGCGCTGGGGGCCATGAACACCCCACAGGGTCCAGATGGCGGTGATGGCAAAGGCGGCCATGGTGTACTTGTCCATGATGCCAATGCCGCAGATCAGGCCGCACAAGGCCCACAGGCTCATGCGGTTGGTCAATTGCGCGCGCCATAGCGACCACGATGCCAGTGTCCAGCACAGGATCAGCGGGCCGTCGGTGCTGACGACCAGGCCCATCAGGCCTACCATCGGCAAAGTCATGTACAGGGCGCCTGCCACGGTGCCAGTGCGTACGCCCCCAGAAGTAGGCCACAGGGCGCGGGCAAAGCCCACCATGGCCAGAGCCGTGGCAGGGTAGGTCAGCATGCCCAGCGCCTTCACCCCCGCTACGCCAGAACCAAACAGCTTGGTGCTCAGCCAGATGAGGCCAGCCACGAAGGGGGGTTTGGAGTAGTAGCCCCAATCCAGGTGGCGTGACCAGTCCCAGTACTGGGCTTCATCAAAGAACAGGGAGATGCCGCTGAGGTGAACGACCAGAAAGCGGTACACGCTGACCAGCGCGACGAAGGTCAGCAACTGGATGAAGCGCGGGCCCCAGATTCGGGGCCATCGGGGTTTGCTGGGCGATGCTGGGGTGGCAGGGGCCTGATTCATGCTCGGGTTCCTGTGCTTGTGGCATCAGTGGGTTTGATGCCAGGCTTCGCCTTCGGCCAAGGCAGGCTTGACGCTGGTGTGGTACGGCGCAATGTCACCGCGGTCGTAGTAGATGCGAATCAGCAACTCAGCCAGCACGCCGGTGGTGAGGAACTGCAGACCGCCCAGCACGCAGAAGAAGCCCAGCCACAACAGAGGGCGGCCGCCGATGTTTTCGCCCATGATCTTCAAGGCCGCCAGGTAGCTCAGGATCAGGCCACCGACCAAGCCCACACCCAGGCCCACGCCACCAAAGAAGTGACCCGGGCGACCCGCAAAGCGCAAGAAGAAGTTGACGGCCAGCAGGTCGAGCACCACGCGCAGGGTGCGCGAGATGCCATATTTCGATTCACCACGGGTGCGGGCGTGGTGGCTCACCGCCACTTCCGACATGCGGGCCGGCGAGGTCACGGTGGCCATCCAAGCCGGAATGAATCGGTGCATTTCACCGTACAGGCTCACGCGCTTGAGCACGCTGGCACGGTAGGCCTTGAGGCTGCAGCCCAGATCCTGGAATTCCAGTTGGGTGATCTTGCGGATCAGTCGGTTGGCAATCTTCGACGGAATCTTGCGCAGGAACACGCCGTCCTGGCGGTTCTGGCGCCAACCGGCCACCAGGTCGAGGTCTTCCTTGAGCAACTTCTCGACCAACTTGGGAATGTCGATGGGGTCGTTCTGCAGGTCGCCGTCCAGCGTCACGATCACGTCGCCACGAGAGGCATCAATGCCGGCCTGCATGGCCGCGGTCTGACGGAAATTGCGCCACAGGTGGATGGGTCGCACGTGAGGGCCGCGCAGGCGGGCTTGCTCGTCGAGCGCCTGTTGCGTGCCGTCGCGACTGCCGTCGTTGACGATGATCAACTCCCACGGGTGGGGGTACTTGTCGAGTGCCTGGTGCACGGCCGTCACGAAGGGTTCGACGTTGTCGACCTCGTTGTACATCGGGACCACGATGGAAAGACGATGGGCCGGAATGTTGTTCATGCGATCACTTTCAAGACTTCAATTCGACGATGCCGTGACCCGGGGGCGTGCTGCGCCACCCAGAACCGAGGCACCCAACCCCGCCAGAACGGCGCAGATCAGGAAACAGAGATGCAAGGCCAGCGCGGCGCTGACTGCGTGAGCCAGCGGCGCAGAGCCGGCGGGCAAATGAGAGGCCATACCTGCCCAGACGCCCGCTTCGTAAGTACCAAACCCGGCCGGGCCCTGCAGGGGCACGATCGCGGCCAACTCACCACCCAGGGCGCCCGCCCAGCAATCTGTCCACGAGGCGTGGGTGATGGCCGACAGTAAAAAAGCGCCCGCGCTGAGTTTGAGGCACCAGTTGGCAGCGGTCAGCGCCCACGCCAGGGGGCGATGGTGAGCCGATTCAGTCAGGGCGGCTTTCACTTTGACCAGACCGCTGTGCAGCTTGGGGTGGTCAGGAATGCGAGGCAAGGCCCATTGCACGCCAAACCAAGCAGCCAAGGCGAGTAACAGCCCAGCTACGCGCCAAGCCCAATCCAGCCCGGGCCAGACCAGTAAGCCCAAAAGCAGCAGCACAGCCAGATCCTGCATGCGCATCCACAATAAGCAGGCAATGGCGCGGCTGACGGGCATACCCAACTCACGTGAGGCCAGCCAGGGGAAGCTCAGCTCGCCGGCGCGCATGGGCAGCAGGTTGACCGCGGCGTTGTGCATCAAAATGACCCGCAGCGCGTCGGTGCGCAAACCCAGCCATCGGCGTGGGGCCTGACGTTGTGTAGGCGTTTGCGTTGGCGCTGCGGCGTCCAGGTCCATCACCACCTGCAAGCGTGCGGCTCGCAGGCCATAGCTGGTCAGCAGTCCACCCAGGGTCAGCAGCCACACCACGGGGGCCGGTTGGCGAAATGCCGAGATGACTTGATCTACCGGTGTCTTGTGCAGCAGGTAGCCCAGCAACGCCAGACCAAACGACCACGCCGCGACCAGCTTCAGCCTTTTGGGCCAAAGCGACGGTGGGTTGGCGGTGCTCAGGTCGGTTGACGTGGTCACGGACAGGGCGGCAGCTTGGAAAAGAACCGTACGGGAAAAACCCGGTATTGTCCCGCATCTTTGCGATGCGGGCACGCCCAAGAAAAAAGCGCACCGGCGGGGGTGCGCTTTTGGGGGACTTGCGGGGCAAGCAAAGGGCAGCAGGTCAGTGCGCGCCCTCGCGGAACAGCACCACGCTCACGGTTTCAAACAAGATCAGCAGGTCCAGAAACAGCGAGTTGTTTTTCACGTAGTACAGGTCGTACTGGTGCTTGTGCAGCGCGTCTTCCACCGAAGCGCCATAGGCGTAGCGAACCTGGGCCCAACCCGTCACGCCTGGCTTGACGCTGTGACGAATGTCGTAATACGGAATCTGTTCCTTGAGCTGTGCGACGAAGGTGGGGCGCTCAGGGCGTGGGCCCACCATGCTCATTTCACCTTTGAGCACACTGATCAATTGCGGCAGTTCGTCGATGCGGGTCTTGCGAATGAAGGCGCCAACCCGCGTCACGCGAGAGTCGTTCTTGCTTGCCCAAACGGCCACACCGTCTTTTTCGGCATCGGTACGCATGCTGCGGAATTTCAGGCACATGAAGCCGCGCCCACCCAAACCCACACGTTCCTGACGGTAGATGATGGGGCCGGCGCTTTCCAGCTTGATGGCCAGGGCCGTCAGCAGCATGACCGGCGAGGCCAGCAGCAGCAGGATGGACGAGCTGATGACGTCAAACAGGCGCTTGACCACGATGCGGGTGCGATGCTGAACAAAACCACGGCCATACACGAGCCAACTGGCTTTCAGGCTGTCGATCGGCACTTCGCCGGTGGTTTGTTCATAAAAGTCGGCCAGATCCATGACTGGCACGCCTTGAATGCGGGCCGATAGCAATTGGTCCATGGGCACGTTGCCGCCGCGCTGTTCCTTCACGGCCACGATGATCTGGTTGACGTCGTGGCGTTGCACGATGTCTTGAATGGCCAGGGCTCGGGGGAAGATGTTGAAGCGCTTGTCGTCGGTGGGGACGTTCACATCGCCAGCCGGGTAAAAACCGACCACGGCGTGGCTGCGCAGGCGGCGCGAACGCAGGTCGGAGGCAACCGATTGCGCTTCCGTGCCAGTGCCGATGATCAGCACGCGCTGCTGCACCAGGGCGCCGCGCCAAGCCGACAGCAACAGGCCGCGCACCAGAATGAGGCCGATGACCAGATAGGCAGCCACAAAGCCCATCAACTGATGCGCTTGATCGCCAGCCACCTCGGTTTTCACGGCAAGTTGGTATGCAATGGGGGCGGCCAACAGGCAGCCCAGCACGGCGCGGCCCAGTTTTTCCTTGGCGGTTTTGCGTTGCGAGCCTTCACGGTAAACGCCAACCAAGCCACAGTGCAATGGAATCAGAAGGGCGAAGCCCAGCCCCGAGCGCAAAGCCGAAGCCATGCCCACGTCTTCCGAACCAGACAGGTGCACAAGCGTCAGCGTGCCGAGCACAACTGCCAGAAAGCTGGTCAGGCTGTCTGCCAGTAGCTCAGCCAGCGTGGCCAGTGAGATGTGATGCTGAAAAAGCCGGAGCATGATTGCCTCTCTCTACTCTCGAGGGGGGAGGGTGATTACCCGTGAAGTCGTCACCAACCCGTAAATTTTTGTAATTGATCAATTGTCAGGGGCGCATGAAATTCGTAACACCCTGTGTTTGTGGGGGGGGGCCTAACCTTGGGGGGGAAATATGTGCTTATTTCACGAAACAGGGCCCGGCCGGGCCCTGTTTCGGTGCACGGTAAGCCGCGCCGAGGTTACCGATATTCGGTTTTGCCAGCAGGTATCGATGCCGGGCCAAACTGATTTCGCGCCCATGTGCCCAAATGCTCCGCAACCCGGTTGGCAGACAGGCCATCCCAGAATTTGGGCAGGCGCCCCTTTTTTCCACCCCCACGCAATACTTCCGCCACCGCTCGGGAAATGAGGCTGCCGTTGCGGCCCACCGCAATATTCGAGCCTTGTTCGACCGTGATTCGGCGTTCGGTGAAGTTGTGCAGAGTCAGGCAAGGCACGCCCAATATGGTCGACTCTTCCTGCAGCGTGGATGAATCGGTCAGCACGCAAGCAGCGGTTCCGATCAGCCCAATCATTTTGAAATAAGGAATGGTGGGCAGCATGATGATCTGCCCCTCGGCTTGTGCCTTGATCAGGTCAGGGTGGCTGATGAGGGCACGCAGGCGCTCTGATCCCACCCAGACCAGGGGCAGATCGCGGCGGATGTTGTTCAGGATGTGGGCCAGTTCATTGAGCTGTTGGGTATGTTGCGCCACCCCGCGGCCTTCAAGATAGATCAGGCCGTAGCCGTTCGCACCTTTGAGCAGATCCGGGTTGTGATTGAACTGGCGCAGGGTGTATTTGGGCGGAGAGGCCTGCGGCAGCATGTTGCGGATGGTGTCCATCAGCACATTGCCCACAAACTGGATTCGGTCTGCCGGAATGCCCTCGCGCGCCAGATTGTCGTGGGCCACCCATTCGGAGGTCAGCAGCAGGTCGGCCATGTGGTCGCACATCATGGCGTTGATTTCCTGGGGTCGGCTGCGGTCGAAGCTGCGCAAGCCGGCTTCCAGGTGAACGATTCGGATGCCCAGGCGTTTGGCGACCAGTGCCGCCGCCATGGCCACGTCGTCACCAGCCTGCAGCACCACGGCAAAGGGGCGGTATTCGTTGAGCAGGTGTTCCAGTTGGCGCATGCCGTCAGCCAGCAAGCCGATGGGGGAGCCGCCAGGAAGCCGCAGTCGGAAGTCGGGCTCTCTCAAGCCGGTGTGCTCAACCAAGTCGCCGGTCAATTCGAAGTGACCAGGGCAGTCGATGTGCAGCACCTTGAGTCCGGGCATGCCTTCGCGGGTGGCAAAGGCACGTTGCAGGGCGGCGGCCCGCAAAATGCCCGACATGGAGCCTGAAATCAGCAGGAAATAGGGCTGGGTGCCGGAACCATCGACAGAGGCTTGAACGGTGTAGGCCGGGGCGTTGAACGCAGGCGCGAGATGAGGCAGGGCACCGGGCTCCACGCTGTGCGTGAGCGTGGGAATTTCGAGGGGGCGGGACTCATTTGGGTCTTGGAAAATGGGGCGATCAGTCGGCATGGCCGCACGGTCGGGGGCCGCTGCGGGCCCCGGCAAAACCTCGCCGATTTCGGCCCGGATTTCCATGGCGATACGCGCCACGGCTGCTGCTGTGATTTCATCTCCGCCTGCCAGGAATGTGGACAGCAGGATGCGGTTGCACAGCAGGTTGATGCGCCGGGGGGTGCCCGAAGTCCACTGGTAGAGCTCGTCGAACGCGTCGTCTTCAAAGCGGGGGTGTTCACCGGTCCAGCCCACTTTGGTCAGGCGGTGCTCCACATAGCGACGGGTTTCGTCTCGGTCCATGGGACCGAGGTGGTACGAGGCAATCACCCGCTGGCGCAATTGCTCCAGGCTGCGAGACAGCAGCATTTCGCGCAATTCAGGCTGGCCGATCAGGAAGCTTTGCAGCAAGGCCTGGTTGCCGAACTGGAAGTTCGACAGCATGCGCAGCTCTTCAATGGCGTCGCGGCTGAGGTTCTGGGCCTCGTCGACGATCAGCACGGCGCGCTTTTTCTGGGTGGCCAGCAGGGTCAGGTAGGCTTCGAGCGTGGCAATCAGTTCGGCCTTGGTGTTGCCCTTGAGGGGGACCCCAAAGGCCGTGATGGCCGAGCGCAGCAGGTCGCCCGCTTCCAGTTGGGTGCTGACCAGTTGGGCGGCCACCACCTTGTCATTGTCGATGTCGCTCAGCAGCGTGCGAACCAGGGTGGTTTTGCCGGCACCAATGTCGCCGGTGACCACAATGAAGCCTTCGGCCTGATACAGGCCGAATTTCAAATAGGACAGTGCGCTGCTATGACCCTTGCTGTCGAAGTAGAAGCTGGGGTCTGGGTTAAGCAGGAACGGTGGGCTGCTGAAGCCGAAATAGGTTTCGTACATCTGATCTGTCAGAACCGGTAGCCAAGGCCTGCGAACGCAGCCAGTTCTCCGCTGTCGCCCTTGAGTGGGTCAGTCGAATGAACAATCAGGCGACGCAAGCCCAATGTGGCTGCAGCCTGCCTTGACAGATCGGTGGAAATGGCCGTGTTCCAGGAGAAACTTCGGCTGAATGTGTAGGTTCCTGAAGGGTTGAGCCCCGACATCAATGTGGAATGGGCGCGGGTCCAGTTCAGGCGGGCCGTGAAACGGGTGGTGCGGGTCAGCCGGTGGCTGAAGTCGCTGGTGAAATAGTACTTGCGCGACCGTTCGCTGAGCGCGGTCGTGTTTTGTCCTTGCAGTGGGGTGATGTCGGCACGGCCCGCTTCAAAGGTGAGGGTGTCTCGACGCCCCTTCAGGGTCAGCATGCCGGAAGCATCTTCACGTGTGTGCGCGCCCAGCGTGGTGGCAATGGTGCCCATTTCGTTGAGGCTGCGCAGGTCCAGGTTGCTGTTGGCTCCCAAAGCGCAGGCCGAGCTGCCATAAGCCGTCACGATGCGACACCAGCGGGCGCTCATGTCGGTCCAGGCCAGACGGTAGAGGGCGTTGGCTTGCCACGAATGACCCAGTTTGCGGTTTTCTGATTCAAGGCTGAGTTGGGCGCGTTCTTCAGGGCTCCAGCGTGCATGCCAGCCGGTGAAGTTGCCGCTGTCGTCGTAAACGTATTTTCTCTGGACGTTGCGATCGACGCCGTCATTTGCGCTGGTCTCTAACCGGGTGGATTCTGATCCGACGATGGGGCCGATTTGCCACTCGGGAACCGGGGCCCAGGTGCCGCGTAAACGGGTGATCGATTCGCTGAAGAGGTATGTCGAGCTTGTGTTGCGGCGCCCCCAGGGCGATTGCCGGTTGTGGGTGAAGCTGATCTGATAGCCCAGTGGGCTGGGGTGCGTGGTCCACGACGCCGTGGCGGCGGTTTCCTGCTTGTCGTCACGCTGAGGTGTGGTCTCGCTCAGACCACGGTAGTCCGTCAGGCTCTTGACCACCTGGGCGTTGAGGGTGGTGTCGGCGCTGAGTTCTTTCTCGAAGAACGGCGCCACGCGCCAGGTCATGGTCGAGTAGCCGTCGTTGGGGTCTCCCCCGGAAGCTGTGCTGGAGGCTTCACGTTGGGCCGCCCAGCCGGCTTTGAGGCCCAGGCCCGAGTCCGGCCACTCGGTGGTGGATTGCAGGGCGCCAATCGGGATGGTCTGGTTCGGTCGGCTGTCTTTGCCGTAACGGATGATGTCAAGTCGCGCACCGCCTTCGATTTCCTGGTTCGTGCCTTTCGAGTGCACTTTGAAGCCGGGCGACAACTGGGTGACCCATTCGTGAGTCTGGCGGTCTGCTTCCCGTGCACTGAGGGTGTCAGGCATGTTGGTTTGCCGCACAAATGACTCCACCACGTTCAGATAGGGCTGAAAGGGGGCCACGCGCACGGGTTCGGGTTCAGCTGGAGTTGCTGCTCGAGACTGGCTCAGTGCCGGACCACACCAGGCCAGGCAGACGAGGGGCAACACGCCGGCGGGCCAGGTGACCGACCACTTCGTGTGTGAACTGTCTGTGCGGGGAGGCTGGTTCATGAGAGCTGTGTGCTGCGGCAGTGAGTATGGGATCCTACAGGACTGATTTTGACAGTGACAAGACCTCAATTGGGCGAGTCGGGGCGAGTTATGCTCGGCCTTTTGCAAGTTATCTGGAAAGGATTGCCATGTCCGAAAACTTCGCAACGTGCGATTTTTGCGACGTACATAAGAATGACACCGATGGGGTATTTCGAGTATTGCCTCCGGTATTCCGTGATTTTGGAAAACGGGTGAAGTTTTCCGGTCAGGTCAGCACGGTCAAATGCTTTGAAGACAACACCCTGGTCAAGGCTGCGGTGGACTCCCCCGGGTTGGGCCGCGTGCTGGTGGTTGATGGGGGCGCCTCGTTGCGCCGTGCGTTGGTCGGCGGCAATCTGGGCAAGGCTGCGGCCAAAAATGGCTGGGCCGGTGTGATCGTAGATGGATGCGTGCGCGACGTGGCTGAACTGGCCGAGTGCGATGTGGGTATCCGCGCCTTGGCATCCATGCCTTTGCCGACCGAAAAGCGCAACGAAGGTCAGAAAGACATCGCCGTGCAAATTCAGGGCGTTTGGGTGCGCCCGGACGACTATTTGTACGCCGACGAGGACGGGATTGTCGTCTCGCCCACGCCTTTGATCTGATTGGCTTGGTGAAGGCGTGTACAAGCGTGCGCCGATCTTAGATGGGTGCGCTGACGTGGCCGGGTGTATTGGGTGGGTGTCTGCAACTTCCCCGCGCTCTTGGCCAGGCTGCATCAGTGCGTCCTCACACGACTCCGCCATCTAACAGCATATTGATGGTTGCCAGGATTCGCTTGGCAAGCCTGCCTGCCTTTGGGCATGAATGGTCCGACCTCCGCGTCCAGGTCGGACGACGGCATGTGCGTTTCGATGAGGTTCCCAATCCAAGGCAACTTTGCTTCACGTGCCACAAAGTGGATGAACACTGTTTGCTTTCGATTGGCGGCAATCGCTGCTAAAGGGTTGTTCAGCAAAATGAGTTGAATGACTATGTTGGGGTTTTACGCGCCAGTCAGCCCAATCATGCGATTGACACGCTCCTTCGACCTGCTGCCTCACTCCTTAGTGCCCCCAATGGCGTGTAGTCACTTTGACTCGAATGCAGTCATCTTGACTTGATTTTTGGCGGTGTCAGACAGACACCTGTTCATGCAAGTTGTTGATTTGTCTCAAGTGTTTTTTGGCACGCTCATTGCGTTAGGTCAACCAATCGAATTGATTTTTTGATCTGGGGCATTGTTGTGAGTACGGCTTCCATTCTGTTATCTGCCTTCGTACTGTCATTTGTCGCGTTACTGGTTTTCATCTGGTCGCAAAGCAAAGGTGTTTTTGACAGACACTCCAGTGGCGCTGAAGTGATCTTTGCGCCAGGTGAGGTGGGGCGGGCCGAGGAGCCCGCCGCCACGCAAGGCGCACAAGAACAACTTCAGAACCTGCTGGACGCCCAAGCAAGGGCGCATCCTGGCCCGACTGCCGATCTGGTCGCCCTGCAAGAGCGTGCGCGGGCGGATGCCTCCACGGGGCCCTTGGTGTTGTTCTTCTTTTGCTGCGCCATCGTGTGGTTGGTGGTGGCCTCTGGCGCCGGGCTGACGGCCTCAGTCAAGCTCCATGAACCGGATTGGTTGGTGCAGCAAGCGTGGCTGACCTTTGGCCGTATTCGCACCATTCACCTCAATGCCGTGGCGTATGGTTGGGCGCCGATGGCGGGGCTGGGGATCACGATGTTCGTGATTCCGCGTCTGCTCAAGACGCCACTCATCGGGGCGCGGTATGCGCTGGCCGGTGCGGTGTTGTGGAACGCGGCCTTGATTGCCGGACTGGGCAGCATCGCGTCCGGTATCAGCGATGGCATGGAGTGGCTGGAGATCCCCTGGCAAATTGACATGATGTTTGCCATTGGCGGCGCCCTGATGGCCATGCCTTTGATCTACACATTGGTCAACCGTCGTGTCGATCACTTGTATGTGTCGGTGTGGTACATGGCGTGTGCCTTGTTCTGGCTGCCGGTTCTGTTCATCGTGGCCAAGATTCCCGGCTTGCACCAGGGCGTGCAGCAGGCCGCCGTTAACTGGTGGTTCGGGCATAACGTGCTGGGCCTGTTTTACACGCCCTTGGCATTGGCGTCGGTCTATTACTTTTTGCCGAAAGTGATAGGACGACCCATTCAGTCCTACAACCTGTCGCTGTTGGGCTTTTGGGGCTTGGCATTCTTTTATGGTCAAGTGGGCGGACACCATTTGATTGGCGGGCCGGTGCCCCAATGGCTGACAACCTTGTCCATCGTGCAAAGCATGATGATGATCATTCCGGTGATCGCCTTCACGATCAATCAGTACCAGACTTTGAAGGGGAACCTATCGGTCATGCGCTTTTCGCCGACTCTGCGGTTCATTGGGGTGGGTGGCTTGATGTACACGGCCAGCTCGATTCAAGGCTCGTTCGAGGCCCTGCGCAGCATCAATGCGGTCACGCATTTCACCCATTACACGGTGGGCCATGCGCACCTGGGCTTGTACGGGTTCGTGAGTCTGGTGTTCTTCGGGGCCATGTACTTTGTGCTGCCTCGCATCACCTCGCGTGAGTGGCCTTATCCGAAGCTCATCGCGGCGCACTTCTGGCTCTCGACCATCGGTATTGCCATCTATTTTCTGAGCCTGAGCATTGGCGGTTGGTTGCAGGGCCTGGCCATGCTGGATGCCAAGCAACCCTTCATGGCCTCGGTGGCTGTCACGCTGCCTTATCTGCAAGGGCGCAGTGTCGGCGGCTCACTGATGGTGCTGAGCCATCTGGTGTTTGCCTGGCACTTTGTGTGCTTGGTACTGAACCTCGGGCCGCATCGGCAAGAGGCGGCGCGTTTCTCGGCGGTGTGGACGAAGGAGGCTGCACGATGAGAAGCGAGATCAAACTGATTTCTGGCGCCATGGTGATGCTGGGTCTGTCAACGAGCGCGCTGGTGGTGGTGCCGTATCTGCAGGTGCGAGACACTCCGCCCTTGCCCGGCCTTCGGCCTTACAGTAGTGCCGAACTGCGCGGACGCGAGGTCTACATTGCCAATGGTTGTGTGTACTGCCACACCCAGCAACCGCGCGCACAGGGCTTTGGGCCTGATCTGGCCAGAGGGTGGGGGCGGGCCACCGTTGCAGGCGACTATGCCTACGACAAACCGCACTTGCTGGGCACCATGCGCACCGGACCGGATCTGATGAACATTGGCGTGCGGCAACCCAGCGAGCAGTGGCATTTGGGACACCTTTATCAGCCACGTGCCTACGTGCCGGGCAGCATCATGCCCAGCTTTCCTTATCTGTTTGAGGTCAAACCCGCAGATCAGGTCGAGGCTGGCGAGGTCAAGGTCCAGTTGCCTGCCGACCAGATCCTGGTCGGTAAGGTGATTGTGGCCAGGCCTGCGGCCTTGGATCTGGTCCGATACCTGCAGTCCCTCAATCGCAGCTATCCCGCTTTGCCCATCACCGACATCGCCGGAGTTCAGCCATGACGATGCATGAGCGTTCCAATCCCCAACAACGTGAGAACCCGGAGCCCGAAGAGGGCAATGGGGCCTGGCCATGGCTGGTGAAGGCCTTGGTGGCAGCGTTGATGATGTTTGGTGTGGTGTATTTATGGCGAGCCTCGATCACCGCCGCGCCGGAGTTGGGTGATGGCCGCATGACGGCCGAGTTGCAAGGGCCCAAGCCCGCCACTGGCGCTGCCGCCGTGGATGGCGCCGCACTGTTTGCATCACGCTGTGCGGCTTGCCATCAGGCCACGGGTGCGGGCTTGCCGGGGGTGTTCCCACCCTTGGCCGGATCCGAGTGGGTCAATGGTGACATCCATACCCTGAGCGCAGCGGTGCTGCACGGAATCAACGGCAAGCTCACGGTCAAGGGGCAGACCTACAACGGGGCCATGCCTACCTTTGGCTCGCAGATTTCGGACGCTGAGTTGGCCGCTGTTCTGACCCATGTGCGCAAGAGTTGGGGCAATCACGCGGGCCCGGTAAGCGCCGAGGTGGTGGCCAGCGTACGTCAAGCGACGGCTTCACGGACTGAGCCGTTCAAGGGCGATGCAGAGCTCTCGCAGTTCACGCT
The DNA here is from genome assembly GCA_964453105.1 of uncultured Aquabacterium sp. GTDB lineage: Bacteria > Pseudomonadota > Gammaproteobacteria > Burkholderiales > Burkholderiaceae_C > Aquabacterium. The sequence continues at coordinate 9,830 of CAYVOP010000036.1, read as the reverse complement.
GAAGCCTTGACGGCAGGGCGAAAGACTGCGATGTCGACCGAGATGGCTGACAAGCGGGCACGACGCCTCAGTGGGGCGCTGTGCTTGGCCGTGTTGTGTGGGTTCAGTTGGGGCGTCACCCGCATGACGAATGGCTTGGAAAACTGGACCTTTGAGGGCTGGCGTCAACAGCAACTGGCAAGCGGTGGTTTGCAGAGCCAGCCGGTGCACATGCTCGGCCCCCTGGTCAACATGGCTTCGCCGCAGTTGTGGCCGGTGGTTTCGCATGGCAGCACAGCGGTCTATCTGGTGGACTTCATCTACACCCGCTGCCCCTCGGTGTGTCGGGCGCTGGGCAGCGAGTACCAGCAGATGCAGCGTGGGCTGGCTGATGCGCCTGTGGACGCAGGGCCGACCGGATCGGTGCAGCTCGTGTCAATTTCATTTGACCTGATGCAGGACAGTCCGGCGCGATTGCGCGAGTACGCTGCGGCGGTGCGCGCAGATCCACGGTGGTGGACCCTAGGGGTTCCGGCCACCCCTCAGGATGCCAAGGCCTTGCTGCGTTCGCTCGGCGTGGTGGTGGTGCCTGACGGGCAGGGCGGCTTTGTGCACAACGGGGCCATCCATCTGCTGGATGCGCAGGGGCGATTGCGCGGTTTGTATGAACCCGGGCAGTGGCGACAGGCCTTGACCGCGGCCCGCCGATTGGCAGCAGAGCAGAGGAACAACCGGTGAGGGAGACGTTCAGCTGGTGGCGTTGGTGCGCCTTAGGGGCACCGCTGTGCCTGTTGTGGCCCACGGTGCGATACGTGATCGAAAGTCGCATGTCTTTGCACATGCTGTTGGAGTTTCCTCTCCTGTTTGCGTCAGGCTGGGTTGCCATGAGGTGGGGGCGTGGTGTGCCCACCGTGCGGCGGGCCATGGCGCCACTCGCCGTGGTCGACTGGCATGGCTGGACGGGGGCGACATTGGCGAGCTGTGTCGCTGCCTTCTGGATGTTGCCTTTAGCCTTGGACGCCACACTCATGTCCGATGCCGTGGCGATTGCCAAGTACACCAGTTGGTGGTTGATGGGTTTCGCGCTGGCGCGCAGCTGGTATCTCATGGCGCCGGAGGTGGTGCTGTTTTTCGTCGGCAATGTGTCGTGGATGGCGGCCTGCGCTGGCATGCTGTATTTGCAGACACCGGCGCGGCTGTGCGTGAACTATTTGATCGACGATCAGCAGCGTACCGGGCTCGGCTTGATCGGGTTGGCGTTGCTGCTGGGTGGTCTGGCGTTGCGCAAGGCCTTGCAGGTAAGACCGGAGCGTGAGGCCGTGCGATCAGGCTAACAGGGCGTTGCGGCGCCCGCGACTTTCGTACAGACCCAACCGTTTGGCCAGCCGAATCAAATTGGCGCGGTCCATTTGCAATTCGCGTGCTGCATTTGCCCAGTTGTTGGGATGCCGGGTCAAGGCCTCCTGCACCAGCACACGCTCGTAGGCTTCCACGGCCTGCCTCAGTCCGGGTTTGGATCCGGATGGGGGCGGAGTGGTGGCATGGCCTTGCTCGGGAAGGACTGCGTCTGTTGCCTCGCTGGTGGCGTTGTTGGCAGCGCCATCGAGCAAGCCTAGGTCATGAGGCGTCAACGTGAGGATGCGTGGACGCGGCTGATGCCTACCCAGCGCCTTGAGTACGCTACGACCAATCAAGTGCTCCAACTCGCGGACGTTCCCCGGCCAGTCGTAGGCCAGCAGCGCAGCTTGCGCGGCCTGGTCCAGGCGTACGCCACCCAGCCTGAGGCGAAAGCGGTTCTCCTCCATGAAAAAGCCAGACAGCAGCAGGATGTCGCGGCCGCGTTCGCGCAGAGCGGGCACGGCCAACGGGTAGACGCTAAGGCGGTGGTAGATGTCTGCGCGTAGTCGACCAGCCCGGACTTCGGCCGCCAGGTCTCGGTTGGTGGCGGCAATCAAGCGCACATTGACGCGGTGCTCGCGGTCGGATCCCAGGCGTTGCAGTTGACCGCTTTGAAGCACGCGCAGCAGCTTGGCTTGCACACTCAGTGGGAGTTCACCAATTTCATCTAAAAAGAGCGAGCCACCATCGGCCAGTTCAAACTTGCCCTGTCGTTCGCTGACGGCCCCGGTGAAGGCCCCGCGCACATGGCCAAACAATTCGCTCTCCACGAGCGTGTCTGGCAACGCTGCACAGTTCAGACTGATGAGTGGACGGCCCGCTCTGTCCGAGCGCGCGTGCAGGGCTTGCGCGACCAACTCTTTGCCGACACCTGTCTCACCCGTGATCAGCACAGTCAGCTCGCTGGGGCCGACGAGGTCGATTTCTTTGAGCATCTGCTTGAACGCAGCACTATGGCCGATGAGTTCGCGCTCGGGGCGTCCCGCTGCGCGTTTGTATGACTCCGCACGAGTGCGCTCGCTCTGCAACAAGGCAGCCAGCCGGTTGATGCGCATGACGGCTCCAACGGTGGCGGACGCCAGGCTGGCGAACGCCTGTAGTTGCTCCAGATGCGCGTCGGTGAAGTTGTCGCGATCAAGGGCGTCCAAGGTCAACAGCCCCCAAGGCTGGCCCTCGACCTGCAAGACACACCCCATGCAGTCGTGAATTTCCAGGTGGTGGTGCATCCCTTCGAGTAGACCGTCGTACGGATCTGGCAGGGGGCTGTCTGCATCAAAGCGTTTGGCCTGCCCTGCAGCGAGTAGAGTCTGAAAGCGAGGATGCTCGGCCACCTGAAAGCGTCGCCCCAAAATATCGCTGCTCAGGCCTTCTGTGGCCAGAGGCAGCAGGATGTCCCCCTCTAGCCTCAACAGGGCCACTGCATCACAAGGGAATAGCTTGCGCACGGCGTGCAACAAGCGGCGGTAACGTTCGGCTTCAGGTACGTCTTGCGGCAGGTCCGCGACAAGAGGAACCAGCGTGCGAAGCCATTTGGATGTTGTCATTTTGACGCTGACGAGAGTCTTTGGGACTCTCATCGAAATGGTGTCAAGATGCCATTTTCGCGTGCCGGTGTTGGGTATGTCGGGAGCAGGGTTTTGTCGAGCCAAGCTGGATGCTGGATCGAATCTTTTGCTGACCTAAGGAAGGTCTGCACAAATGAGCACTGACCATGGTTGGGTGTGCTGACATGACCGCAATGGCGGCTGAATGCTCTTGTGGCAGGCGTTTTGGGCGCGTTTCGCGCCCATTTCCCATGCGCCGGGCGCACTCATGCCAAGCTCCCGGTCAAACGTTTGCGCACCATCCACAGATTGGCCAGCGCGAACAGCGTGTGCAACTGCGCTGTGTTCTTGGCCAGGCCGCGGTAGCGCACCTTCACATGTAGTTCAGCAACGCGACAGCGTTCGTCGTAATCTCAGGGTTTCGTATCGTTGGCCACGGTAAGGATGGTGCGCGCGGGAAAAGGCGCGCAACCCATCAAGAGCAGACTGCTCGTCAGAGTCAAGTACTTGAATTTCATGGGCGTATCCAGGCTTGTTGCGTGTCAGTCAACCAGCGCCACTCCAAGGCCTTGAGCTGAAAGTAACGCTGAATCAGTTCAATGCTCTGTTGGGTGGCCAGGCGCTGGGTATTGAGCACCTCGGTCAGCGGGGTTTCTCCCAGCGCCATGCCTTTGCTCAGCGATTGCACCACTGCTTGTAGTTGAGTGGTGGCCTGATATTCCAACGTCCATTGCTGAGTGCCTGCCTGCAGGGCGCTGTGCTGGGCTTGCAGCAAGGTCTGGACATCGCGCTGGGTCTGCAGAGACTGTGCGGCAGCTGCTTCGTTGTCGTAAGCCAGGGCTTGTCGGTCGAGCTGCTGGTAGGTGCTGCCCAGCGGCAAGGACAGGGTGACGGTCCACGTGCGTTCACGACCGCTGTTGTCATGTGCCCAATTCACTCCCACGGTGGGGGCCGGCTGAGTGCGAGCGCGGGCCTCGTTCAATTGCGCCTGACTGAGTCGCAAGCGGGCTTGGGCCACCTTCACATCAGGGTGAGATAGGCTCAGCTGTTCGATGCTGTCTGCCGCCGGCAGAGCATTCGACTGGGGCGGCAGGAGCGATGTTTCGGCTGGCAAGGTCAAGGGCCATGTCGGGTATCTGGATTGCAGCTTGCGTGCAGCCTGGCGAGTCAACTCGGCCGATTCCAATTGTTTTGACTGGGCCTGCGCCAACGCGGCTTCGACTTGCAGCAAATCGACCCGGGTGGCGTCGCCCATCTTCTGGCGTTTGCGAATCGCGTCGACTTGCTGTTGAGCCAGATCGCGCTGTGTAAGCCAGTGTTTTTCAGTCAGGGCAGCCGTCAACCAGGCCTGATGCAGATCGAACAGCTCCTGCAGTTGTTGCTGCCAGGCTTGTTGAGCTTGCGCGTCTTTCAAGGCCTGGGCCTCTTGGGCCCATTGCTCTGCAGCCCGGGTCTGGCCAGGCCAGCGGGTTTGCTTTTCGAGGCCCACAGACCATTCACGCGTCCGTGCTTCTTGCGGGTCGATGGCCGGTGCTCGGTTGCGGCGTTGTCCGTAGCTGGCCAGGGTTGTCCAGGGTTGTTCGATGTGGGCGTGTTGGTCAGCTCTGGCCGCATCGGCCAGGGTTTGTCTGGTCTGCGCTTGCCAGGAGGGGCTGGATGCCACGGCTTGAATGACCACGGCATCGGGGGGCAGCCAGGGATCGGAGACCGCGTGAGCGGGCGCCCACGCCCATGACATCAAGGACAGAATCAAAAGGGGGCGAGTGTTCTTCATGCGGCAGACTCCGCTGGGGTGGGTTCGACGCCGAAGCGGGCATAGGCCAGAGGCAAGAGCAGCAAGGTCAGCACGGTCGAGGTCAGCAGCCCGCCGATGACCACCACAGCCAGTGGCTTTTGGATTTCGCTGCCAGGGCCAGTGGCAAAGAGCAGTGGCAGCAGTCCGCCTGCTGTGATGGCAGCGGTCATCAGCACCGGGCGCAGACGGCGCGCAGCGCCGACGCGAACCGCTTCAAGACCTGACATGCCTGTGAGCACCAGTTGATTGAAGTAGCTGACCATGACCACGCCATTGAGCACAGCTATACCCAACAGCGCGATGAAGCCGACCGAGGCCGGAACCGAGAGATACTGACCTGACAGGTACAGGGCCGCCACGCCGCCAATGAGAGCCAATGGCACGTTGGACATCACCAGCACGGCCTGACGAACCGAGCCAAAGGTGGAAAACAGCAGGAAGAAGATCAGCAGCAAGGCGACCGGAATCACCACGGCCAGCCGCTGTGTGGCGCGCTGCTGGTTTTCAAACTGCCCACCCCAGGTGATGCTGTACCCGGTAGGGAGCGGCAATTGCTTGGCAATCGCTGCTTTGGCGTCTTCCACGAAGCTAACCAGGTCACGCCCCCGCACATTGGTCTGGATGACCACGTAACGCTGGGCCCGTTCCCGGTCAATCTTGACCGGACCGTCGGCGTGCTCTAGTCGAGCCACGCTTTCCAGGGGCACCGCCTGCCCGTCGGCCGAGGTCACCCGCAAGGCCTTGAACGCGGAGGGGGCGTCACGCAGACTGTCGTCGCCGCGAATCACCAGGGGTGTACGGCGTCCTTCTTCCTGAATGACGCCGACGGTTTGGCCTTCCACCCATTTGCGCAGGTCAGACTGGATGTCTTGTGCGTTCAGGCCCAGTTGCCCGGCGGCCAAACGATCAATGCCGATTTGCAGGTAGCGCACGCCATCGTTGCGCAGGCTCAAGGTGTCGGTGGCGCCAGGAACCTTGCTGATGATGGCCTCGGCACGCTGAGCGAGCTGATTGAGTTGCTGCAGATTGGTGCCGTAGATCTTGATGGCCACGTCGCCTCGCACGCCAGTCAGCATTTCGGAGACTCGCATGTCAATGGGTTGGGTGAAGGCAATGTCCACGCCGGGGAAGTCTTCCATGGCTTTGCGCAGTTCACCGATCAGCCATTCCTTGTCAGGGTTGCGCCATTCATTCATGGGCTTGAGGGTCAGGAAGCTGTCGGTTTGATTCAGGCCCATGGGGTCCAGGCCCAGTTCGTCAGAGCCGCTACGTGCCACCACATGCTTGATCTCGGGAACCTTGGCGCGGATGTGCTGCTGCACCTTGAGGTCGAGTTCGGTGGTGTTGTTCAGGTTGATCGAGGGCAGCTTTTCCAGTTGCAGAATGAGGTCGCCTTCATCCAGCGTGGGCATGAAGGTTTTGCCCAGTAAGGTGAACAACAGGCCCGCGATGAGCAACGCTGCTGTGGCCCCACCGAAAAGCCAGCGAGGGTGGGCCAAAGCTTTGTCCAGCAGCCATTCATAGTGATGTTGCAGCTTGCGCATCAACCACGGCTCCTGGTGGTGGCCCATCTTCAACAACCACGAGGCCAGCACCGGTACCACGGTCAGCGACAGCACCAGCGAGACAGACAGGGCAAAGACAATCGTCAACGCGACGGGGGCAAACAACTTGCCTTCCAGCCCTTCCAGACTCAGCAGGGGCAGGAACACGATGACAATGATGGCGATACCGGACACCACCGGCATGGCCACTTCCTGGCTGGCGCGAAACACCAGACTCAACATATTGCTGCCAGGGCTCCCTGGGTGATGGGGTTTGGCCAGGTGGCTTTCAATGTTCTCCACCACCACCACGGCGCCATCTACCAGCATGCCAATCGCAATGGCCAAGCCGCCCAGGCTCATCAAGTTGGCGCTCAAGCCGAAGGCCTTCATCAACAGGAAGGTTCCCAGGGCCGACAGCGGCAGCATGACAGCCACCACTGTGGCGGCCCGTACGTTGCCCAAGAAGACCAGCAGCAAGGCCACCACCAGCACAATCGCTTCCAGAAGAGCTTTGCCCACCGTGTAAATGGCTTTGTCGACCAGGCTGCCGCGGCTGTAGAAGGACTCGATGCGCATGCCCTCCTGCAGGGTGGCTTGCAGTTCGTCCAGCTTGGTTTGTACGGCGTGCACCAGATCGCGTGCATTGGCTCCGCGCAAGCCCAGCACCAGGCCTTCAACCGTTTCACCCTGTCCATCGCGGGTGACCGAACCATATCGGGTCAATTCGCCGTGGCGTACCTGGGCCACGTCTGCCACGCGGGTCACACGACCGTCGGCTTTGCTGACCACGGTCTGGCTTAAGTCATCCAGATTCTGGATGGCGCCTTCTGCCCGCACGATGAGGGCTTCTTCGCCGCTGTTGAGGCGGCCTGCACCGTCATTGTTGTTGGCGCGGGTGATGGCTTCCTCCAATTGGGCCAAGCTGATGCCCCTGGCCTGCATGGCCAGTGGGTCAGGGGCCACTTCGAAGGTGCGGACACGGCCGCCCAGGCTGTTCACGTCGGCCACTCCAGGCAAGGAACGCAGCGCAGGGCGAATCACCCAGTCGAGGACACGGCGCCGTTCTTCCAAGCTTTGTGGACCCTCGATGGTGAACATGTACATCTCACCCAATGGCGTGGTGATGGGGGCAAGGCCGCCACTCGCATTGGCCGGCAGGCTGGCCATCACACCGGCCAGGCGTTCGCTGACCTGTTGACGGGCCCAGTACACATCGGTGCGGTCTTCAAAATCCAGGGTGATGTCGGCCAGAGCGTATTTCGACGTTGAACGCAGCATCTTTTGCTGCGGAATGCCCAGCAGCTCTTGTTCGATCGGGACGGTGATTCGGGACTCGACCTCTTCCGGCGTCAAACCTGGTGCCTTGATGATCAGCTTGACCTGGGTGCCCGACACGTCGGGGAATGCATCAATCGGCAGGCGCTGCCAGGCCATCAAGCCCAGCCCGCACAGAATGGCGGTAAGGAGCAGGATCAGCGCCCGCTGGCGCAGCGAAAATTCGATCAATCGGTTGAACATGGTGGCTGTCTGCCTTACTCGCTCAGGAGCGATTGGAGGGCCGATGTGCCCTTGATCACCACCAGCGCGCCCGATGGCAAGCCCGTGACCGTGCTGTGCGGCCCGGCGGTCGATTGCACCTGTACCTGCACCAATTCATATTGCCCTGGCGCCTTTTGAACGAAGACCTGACTGATGCGCCCCTGTGTGAGCACCGACTGACTTGGCACACGAACCGCGTCAGCCACGCCATGTTGAGCCAGTTGGACCTGAGTGAGCTGGCCGGGCTTCAGGCGTAGGTCGGGGTTGGAGATCTGGGCATACAGGCGAACCGTTTGCGATGCGGCATGCACGGTGGCGCCTTGCCCGGTGATGCGTCCCGTGAGCACCTCCTGACTCTGAGGCAGCGAGGCGCTGACTTTGTCGCCCGTCCGAATGCGATTGGCCTGCGCGACGGGGACCTGAATGTCAACCCAGATGGGGTCGAGTTGACCGATTCGGTAGAGCGGGGCCATGGCTTCGACGCGCTGCCCTAAAGTGGCAATCTGTTCGAGCACATGCCCACGTGCCGGGCTGGTAATGGCCAGGGCTCCGGCCTTGGTGCCAGAGGATCCGGCTGCGTCCTGCCAAGCCTGACGCCTTTGCGCTTCAGTGGCAGAGGCTTGCGCAGCTTGGGTCTGGCTGCTTTCCAGTCGGGATTGGGTGATCAGTCCTTCCTGGAACAGGGCTTGGTCGCGCTGCAGCTGCGAGCGAGCCCAGTCGGCCTGGCTCTTGGCCGCTTGCCAGTCCAACTGAAGGCTTTGGGCCTGCACGCTGTGGAGACGAACCAGCGTCTGGCCCTGTTTGACCGCATCGCCTTCGCGCACGGACAAACTTTGCACCAAGCCGGCGGCTGGGGCTGAAATCAGCCATTGCCGGTCGGCGGGCAACATGACCTGGGCCGGAAAGCTCAGGGTCACCTCAGAGGCTGATTGAGCTGGGCTGGTTTGAATGCCCAGTTTTTGAACCTGCTGTGCTGAAAGCTTGAGGGGCTGGGCAGCCGAAGCAGATGTGACCCAAGTCATAGCCAGAGCCATGCAGGCGGAGAGAACAATGCGGTCGTTTTTCATGACTGGCAGTATGAGTGGCTAAGCTGAAGACCAGCTTAAGCTCAGCGTGGCTTCAGCTTGGCGGGGTAATGTTCTGCTTGCTGCCTGAACGGGTCAACAGATTAGGGAGACGATATCGATGCGTTTGTTGCTGCTCGAAGACGACGCCATTCTTGGCGAGGGGCTGCGAGATTTTTTGTTGGCCGAAGGGCACCAGGTGGACTGGGTGCAGCGGCTGGATGCTGCGCGCACCATGCGTTCAGAACCGTACGATGCCTTGCTGGTGGACTGGCAGTTGCCGGATGGCTCTGGGCGCGACTGGGTGGCGAACCTTCGGCGTCAGGGCGATGTCATTCCCATCTTGATGCTCACCGCGCGTGACATGCTGGCCGACCGGCTCGGTGGCCTGGAGGCCGGCGCAGACGATTACCTGGTCAAACCCTTCGCGCCCGAAGAGCTGGTTGCACGCCTGAATGCGGTCTGGCGGCGTTCGGTTGGGGCCCCGTCTGGGCGTCGCGCGTTCGGGCCTGTCGAGGTGGACCTGATCAGTCGAACGGTTTGGCTGGTTGATGCTCAGGTCCGGCGTGCAGTCGAGTTGACCGCACGGGAGTGGAGCGTGCTTGAAGCCTTGGCCAGCCGCGCTGGCCGGATCGTGCCCAAGACCGAACTCGAGGGTTTGAGTCTGGGCTTTGACAGCGATGTGTCGAGCAACGCGCTGGAAGTGCACATTGCCAGTTTGCGCAGGAAACTGGGGCGTGACTTGATCGACACCGTTCGTGGTTTGGGGTACCGGATTCCGTTATGACGACCTTGCCTTCGATTCGCGGACGAATTTCCCGCCAGGTTTTGCTCATGGCGGCAGCCTGTGGCGTGGCCCTGTTGTTGATCATGGGCGCCGTTTTGCACCGTGCTGTCGATGCCTTGCTGGACGATGGTTTGCAGGAGTCGGCCGAAATTCTCTATGGCTTGATCGACGTGAACC
>CAYVOP010000035.1:0-25296 GCA_964453105.1 uncultured Aquabacterium sp. | reverse complement strand
TTACCAGGCACAGGGCCAGGAGTGCGAGTTATTCGAGCGCGCCTGGTCCCATCAGCTGCCCTTGCTCATCAAGGGCCCCACGGGCTGCGGCAAGACACGATTCGTAGAACACATGGCCGCCCGCCTTGGGCGGCCATTGTTCACGGTGTCGTGCCACGATGACCTCAGCGCCGCCGACCTGGTCGGCCGGCATTTGATCGGTCAAGGCGACACGGTCTGGGCCGATGGACCGCTGACCCGTGCGGTTCGCGCAGGCGGCATCTGCTACCTCGACGAGGTGGTGGAAGCCCGCAAGGACACCACCGTGGTCTTGCACCCCCTGGCTGATGACCGCCGCATTCTGCCTATTGAGCGAACCGGTGAGGTGTTGCACGCACCCTCGTCGTTCATGCTGGTGGTGAGCTACAACCCCGGCTATCAGAACCTGCTCAAGAGCCTCAAGCCCAGCACACGCCAACGCTTTGTGGCCTTGACGTTTGATTACCCTGCGGCCGAGGTTGAACAGCAAGTGGTGGCGCGCGAAGCGCAGGTCGAGTCATCCACCGCGCAAAGCCTGGTCAAGCTAGCGCATTCGCTGCGCCGGCTGAGCCACCACGACCTGGAAGAAAGCGTGAGTACGCGCTTGCTGATCTATGCCGGCAAGCTGATTCGCGCCGGTTTCACGCCACGCCAGGCCTGCCGTGCCGCCATCGTCGATGCTCTGACCGACGACCACGAAACGGCCACCGCGCTTGATGAGGTGGTTCATGCCATCTGGCCTACCTAGACAGACCCAGCGCAGACTGTGGCAGATCGGGTTCTTCACCCTGTTCCTGCTCGCCCCTGCACTGGATCTTTTTCGCTTTGATTTGAACCAGACCCAACTGTATGTGCTGGGCATGAAGTGGCATTTGGGCATCGACGCCCTGATGCAAGGCCAAGCCACACCTGCCGAAACTGCGGCACAGCTGTTTTTCAAAGGCCTGTTACCCATCGTCTTGTTCATCGTTGGCGGGCTGACGGTTGCCTGGAAATATGGCCGCCTGTACTGCGGCTGGCTGTGCCCTCACTTTTCCATTGTCGAAATGCTCAACGGCGTGCTGCGCCGTGCCTGCGGCAAGTTCAGCCTGTGGGACAAGCACCCCCTGCCCTCCACCCGCCCGAATGGCCAAGCCATTGAGCAATCAGCATGGTGGTGGCCCGTCTACGGCCTGGGGTCGGTGCTGTTTGCAGGCTTGTGGGCCATCACCCTGCTGACGTATTTGCTGCCTCCGGCTGAAATCTGGCACAACCTGCTGCATGCCAGTCTCACCCCGAATCAGGCGCGCTTCCTGGGTGCGGGCACCCTGGTGTTCAGCCTGGAGTTCCTGTTCGCACGCCACTTGTTCTGCCGCTTTGGCTGTGCTGTCGGCTTGTTTCAAAGTTTGGCCTGGATGGCCAACCCCAAGGGGATGGTAGTGGCCTTTGAACGCGAGCGAGCTCGCGATTGCCGCACCTGCCACATCCCCCATGGCAGCGCCTGCGATAACGCCTGCCCCATGCGACTGCACCCGCGCGACATCAAGCGCATGATGTTTTCTTGCGTGCAATGTGGTCGTTGCCTGGAAGCATGCGACGACTCGCAGGCGGTCCATCAGCAACCTGCCTTGCTCACCTGGAAGGTGGACGCGGCCGCGGTAGCCGAAACCATTCGTCAACGCCGTTCGGCCATGGCCACGCCCGCGGCCCCAAGCCCGTCCTCCCCTGCGGGCCAACCCGCTACGCGGAGCCATTGATGGAAGAACTGGTTGGCCGCCTGTGGCATCAATTCATCACCCGCGCAGCCAGCGCGGAGCATGAACAAGCCCGCATCCATCTGAACGAGGTGAAGCGCCCCATCGAGTTGCTGTTTCGCGCGGCCGGTGGGGGCACCACCGTACGCCTGCGCGAAGCCACCGCACAAGAACGCGGCGGGGCGCGCAGCTGGCTGCAGAAGATCGCAGGCAGCGCCACACATGACCATCTGCCCATGCTGGATACCGACAGCCTGGCCCTGCCGCCCTCCATCGCCATCTTCCAGGAACGCGCCCTCAACCGCGACCTCTACCTGTGGCTGGCCACGCTGGCGGCGTGTCACATCGACACCGGGCACTGGATTGACGACAACCTCTGGGCAACACAATGCGCCCTGCAAGCCTTCCCGGGTATGCAGGCTCGGTACCAAACCCTTTTGATTCACCTGATGGCACTGCGGCCAACGGGAGGACAACTCAAGGGCGCTGCAGCACAGTCCGAGTCCATTGTGCAAGCCGCCCTGAACAGCACCCGATTGCTGAGCCCTGAACAGGTGACGTCCCAGTTCCTGCCTGGGACTCCGCTTTGGCACGGGCGCTCTTTGACCCCACGCGAAGTGGCCCCCGTCTGGCTCTGGCTCAGCCCTTCGCCCCAAACGCAGGCCGCATCAGGTGTCACACGCACCCCAGCAGAGCCGAAGGGTGAGCCTCGGGCCCAAGCCAGCCAGGAGGACCGCAAGCGCCGGCGCGCGCACCATACCGAAAACGCGACCGACCGAAGCGGCATGATGATGTTCTTCCGAGCCGAATCGATCATGTCGTGGAGCGAGTACGTCAAGGTCAACCGCCAGACCGACGACGACGACGATGGCAACGCCATGGCAGCCGCCGACGACATGAACAGCCTGGCCATTGCGCCCGATGGCGAAACCAGCGCCGCGCGTGTCAAGTTCGACCTCGACCTGCCCGGAGCAGCCCAGGACGATTTACCTCTGGGCCCTGGCGTACGACTACCGGAATGGCATTGGAAAGCCCAGAGCCTGGTGCCCGACCATTGCGCAGCCCAACTGCTGGAAGCGCGCACCCCTACCCCCTATATCCCGCCCGAACATTTGCGCCGCACCGCCCGTCGCATTCGCAAGAAGCTGGAGATATTGCGCGCTCTGCCGCGGCACCTGCACGCCCAGCCCCAGGGCGAGGAACTCGACCTCGACGCCTGGGTACAGTGGCAAACCGAGGCCCTGGCCAGCCCACGGCACGATGGTGAAGCCCCCGTCTATGCCCGCCGGCAGGCCGTCGAGCGCAGCCTGTCGTGCCTGTTGCTGGCCGACCTGTCCTTGTCCACCGATGCTTGGGCCAGCAACGACCAACGCATCATCGATGTGATCCGAGAATCACTGTATGTCTTTGGCGAAGCCCTCACCGCACTGGGAGACCCTTTCGCCATGCTGGGCTTCAGCTCGGTCCGCCGCCACAACGTGCGCATGCACCTGCTCAAGCGCTTCAACGAACCCTGGAACGCGGCCATTCAAGCGCGAGTCGGGGCCATCCGGCCGGGCTATTACACCCGCATGGGGGCCGCCATTCGCTATGCCATCAAAGGCCTGGAAGGCCGACCAGAAAGACAGCGTCTGCTGCTGTTGCTGACCGACGGCAAACCCAATGATCTGGACGTCTACGAAGGCCGACATGGCCTGGAAGACACCCGACAGGCTGTGCTGGAAGCCAAAGCAGCGGGTCTGGTGCCCTACTGCGTCACGATCGACCAGGAAGCGCACGACTATCTCCCCAATTTATTCGGGCAACGCGGCTTCGCTGTGGTGCACAACCCATCCGATCTGGTGTCGCGACTCAGTACGGTTTACGCGCAACTGGCCACACCAAAGTGACGAGGTCAGCCCCGAAACCGAGGACTTTCCCCATCGTTCTGAAGAACTATGAAAGCCGAGTCAAATGGTCGGAATTGACATGCATCAAATGCATGAATTCGGGTATTTTCAGAATCGCATGCAGTACCCCGTCACCTGACGCAGCAACACGCTGCGGTCCTGGAGTCCTGACATGAATCATCAATACTCGTTTGCCATCGCGCCCTATCTGCGCGAATTGCCCTTGTTTTCCGACATGCAACCTGCTGAACTGGAGCGAGTCGCGGAAGGCTGCATTGTTCGTCGAGCGTCTCGTGGCGAGATGCTGTTTCGGGTGGGTGACCCTTGCGATGAACTGCATGCGGTCATCAGCGGGCAGGTCAAACTGTTTGCACTGGCTCCCAATGGCCAGGAAAAAGTGATCGAGTTGATCAGCCCTGGGCAAACCTTTGCCGAAGCGTTGATGTTCACGGGCCGGCCCTACATCGTCAACGCACAGGCCTTGACCGAGACATCGCTGCTCACAGTCAAGCGCATCGCCATCATGCGCGAGATCGAAACCGACCACCGCTTCGCGCTGCGCATGCTCGCGGGCATTTCACGCAAGCTGCACGGGCTGATCCACGACGTCGAGTCCTACTCATTGCGATCAGGCACACAGCGCGTGATCGGATACCTGCTGCATGGGGAAACCCCAACTCTGCCTTGTGCATACGGTGAATCGACGCATCAACGCACGGTCACCCTGCCTGTCAGCAAGGCCACGCTGGCTTCACGCCTGTCACTGACGCCCGAATACTTTTCTCGTGTCTTGCATGAACTGATCGAGGCCGGCCTCATCGAGGTCGACAAGCGTCAGATCCGCATTCAAGACACCGAACGTTTGTCGCAGTACCAAATGATGGCTGCGTGAGGCGAAAGCCACACACGGTTTGACGTGGCTCATGTTGTCTCGATCCACCCGGTTCTCTTGATCCGCCTTAAGGAGCCTGCGGGTTTGCCCGCGCACGATGGGTCGGCACAGAGGGAAAGCAGCAACCTCACCACAACCCCTGCTCACGCAGGTTTGCGCTGCAATAAGGAGAACCAGGCATGAAGACAACCGTAGTACGACAGGCCACCACCCTCGCGCTGGCCGCATTCGCCGCCTTGGGAGGCTTGGCTCACGCCGCTGACAAGGGCGTGACCCAGCCTGAAATGAACTATCAGGCAGGCACCTCGCCCCTGGCCAACGAGCCCATGTACCAAAGCTCGAACCCCAAGGCCCCGGCAATGACTCAGGCCGAGTTCGACAAAGCCCGCAAGATCTACTTTGAACGCTGCGCGGGTTGCCACGGCGTGCTGCGTAAGGGTGCCACCGGCAAGCCCCTGACACCCGACATCACCCTGGCCAAGGGCACCGACTACCTCAAAGTCTTCATCGCTTACGGTTCGCCTGCCGGCATGCCCAACTGGATGACCTCGGGCGAAATGTCTGAAGCAGACGTCGACCTGATGGCCCGCTACATCCAGCAAGACCCTCCCACACCGCCCGAATTCGGCATGGCCGAAATGAAGAACACCTGGAAGGTCATCGTCCCGCCGGAAAAGCGTCCGACGAAGAAGATGAACAACTACAACATCGCCAACATCTTTTCGACCACCCTGCGTGACAGCGGTGAAGTGGCCCTGATTGACGGTGACACCAAGAAGATCATCAACATCGTCAAGACCGGCTATGCGGTGCACATCTCGCGCATGTCGGCATCGGGTCGCTATCTGTTCGTGATTGGCCGCGACGCCAAGATCAACATGATCGACTTGTGGATGGAAAAGCCTGACAACGTGGCTGAAATCCGCGTGGGTCTGGAAGCCCGTTCGGTGGACACCTCGAAGTACAAGGGCTATGAAGACAAGCTTGCGATTGCCGGCAGCTACTGGCCACCCCAGTACACCATCATGAAGGGCGACACCCTGGAACCCCTGAAGATTGTGGGCACCCGTGGCATGACGGTGGACAAACAGGAATACCACCCCGAGCCACGCGTGGCATCGATCGTGGCCTCGCACTTCAAGCCTGAGTTCGTCGTGAACGTGAAGGAAACTGGCAAGACCTTGCTGGTGGACTACTCTGACATCAACGCCC
This sequence comes from uncultured Aquabacterium sp., assembly GCA_964453105.1. Lineage (GTDB taxonomy): Bacteria > Pseudomonadota > Gammaproteobacteria > Burkholderiales > Burkholderiaceae_C > Aquabacterium. The sequence continues at coordinate 19,552 of CAYVOP010000035.1, read as the reverse complement.
TCAAGACCACTGAAATCGGCACCGCTCGCTTCCTGCACGATGGTGGCCTGGATTCGACCAAGCGTTACTTCATGGTCGCTGCGAACCAATCGAACAAGATTGCCGCCGTGGACCTGAAGGAAGGCAAGCTGTCAGCCCTGATCGATGTGGGCAAGATCCCTCACCCAGGCCGCGGTGCGAACTTCGTTCACCCCAAGTACGGCCCTGTCTGGTCGACGGGACACTTGGGTGACGACAGCATTGCGCTGATCGGTACCGATCCGAAGGGCCACAAGCAGTACGCCTGGAAGGTCGTCGAAAACATCAAGAGCCAAGGCGGCGGTTCGCTGTTCATCAAGAGCCACCCGAACTCTCAGCACTTGTATGTGGACAACCCTCTGAATCCTGATCCCAACGTGTCCCAATCGGTGGCGGTGTACGACATCAAGAACCTGTCCAAGGGCTTCACCGTGCTGCCGATCGCCAAGTGGGCCGGCATCTCCGACGGTGGTGCGATGCGCGTGGTTCAGCCTGAGTACAACAAGGCTGGCGATGAGGTCTGGCTGGCCGTGTGGTCTGCGAAGGACAAGCAATCGGCCATCGTGGTGGTCGACGACAAGACCCTCAAGCTGAAAGCCGTGATCAAGGATCCACGCCTGATCACCCCGACTGGTCACTTCAACGTGAACAACACTCAGCACGACGTTTACTAAGCAGGAGTCATTCATGAAGAAACTGAGCATTGCCCTGTCTGCCATCGGTCTGGCCCTCGTGGCCACCAGCAGCCTGGCTGCCACACCTGAAGAAGCCATGAACAAGGCCGGCTGCGTGGCCTGCCATGCCAAGGACAAGAAGCTGGTGGGCCCCGCCTTCAAGGACATCGCAGCCAAGTACAAGGGTGACAAGTCCGCCCCAGCCAAGCTGACCGAAAAGGTTCGCAAGGGTGGCGCTGGCGTGTGGGGCCCCATCCCCATGCCACCCAACGGTCCTGACAAGATCAACGACGAGGATCTGAAGGGTGCCGTCGATTCGATCCTGAAGTCCTGATCTTGCGTTCAAGCTGGATCAAGCTGTGTGTGCTGCCCAGTCTGGTGCTGGGCAGCGCCTGCAGCACGGCCCCACAGCCCCACACGGCCGCAAGCCTGTCAGATCACTCGCGCCACCTGGTGCGCATGGTTCGACAAGACTGCGGCTCGTGTCACGGCATGCAGCTGACTGGCGGACTGGGGCCGCCCCTTACACCCACTGCACTGGCGGGCATGCCGCTCGACAGTCTGGTGGCCACGATTTACCACGGGCGTCCAGGCACCCCCATGCCAGGCTGGAAGACCATGATCTCCGAAGCCGACGCCCGCTGGATTGCCGAGCAACTGCGTGCCGGCTTTCCACAAGAATGACACCAGACAAACGGGAGCGCGCGCCAACATGACCGCCCAGATCTCCTCACGGAATCACCGTCGATCGCCCCTGCTGTCTCGCTGGCTGAATGCCCTGGGCCTGAGTGCCCTGATGTCTCTCGGCGCGCTGTCTGGCTGCGCCATGCAACCCGCCGCCACTGAGCCGGTTGGCACGGGTGACTTGGGCGTGATCATCGAACGCGCCACCGGCAAGGTCGCCATCGTCAACAGCAGCCAGATGACCATCCTGGGGGAAGTCGCCGGTCTGGGTGACTTGTCTCACGCCTCGGTGGTCTTCTCGCGCGATGAACGCCACGCCTTCGTGTTCGGCCGTGATGGTGCACTGAGCAAGGTCAACATCCTCACCCGCAAGCTGGAAGCCCGTGTCATGCAGGCCGGCAACAGCATTGGCGGCGCCATGTCGCAAGACGGTCGGTATGTGGCCGCGCAGAACTACACCCCGGGCGGCGTCAAAGTGTTCGACGCCCGCACGCTGGAACTGGTGGCAGACATTCCGGCCGAGTACGCCCCAGGCAAGCTGTCGCGCGTGGTCGGGCTGGTCGATGCCCCCAATGTGGGCCAGGGCCAGCGCTTCGTGTTCTCGCTGTTCGATGCCGATGAAGTCTGGATTGCCGATGTGCCCGGCGCCGGCCAAGCACCTCGAATTCAAAAAATCCAGCAGATCGGACACCAGCCCTACGACGCATTGATTTCGCCTGACGGCCGCCACTACATTGCGGGGCTATTTGGCGAAGACGGCCTGGCCTTGATCGACCTGTGGGCACCACAGCCCAAGGCCCGCAAGATTCTGTCTGGCTATGGCCGCGGACAAGAGCCTCTGCCTGTCTACAAAATGCCTCACCTGCGCGGCTGGGCCGTGTCGGGTCGCCACGCCTATCTGCCTGCCATTGGGCGCCACGAGGTGCTGGTGGTCGACACCGACACCTGGCAAGAAACCGCCCGCATCCCCGTTCTGGGGCAGCCTGTGTTCGTGATGGCACGCCCCGATGGCCGGCAGGTCTGGGTGAATTTCGCTGTACCCGATTACAGCCGGGTTCAGGTCATCGACACGGCCAGCCGACAGGTGGTTCGCACCTTGGAGCCCGGCAAAGCCGTGCTCCACATGGAGTTCAGCCCACGGGCTGATCAAGTCTGGATCTCCTCGCGCGACGCCAACCTGGTCAGCGTGATCGACCCCAGCAGCTTCGACACGCTGCAAACCCTGTCAATCGATGCACCCAGCGGCATCTTTCTGACTCACCGTGCTGGACGTATCGGGTTCTGAGCATGACCGCATCCATCGGGCCATTGGCCACCCTCGATCTGGCGCTGCTCAACGACTGGCAGCGCGATTTCCCGCTTTGCTCGCGGCCCTTCGAGGCCATCGCGTGTTCACTGGGCTGTTCCGCTTCGGAAGTGAAAACACGCTACGCCTTGCTACAGCAGTCGGGCGCACTGGGTCGCATCGGGGGCATTTTCGGGGTGGGGGCGGGCGGCTCGGCGATGTTGTGCGCGCTGGCCGTACCGCCACAGCAGCTCGATGCCGTGGCCCAGCAGGTCAACGCCTTTGACTATGTGAACCACAACTACGCACGCCAGCACCACTGGAACCTGTGGTTTGTGGTGACCGCGCCCAGCCAGGCAGACCGTGATACCTGTGTCAGCCAAATCGAAGCGCTGACCGGCTTGCGTGCGCTGCGCCTGCCCATGCGCCGCGCCTTCCGCATCGACCTGGGATTCGATTTGCGCACCGGCCACTGCCAGGCGGTTCAGCAACGCCGCTGCAACCCCATCGACAGCAGCGACCACACCCTGGCAGCCGCCATCGAATCAGGCCTGCCCTTGGTGGACGAGCCCTACGCCCAATGGGCCCAGCAGTCAGGCCGCAGCGAAACCGCGGTGCTCCACACCATTCAAAGCTGGCTGGATACGGGTGTGCTGCGCCGCTTTGGTGCCGTGGTGCGCCACCATGAACTGGGCGTGACCGCCAATGCCATGACGGTATTCAACGTACCCGATGAGTCGTTCATCGAGCGCGGCCAGGCCCTGGCCAAGCAACCCGGCATCACCCTGTGCTACGCCCGCCAGCGCGACGAAGGCTGGCCCTACAACCTGTACTGCATGGTGCATGGCCGCACCGAGGCCGAAACCCGCGCCCACATTGAACACGCAAGGCAAGCCGCCGGTCTGCTACCGTATGACCAAGCGGTGCTGTTCAGCACCCAGCGCTACAAGCAAACGGGCGGACGCTACTTCCGCCCCGGTGCCCCCTCAACCCTGGCCGTGGCCGCATGACGCACTCAAGCCTGGACGACATCGATCGTCGCCTCATCAACCACCTGCATGGCGGCTTCCCGCTGTGCAGCGCGCCTTATGCCCAAGTGGCCAATGACCTGGGCTTGAGCGAACAAGATGTGCTGGCCCGGCTGGATCGCATGCTGCACGAAGGCTGGCTGACCCGCTTTGGCCCCCTGTTCCAGATCGAAGCGGCTGGCGGCCAGTTTGTGCTGGCGGCCTTGGCGGCCCCGGAATACCGCTATGACGAAGTCACCCAGATCGTCAATGCCCAGACCGAAGTGGCCCACAACTACCGGCGCGAACACGCCTTGAACATGTGGTTCGTGGTCGCCGCCGAAAGCCCGCAAGAAGCCCAGGCTGTGTGTGATCGCATCGAGTCGCTCACCGGCCTGACCGTCTGGGCCTTTCCCAAGGAGCGCGAGTTCTTCGTTGAACTGCGTCTGCCCGCATGAGTGTTGCCAAGCCCCCCGCTGCCCGGCCCTCAGTCCCTTCGGGTCTGAGCGAACTGGAACGCCGCCTGATCGCGGCCACCCAGGCTGGCCTGCCCCTCACCCCGCACCCCTACCAACAGGTGGCGGCAGAACTCGGCATGAGCGAGGCCGAGGTCATTCAGGCCCTGCAAGCCATGCTGGAGCGAGGCCTCATTCGCCGCATCGGGGCCGTGCCCAACCACTACCGTCTGGGCTACACCGCCAACGGCATGTCGGTGTGGGATGTAGACGACGCCCTGGTCGATGAATTGGGCGAACGCGTTGGGCAACTGCCCTTCGTCTCGCATTGCTATCGCCGCCCCCGCCGCCTGCCCGTGTGGCCGTACAACCTGTTTGCCATGGTGCATGGGCACACTCGCGAAGAAGTCGAGCAACAGGCACAACAAATCGCAGCAGTGTTGGGCAGCGCCTTGCGCCAGCGCGACATCCTTTACAGCACCCAGATTCTCAAGAAGACCGGACTGCGCCTGCGCAAACCCGGCTCTGCATAGGAGTAAGCCATGTTCCGCATTTCCGAATTCATGAATGCCCTGGCCCAGGCCGAACGCACTGGCACCTACCCCCATCGCCCCCAGCGCAAGCCCAAAGGGCCCGTGGTGATCTGGAACTTGATCCGCCGCTGCAACCTCACCTGCAAGCACTGCTATGCCTTGTCGGCCGACACCGACTATGCGGGCGAGCTGAGCACGGCCGAGGCCCTGAAGGTGATGGGCGAACTCAAGGAAGCCGGGGTGCCCGCACTGATCCTGTCGGGCGGCGAACCACTGATGCGCAAAGACATCTTCGAGCTGGCCGAACAAGCCCGCGCGATGAAGTTCTACACAGGCTTGTCGACCAACGGCACCTTGATTGATGCGGACTGCGCCGATCGCATTGCCGCCACCGGCTTCAACTATGTGGGCATCAGCCTGGACGGCATTGGCGCTGTGCATGACAAATTCCGCCGCCTGGAAGGGGCATTCGACCGCTCGCTGCAAGCCATTCACCTGCTGCGCGAACGGGGCGTGAAGGTGGGCCTGCGCTACACCATGACCGCCATGAACGGCGACCAACTTGCCCCCCTGCTGGAGTTGATGGAGCGCGAAGACATCAGCAAGTTCTACTTCTCGCACCTCAACTATGCCGGCCGAGGCAACCTCAACCGCGCGAAAGACGCCTACTTCGAAGCCACCCGTCAGGCCCTCGACCTGCTGCTCGACACCGCCTGGGTGGCCGCCCAAGCAGGCCGCGACCACGAATTCGTGACGGGCAACAACGATGCCGACGGCATCTACCTGCTGCAATGGGTGCAACGCAATCTTCCCCGCTGGGCCAGCGATGTGCAGCAGGCTCTGGTGGCCTGGGGCGGCAACTCCTCCGGCGTGAACGTGGCCAACATCGACAACCTCGGCCTGGTTCACCCGGACACGATGTGGTGGCACCACACCCTGGGCGATGTGCGCCAACGCCCCTTTGGCGAGATCTGGGCCGACACCTCCGACGCCCTGATGGCTGGCCTCAAGCAACACCCCCGGCCAGTGCAGGGCCGCTGCGGCCAATGCCAACACTTGGCCATCTGCAACGGCAACACCCGCGTTCGGGCCCACCAGGTCACCGGTAACTTCTGGGCCGAAGACCCAGGTTGCTACCTGACCGATGAAGAGATCGGGGTAAATGTGACCACCGAGCGCATCAAAGTCACCCCCTTTGCCTACACCCCTCACTGATCCACACGGACCTTGCTAAACGGAGTGACATGATGTTGTGGAGATGGATCACCCAGATAGCCTTGGCCATGGGCATGGCCTGGATGGGCTGGGACATGGCTCATGCGCAAACCTCTGCGCCGCCAGCAGCCGCTTCCGCCGTTTCTGTGGCCGCTGCGGCCCCAACAACGGGCGCCGCCGCGCCACATGAGCTTTTCGCGAAGCACTGCGCCGCCTGCCACGGTGCCGAGCGGCTGGGCGGCATGGGCCCGGCCCTGATGCCGGAAAGCCTGGAGCGACTGAAACAGAAAGACGCCATCCAGGTCATCACCCAAGGTCGTGCCGCCACCCAGATGCCAGCCTTTGGCGACAAGCTGCAACCCGACGAAATCAATGCGCTGGCCAAGTGGATCTATTCGCCTCAAGAACCGCGTCCCCAATGGGCCAAGGCCGACATTGAAGCCTCGCGCGTGGAAACCGCCGGCTGGGCCAAGTGGCCGGGCAAGCCTGTGTGGAAAGCCGACCCGCTGAACCTGTTTGTCGTGGTGGAAGGCGGAGACCACCATGTGTCACTGGTCGATGGCGATCGGCTCACGGTCATCCACCGCTTTGCCTCGCGTTTCGCCCTGCACGGCGGCCCCAAGTTCTCGCCCGATGGCCGCTACGTGTACTTCGGCTCGCGCGACGGCTGGATCACCAAGTACGACCTCTACAACCTGAAAGTGGTGGCCGAGGTCCGTGCCGGCATCAACATGCGCAACGTGGCCGTGTCGGCTGACGGCCGCTATGTGATGGCCGCGAACTACCTGCCGCACAGCGTGGTGCTGTTTGACAGCAACCTGCAATTGCTCAAGCTCTACCCGGCCCAGACCCTAGACGGCACCCAGTCGTCTCGCGTGTCGGCGGTGTACGACGCAGCCCCACGTAAAAGCTTTGTCGTGGCCTTGAAAGACATTCCCGAACTCTGGGAAATCTCCTACAACCCCAAGGCTGAACCGATTCACAACGGCTACGTGCACGACTACCGAATGGGCGAGTCCATTGCCGAGCCGGGCTATCTGGGCGTGCGCCGCACCCCCTTGAGCGCCCCGCTGGACGACTTCTTCTTCGACCAAGGCTATCGCTACGCCATTGGGTCAGCCCGCCCGCGCCCGGGTGAAACGCAGGCCGACAGTCAGGTCATCAGCCTGGATGCCCGCCGAGCCGTGGCCCACATCGACCTGCCCGGCATGCCGCATCTGGGTTCGGGCATCACTTGGCCCTGGACGCGCCCGGACGGCAGTAAAACCACCGTGCTGGCTTCACCCAACCTGAAGGATGGCGTCATCAGCGTGATCGACATGCAAACCTGGAAAACCGTCACCCAGATCCCCACCCTGGGCCCCGGCTTTTTCATGCGCAGCCACGAAGCCAGCCGCTACGCCTGGGTCGACGCCATGATGAGCCCCGCAAAAAACAAGCTCATGCTGATCGACAAAGCCACCCTGCAGCCCGCCCGCACCATTGAAGGCGAAGCCGGCAAGACCCTGGCCCACATCGAGTTCACCCGCGACGGCAAATACGCCCTGGCCAGCCTGTGGGAAATGGACGGCGCCTTGATCGTGTACGACGCCAGCACCCTGACCGAAATCAAACGCCTCCCCATGAGCAAACCGGTGGGCAAGTACAACGTGTACAACAAAATCACCCGATCAGAAGGCACCTCGCACTGAACCCCTGCGGATTCCTCGGGCGTGGTTTCCTCGGTCCAGACTTTCCCGAACATTAGTGCACATGCGCACAAAATGATCACAAGCGCACCCGGCTCACGGCATACTGCGCACTATGGTTCGAGCCGAGATTTCCCCTCAACTGGCTGCCCGCGACGGGCTCCAGTTGAGAACCTATCACCACCCCATTGACCGCCCCCAAGGGCTGATCGTGCTGCTGCACGGCCTGTGTGAACACGCTGGCCGCTACCACGACGTGGCCCAGGCCCTCAATCAGGCGGGGTGGTCAGTTTTATCTTACGACCACCGCGGACACGGCCAATCAGAAGGCGCTCGCGGCGCGCTCGAACAAGACGACGACTTCATGCACGACCTGGCCACAGTGCTGGATGCCGCGCAAGCGGCCTACCCTGGCCTGCCTCGGGTTCTGGTGGGCGCCAGCATGGGCGGGCTGATTGCGGCGCGCATGGCCTCGGCCTGGTCGCATCCAAACGAATCGGTGGCCTGGGCCCGCCCCATAGATGGACTGGTCATGTGCGCACCAGCGCTGGAACCCAGCATGACCATGACCCAAAAGGCCTTGCTGTCGACCTTTGGCCGCCTGGTGCCCGATCTGTCCGTGCCCGTCGGGCTCAAGGCCGACTGGTGCAGTTCCGACCCCAAAGTGGTGGCCGACATCTTGGCTGATCCCCTCATCCACCAACGCATCACCCCAAGGCTGACTCAGTTTATTCTCAACAACGGTCAGGCCGTGATGGCCCGGGCTGAAGGGTGGACTCGCCCGACCCTGTTGCTGTACTCGGAAGCCGATCGACTGGTGCAGGCTCGCGCCTGCGACCGTTTTGTCGAACTGGCACCCGGAACCCAGATTCGCGCCTGCCGGTACCAAGACCTGGCCCACGACCTGTTTCACGAACCCGACCAGCATCTGGTCTACCACGACCTGTTTTCATGGCTGAAGACACACTTTCCCAGCCGCGCCCTCGCCGCATGAGCCGCCGCGCGGATGCCGCCCCGCCCGCAGGCGATGACACGCGAACCCTGTTGTTGCGTGCGGCCGCCACCGAGTTCATTGAACACGGCTTTGCTGGCACCGACACCAATCGCATTGCGCGCCGCGCAGGTTTTGCCCCGCAAACCTTCTACCGTTGGTACAAGGACAAGATCGACATCTTCGTGCAGGTCCACCAAGTTTGGGAAGATGCCGAAACCGCCATCCTGGGCGAATTGATGGCACGCCAGGCCACCAGCCTGCAAATTGCCGAAGCCCTGGCAGAAGGCCAACGCTCGTTCCTGATCTTCCGCCGCCACCTGCGCCAGCTGGCCTACGACCACCCGGAAATCAAACAAGCCCGCGCCGACAGCCGCAAACGCCACATTGCTGCCCTGCGCGAATGGCAACCGCGCCTGAACGCCGACGACGCCACCTTGGCCGCCATCTTGCTGCAACTCGAACGCCTGTGCGACGCCATTGCAGAGGGTGAACTCGCCGACATGGGGCTGAGCGACCACGGCGCGCTGCGCGAAGCCGCCCAACTCATCGAACGTTTGCGTACGGAGCGCTGATCATGGCCGTGTCCGTCTTTGACCTGTTCAAAATCGGCATCGGCCCCTCCAGTTCTCACACGGTCGGCCCCATGCGGGCGGCCAAGCTCTTCGTCCTGCGACTGGAATCGCAAGGCATCTTGCCCCTGGTGCGACAACTGCGCTGCGAGCTGTATGGCTCGTTGGGTGCCACCGGGCGCGGACACGGCACAGACAAGGCCGTCATCCTCGGCTTGATGGGGCACGACCCCGACACCGTCCCCATTGACTCCATTCCCTCGTGGATGGCTTGCGTGCGCGAGCACCGCATCCTGCCCTTGCTGGGGCACACCCACCTGCCCTTTGACCCGGCTACCGACCTGCGGTTTCTGCCATTGCAGTCACTGCCCTTTCACCCCAATGGCTTGCGCTTCTTCGCATTGGACGGACAAGGCCAGGAGCTGAGTTCACGCAGCTACTTCTCCGTAGGGGGCGGGTTTGTGGTCAGCGAAGAAGTGGCCGAAGATGGCAGCAGGCACCCCGTGGTCGCCCCCGACGCCACCGTGCTGCCCCACCCCTTTCACAGCGCCGCCGAACTGCTCGCGCTGACGCACGAACACCAGTGCAGCATGGCCGACATCATGCGTCGCAACGAATTGCATTGGCGCAGCGAGGTCGACACCCGTGCCGGCCTGCTCAAACTCTGGCACACCATGCAGGCCTGCGTAGACCGCGGCTGCCACACGCAAGGCGAATTGCCTGGCGGTTTCCATGTGCAACGCCGTGCCCCGGCCTTATTTCAAAAACTGCAAAGCCCCACGCAGCAGGTTGACCCACTGCATGTGATGGACTGGGTCAACCTGTTTGCCTTGGCAGTGAACGAAGAAAACGCTGCCGGTGGCCGCGTGGTCACCGCCCCCACCAACGGCGCAGCCGGCATCGTGCCAGCGGTGCTGCACTACTACCACCGCTTCGTGCCCGGCGCCAACGAGCAAGGCATTGAAGACTTCTTCCTCACTGCCGCAGCCATTGGTTTGCTCTACAAGGAAAACGCTTCCATTTCCGGCGCGGAAGTAGGCTGCCAGGGCGAAGTAGGCGTGGCCTGCTCCATGGCCGCAGCGGGCTTGTGCGCGGTCATGGGGGGCAGCCCCGAGCAAATCGAAAACGCCGCTGAAATCGGCATGGAACACCACCTGGGCATGACCTGCGACCCCGTGGGCGGCCTGGTTCAGATTCCCTGCATCGAACGCAATGCCCTGGCCGCCGTCAAAGCCATCAATGCGGCCAGACTGGCCCTGCATGGCGACGGCTCACACCGGGTCAGCCTCGACAAGGTCATCGAGACCATGCGGCAAACCGGCGCCGACATGAAAGACCAGTACAAGGAAACGGCCCGAGGCGGGCTGGCGGTCAATATCGTCGAGTGTTGACAAGCGACCAGGGAGATCCCCGGATGGATGCACGACAAGCCTCGGTGCATCACCTACATACCTCTCTAAGATGAAGGCACAAATTCAAATCCAGAGAGGGTTCCCATGTCATCGTCCATCCAAGTACGCTGGGCTTTTGCGACCTGCTTGATCGCCAGTGGTCATTTGACCCACGCTCAGGCCACCGAAGTCACGGCAGCGAGCGGTCAGGTCACGCATCAAGTGTTCCTGGAGGGCGGGTCGCAAACATTGGCCTTCAGCCCCAACATGCTGGCCTTCATGGACGTGGGCAAAACCCAGGTCACGCCTTACGCGGGCAGCGAGGTCGGCATCCTCAAAGATGAGGACGGCTTCTACACTCAGATCAGCGTACAAAATCCATTGACCTCCATTCAGGTCAACGAAAACGGCACATTGATCGAAAACATCCGCTCGACAGGAGGGATGACCCTGACGTCACCCACGCTCAAGGGTGTGAGCACCAGCGGCTCGCTGACCCTGGGCGACTGGAACATCAGCACCGCAGACCGCACGGTTTCCGCTCTTGTCATCGGGGCGAATGGCGTCAACACAAGCCCTTCGCAAGCCATCTGGCAAGCCACCGGCATGCAGGCCTCACTCACCCAAACAGGCGTTTGGGATGGCCAGGGCGACAACGCTCTGTACTTCTACGACTACACCGTCACGCTGACCGGCCTGACCCTGACCGACATCGGCCGCAGCACTTTCGCTCAAGCATTGGGCTTGCAGACCCTAGGGCAGGCTGCGCTCGGCACAGTCACCGATTCAGGCACCTTGACCACCAAGATGACCTTTTTGGCCCCCAGCCATTTCGCTCTGGCCGTTCCCGAACCGGGTACCTGGGCACTGATGGGCTTAGGCTTATTGGGATTGGCCGTGTCGGCGCGACGTCAACCTCGTCACTGAGACGAATCACCGTCATGGCCACATCGACTGGGGCACCCGATGAGTTCACCCGCCACACCCTGATTCATTTGTTCGGCCAAGCCCGCCTCGATGAGGCCAACGCCCTGGCTGAACAGATGATCGGCAGCCACCCCAAACACAGCTTGGCCTGGAAGGTGAAAGGCGCGATCCAACTGCGCCTAGGCGACTTCCTTGGCGCCATCAAAACAATTCAGAAGGCCATCGCCTTGGCCCCAAAAGACTGGGAACTTTTCAACAGCCTGGGCTTGGCGTTCAAAGGCATGGGCAAATTGAGCAATGCGCAGGCCGCGTATCAGCAAGCCATTTCACTCAACCCGCAATACCCTAACGTCTATGTCAATCTGGGGGCATTGCTTCGCGAATCGGGCAAGCTTGATCAAGCACTGAAATGCTATCGAAAGAAGCTGGAACTGACCCCTGATGACGAAGAGGCGCACTTCCATGCGGCCGCCTTGTCTGGCGAACAGTTGCCCACCGCACCCGGCATCTACGTGAAGAATCTGTTCGACCAGTACGCCCAGCGGTTTGACCAACACCTCACCGGGGCACTGAAGTACGAAACGCCCAAGCATCTGGCCGAACTATTCTTCCACCATCACACCCTGCCGGCACACTCGACCGTTCTGGACCTGGGTTGCGGCACCGGGCTCGTGGCACAGGCTTTTGAGCCAGACCCAAGCGCGACCTCTCACGCCCATTGGATTGGGGTAGATCTGTCGCCGCAAATGATCGAACAGGCTCGTGCCAAGAACCGCTATCACGAACTGTTATGTACCGATCTGCGTACGGCCCTGCAAGCCCAAGCCGATCACAGCGTTGATCTGGCTGTGGCCGCCGATGTTTTCATCTACGTTGGCGATTTGGCGCTCGTGTTTCAAGAGCTCGCCCGCGTGCTGAAACCAACAGGTTCGGTTCTGTTTTCTATTGAAACCAGAGAGCTCGCCCACCTGCCCAAGGCTCAGGAATCGGTGGGCTTCTCTTTGCTGCCATCAGGCCGCTACGCACATGACCTCAGCTACATCGAAGCCTTGGCCACACAACACAATTTGTGCATCCAACAAATCGAAGCCTGCACGATTCGCCAAGAAAACGGTCAGCCAATTCGAGGACACCTGATCAGCCTGATTCACAAATGAATCTACTCCCGCACACTCACCCTCTCGCAATGGCGCCAATCGTGCGAAAAATAAGCTTGATGTCCATCCACACCGAGGCCTGATCCACATAGCTGGCCGCCAAGGCCAGTTTGTGGGGCATCACCTCTTCGATATAGGCTCGCTCCGGGTCGGCCGCACGAGCCAGCACGGCGCTTTCATCGCGGTATTCAATCGAGGCAATGTCGGTGATGCCTGGGCGAACAGACAGCACCTTGTCCTTCATATCAGCTGGGTAGTGCGCCACGTAGCGCGGCACCTCGGGGCGGGGGCCCACCAGACTCATTGAGCCCACCCACACATCGATCAACTGCGGCAACTCGTCAAGTTTGGTGCGACGCAGGAAGGCACCCACACGGGTGATGCGACTGTCGGCCCCCACGGTGATCTGCAAGCCCTTGCCCGCCGGATCGTGCCGCATGGTGCGGAACTTGTGAATGCGAAAGGGATGACCAAAGCGCCCGACCCGCTCTTGCCGGAAAAAAACGGGGCCCGGTGAGTCGAGCTTGATGGCCAAGGCCATCAGCAGCAACAGGGGCGCCAACACCAACAAGCCCAGTGACGACATCACCCAATCGAACAAGCGCTTGCTCATGGCCTGGTTCAACCCAACACCCAATCAGGCCAGCGCCTTGCGCACCGAAGCGATCACGCGCTCGACATCCGCATCGCTCATGCGTGTGTACAAGGGCAGGGTCACCATGCGCTCGTAGGCCTTCTGGCTGTGCGGGAACTGCTCGGGCTTGAGGTCGTAACGGTCTTTCCAGTAAGGGTGCAGGTGCAGCGGAATGTAGTGCACGCTCACGCCAATGCCGTCAGCGAACAGGCTGTCGATGAGTTGATCGCGGTTGATTCGGGTCTCATCCTTCAGGCGCACCACATACAGGTGCCAGGAATGCAGATCGCCCGCATGCTGTGGGCGCGGAGGCAAGATCAAAGGCAAATCAGCCAGAGCTTCATCGTAGCGGGCTGCAATTTGCTCACGGCGCACCTGAAAACCCTGCAGGCGTTTGAGCTGATGCAAGCCCAGAGCCGCCGCAATGTCGGTCAGGTTGTATTTGAAGCCCGGCGCAACGATTTCGTAATACCAGCTGGGCACTTTAGCGGTGAACCGGTCAAAGGCATCGCGGTTGATACCGTGCAAGCGCATGACTTTGGCGCGCGCAGCCAGATCGGCGTCACGGGTCACCAGCATCCCGCCTTCGCCCGTGGTCATGGTTTTGTTGGCGTAAAAGCTGAACACCACGGCATCGCTGCGCAAGGTGCCAATAGCCTGCCCCTTCCAGGTGGTGGGCAGGGCGTGGGCGGCATCTTCCACCACCTTCAAGCCATGCTTGGCTGCGATGGCGGCAATGGCATCCATGTCTACCGACAGGCCGGCGTAATGCACGGGCATCAGGGCCTTGGTGCGCGGCGTGATGGCGGCCTCGATGGCCGCGGGGTCGATGTTGAGCGTGGCCGGATCAATGTCGACCAGTTTCACATCGGCCCCCAGGTAGCGCACCACTTCTGCCGTGGCCGTGAAGGTGTGGGTGGTGGTGATGACTTCATCGCCCGGGCCAATGCCCAAGGCTTCCAGCGCCAAATGCAAGCCCGCGGTGGCCGAGTTCACGGCAATGGCCTGCAGGCTGTCATCGCCCAGGAAGGAGATGAATTCCTGCTCGAACCGACGAGCCTTGGGGCCTGTGGTCACCCACCCAGAGCGCAAGGTGTCCACGACCTCGGCAATTTCTTCCTCACCGATTTCCGGCAACGCAAAGGGCAGAAAGTTGTTTTGACTCATGTTGGGAAATCGTTGTCAGGTTCGGTTGCGGGCCGCGCCGCGCGTCAGTCGACCAAAGGAAGGGTTGGGGCGCCCGCGCCCCCAGACATCCAGCCAGCCCCGAATGGAGCCCAAGCCGTAGCCAAAGTGATAGGCCGCGATCACGTCGGGCAACTGCCCCATCAGGCGGCCGCCGAGTTCCCGGGAGATGGACAGACTGACCAGCATGACCGCCAGGCCATAGGTCAGGCTCAGCGCCATCAGGGCGATCGAGCAAACCAGGGTTCCCCAGGCTGATACCCATTTCAGGGTTGTGGCAGAGGCGGCCACCAAGGTGAGCCCACCAAAGCCCAGCATCAACAGCGTCAGCCCGATCAGGGCCGCCACAAACAGGCCCGGCACCAGATGCCGCAAGGCAGCAGCCTGGCCATGCTTTTTCATCACGAAGGGCTTCCAGTAGCCATACTGGCGATACTGCCGAAACACATCGCCCACGCTGGCGCGTGGATGATAGGTGGAGCGGATCAAGGCCGATTGCCAGATGCGCCCGCCCCCTTTGTGAATGCGCAGATTGTGTTCGTCGTCTTGGTTGCGCACCAGGTTTTCATCGAAGCCGCCAAAGCGCTCGAAGGTTTGACGTGGCCAGGCCCCCAGGTAAACGGTATCGGCTTCGCCTTCGTAGTTCAGATCACGCGACAGGGCGCCACCCGATACCCATTTGGACTGGAAAGCCGCGGCAATGGCCTGCTGCACTTTCTGCCCAGGCATGCCCATGGCGCGCCAAGGGCCGCCCACATTGTCGGCACCGGTTCGCTGCCAGGCCTTGAGGCATTGTTCGATGTAGTCGTGCGCGTACACGGTGTGCACATCCAGACGAACGATGAAGCTGCCCCTGGCTCGTTCAATGCAACGGTTCAACCCTGTTGACACAATCCGCCCGGGGTTGTCGATCAATGCAAAGCGCGGGTCTTCCTGAACCCAGTGCGACAAGCGTTCACGCGTGCCGTCATCGCTTCGACCATCGGCAATGAGCACTTCCAGATCCCAGCCTTCAGGAATGTGCTGCTCCAGCACGCTGGCGCAAAACACGTCGATGTGATCACGTTCATTGCGGCATGGCACGATGACCGAAATGGTCTGCGCCTGAATGCCATGGGTCTTGAGGTCAAGCACGGGCTTTTTCTCGCACTTTCACGTTGCGCGGCAACAGCAGCTTTTGATACAGGCGCCACATGGCATCCATCTGGCCCCGGCGCGAGGCTTCGCGTTCAATGCGCTGATGGTTGAAGGCCCCCATCTGGCGGGCTTGATCGGGGGCATCGTACACAGTCAGCAAAGCCTGCGTGACAGCGCTCACATCGCCCAGAGACACGATGAACCCGCCACGCTGATCCAACCACTGGCGGTTGGCCGGCAGGTCTGAGGCAATGATGGGTAGCCCACAGGCCATCGACTCCAGCACCGACACCGAAGTCGCGTCACTGGTGGGGATCGAAACCGAGACTCGGCTGCGCTGGATGGCCTGAACCATGGCCGCATCGCCCACCCGGCCATGGAACTCAACGCGATCGGCCACGCCTAGCTGCTCAGCCTGCGCCAGCAACGCGTCTTTCAACAGGCCACCTCCCAACAAGTGCAATCGAGCTTGCACCTGCGGGCGCTGTGCCACAAACGCAGAAAAGGCCTTCAGGATGAGGTCGATGTTGTAGTTGGGCTCCCAGCTGCGCAGGCTGACCACTTCAAAGCCGGGCGCGGGCTCAGTGGGCACGAACTTGTCGGTGTCGGCCCCCCACAAAATTTGATGGCATGGCGCGCCAGGGTGGTAACGCGCGATGGCATCGAGCATGTCCATCGAGTCGGCGGTGATCAGATCGGCGTGGTGCAAAGACCAGTTCACAATCAGCCGCATCAAGCGGCTTTCGCGAGGGGTGACCAAAATGTCAGACCCCCAGGCGGTCAACACCTTGGGCACACGCAATCCGCACGCGGCGGCCCACATGCCGTACGAGGTCACGTAGTGACCATGCACCAGGGTGGGCTCAAACCGTTGCGCCACTTCGCGGGCCACGGCTCGCACCTTGGGCAAAGCGCTGAACCAGCCCAGCTTGCCTTTGCCTGGGGCAATCGCGATGACCTCTTCGGCACCAGGCACTTCGCCCGGCTCGCGGGTGATGACCACCGCCCGCCCACCGCGTTCGGCCACCGCGGCCACCCAGCGACGCGTGTGCACGCTGGAGGCATCGGCAAAGAACAGAATCCGCACTGCTTGACTGCTCATGGCCGCATCGCATCCTCATCGGTTGCCGAAGCCGCGCCATTCAAGGCACGCTTCAGGTTGTCTTTGCCGGCCCACTGGGCATAGATGGCGTGCAGTTCGGGATGCCTTTGCAGCAAGGCCCGATCCAGCTCGCGGGTGTCACCCATGATCTCAGCCCGCTTGCCGGGCACCTTCGTGCCGACAATGGCGAAGTCAGGCACCTCGCCCGACACAAAGCTGTAGCCCTGCACGATCACACCCTTGCCGATTTGCGCGCCGGGGGCGATCACGCTGTGCGGCCCGATGAAGCTGTAAGCCCCAATGCGGGTGGCCCGGCGCACATAACCATGGGGCTTGGCTTCGTTCACATAGCGCCGCCCCATGGCCCGCACCGAACGATGGCTGGAATGGGTCAGGATGGAAGCGTAGTTGGTGATCTGGCAGCCCTCCTCGATCACCAGGCCATTCGATCCGTCAATGCGGTTGAAATGGCCAATGAAGACATGGTCACCCAGGGTCAGGCCCTCCCGCCCTTCGAAGCAGGTATGCGTGCTGACGCGGGTGTGCGGGCAATACGCCCCTGCGGTGTTTTGCCAGCCGTACACAATGCGCGGCCCGGTGAACACCGACAACAGCCGCACCACGGGGTGCTTGAGTCGTTGGAGGAGGATGGACATGGTGAACGCTATTGTCCCAGATCGCGAGTCAGTGCCGGCGTCCACAGGGCGCGTAAAGGCAAGTTGGCATGACGCAGGAACACGGCATACGCCCCAGCAATGGCCAGAAAGTAGCCCGAGCTAGATGCCAGCGCCGCCCCTGTAGGCCCCCAACGCGGCACCAGCACCAGCCCGGCCAGCAGACTGGTCAGCAACGACAAGCCCGCAATGGCCCCAGACAAATGTGGCTTACCCAGGTGGTTCGTATAGAAAGCCGACAGGCTCGATGCCGCCGCATATGCCGCCACACCGGGCAACAAGGCAGCCAAAGGCCACAGTGAAGCCTCGTACGCCGCCCCCATCACCCAAGGCAGCGCCCACCAGGCGCCACCCAACAAAATGGGCGCGGCCAACAGGGTGGCCAGCACATTGATGCGCACAGCCTGCACCGTCATGGCCGAGGCCACACGCACATCCGGGTGCCCGATGCGCGCATAGGCCGACACCGTGACCGAAGACGACAGCAACCACAACAGTTCCGCCACCGTCACTGCCACCGAATAGGTGCCAGCTGCAGACAACCCATGAAAGCGCTCAACCAGGAACAAGGACACCCGGTAATTGAGCAGGCTGATCACATTGGTCACCCCAATGGTCAGCACAAACGGCCAGGCCGACCACCAAGCGGGCACCGCAGGCGACGGCTCATCCGTTTCGTCAGCCCGCTTGAGCTCAGGCAGGGCCGCATCATGCCGAGCGGCATCGTGCAAACCAAACACGGCCGTGAGCACCGCCACCAAAGACTTGCCACTGACCCACGCGGTCAGCACCAGCAACACCACTGGGGTCTGCCGAGTCTGCCCCTGCGTGAGCCACCACACCACCGACAACCCCAGCAACACGCTGGCTGGCGCCGCGACTTGCGCCACATTGATGGGCCACATGCGCCCTTGGCCAAGCCACAAGCCCGTGGCGGTGGGCACCAGCAACAAGAAGGGCGCAGCCAAGGCCAGCAGCCAAAGCAAGGAATACGGCAAGCGAGTGGACCACCAAGACACACCCACCAGAACCAATGACGCCACCAGCCCCAAGCCCACAGCAGCGCGCAGCACACCCGTCAGCATCGGCCGCACCGCGCCACGCTCTCCGCCCTGGCGCAAAGACAACTGCCGGGCCAGCCACAAACCCAGCCCAGAAAACAAGGTCAACAAACCCGATTCAACGGCCACGAACAGCGCAAACGCCCCCTGCACGGCAGGCCCCTGGCGAGCCACCAGCACCGTGATGGCCAGCCCCAACCCAACCATCCACAACTTGGCCAGCAGGTTACCCAATGCCGCCCTCGGGATGGTTCGCCACAACTGGCGCCAACGCCGCCCCACAGGCGAAAACGGCGAGCGAGATTCTTCTAAAGACATGGGGGCATTGTCGCCCAGGCCCACGTGTCGCTCAAAAGGGACGAAATCACGCCATTATTTTTACATTTCGACAAATGTCTGCTTTTCTTGTAGGAAGATTCTGCGCATCATGGATGCATTGCATTTAGCACTTGGCATCCCTCTTGCAAAGCACTGAGTGCGACAGGTTTTGGTTTCAACTCCAGTAGAAACCCTCACATTGGTGAGATCTTGGCCGACCCCGGCCTCCGGGGTCGGCTTCTTTTTTCGCCCTCTCGTACAATCTAGGGTTTGGCCGATTTCACTCTAGACGCCGTCATGACCACGCCTCAAAAGCCCTCTGCGACAGACCACGCCCAAGCCACCCCTGCGGAAGCCCTGGTGGACACCAACAAACTGATCGAAGAGCGCCGCGAGAAACTCAACGGCATCCGCGCTCGTGGCGTGGCCTTCCCCAACGATTTCAAACCGGCTGACCGCGCTGCTGCCCTGCATGCGCAACACGACGGCACCGAAGCCGAAGCCCTGGAAGCGCAAGCCGTCAAGGTCAGCGTCGGTGGCCGACTGATGCTCAAGCGCGTCATGGGCAAGGCCTGCTTCGGCACCCTGCAAGACGCGACCGGCCGCATCCAGGTCTATGTGACCCTGGACAACGTGGGCGCCGACACCCTGGCCGACTTCAAACACTGGGACCTGGGCGACATCCTGGGCGCCGAAGGCACCCTGTTCAAGACCAAGACCGGCGAGTTGTCGATCAAGGTCAGCATGATCCGCCTGCTGACCAAGGCCTTGCGCCCGCTGCCCGACAAATTCCACGGCATGACCGACCAGGAGCAGAAGTACCGCCAGCGCTATGTGGACCTGA
>CAYVOP010000034.1:0-25315 GCA_964453105.1 uncultured Aquabacterium sp. | reverse complement strand
GTCGTTGACGTTGACCTGATTGATGCCGGGCAAGTTGATTTCCGCCGGGTCTTCCACGGTGGAGATGTTGACGCCAGGTTGGTTCAGGATGTTCAGGCAGGTGTAAAGCGACACAGTTTTACCGGAGCCCGTGGGGCCGGTCACCAACACCATGCCGTAAGGGCGCGCCACGGCGTGCAGCAGACGCTCTTTTTCTTCCTTTTCGTAGCCCAGGGCGTCAATGCCCAACTTGGCGCTGGAAGGATCGAGAATACGGATCACGATCTTTTCGCCAAACAGGGTGGGCAAGGTGCTGACGCGGAAGTCGATGGCTTTAGAGCCAAACTTCATTTTCATGCGACCGTCTTGCGGCACGCGCTTTTCGGCGATGTCGAGCTTGGACAGCACTTTCACGCGGGAGGACAACTTGTCCTTGATGGCCACCGGCGGTTGAGTGATCTCGCGCAACTCGCCATCGACCCGGAAGCGGACGCGGTAGGTGTGTTCGTAGGGTTCGAAGTGAAGGTCGGATGCGCGCATGTTGACGGCATCCACCAACATTTTCTGGAGGAAGCGCACCACTGGGGCGTCTTCCACCTCGGAACTCATGTCTTGTGATTCTTGGGGTGCTCCGCCAACGCCTTCTTCGGTGATGTCGAATTCGAAGTCGGCAGAGGCCAACGCGCTCAACTGCTCTTCGGCTGAGGCTGTTTGCCCCTCCAGCAGCTTGGAGAGCTTGTCTTGCTCAACGATGACCCATTCAGGCGTCAGTTGCGTGGCGAACTTGATCCGCTCAATGGCTTCTTGATCGGTCGGGTCGGCACCCGCTACGAAGAGTCGATTGCCTCGCTTGGACAGCACCATGACCTGGTACTGGGCCGCCAGCTTGTTGTCGATCACGCCTTTGGGAAGGCGCTGGATATCGATGGTGGCCAAATCGAGCACCGGCACAGCCAGCGCTTTGGAGAGGGTGTGCGCCAGATCGGCTGCCTTGACGGCTCCGTTGGCGACCAAGGTGGGCACGAAGCCCTTCTTTTGCTCCTTGGCCGACCGGGTGATGTCTTCGGCAGTTTTGGCATCAAGCTTGCCGGCGTTGACCAATACGCGGGCCACGCCGGAGAGAGTGCTTGAGTTGGAATCTGCCTGAATTGGGTCGGCCATGGTGTCAAAAATGCTGAGACGAATACCCGCAGGAGGCTAAGTTACCGCGTAAATGTAGTGGGCTAAGCCTCGTTTTGATGGAGATTGATGTCGTAGTTCAACCAATTGCGGATTTTTTCTCCTTGCTTGGGCAAATATGCAGGCTGGCCAAGGCCGGTCGGATGGGCTCAGTCGGGCTTCCTGGCAATGATCACCTGTGATTTGTGGAGGGCACGATCCAGTGCGGCGATACAGGCATCGCCTCCAGGCAACCCCATCAAGGTCTCCCATGTGCGACCCCATTGCTCCAATACAGGATGGGTGCCGGTGTCATAGTCTGCACCACATTTCCAGATTAGGGCGTGCCACACGGCCCAGTAAAAGCCAACAAACTCGTGCGTTTGGACTTGCAAGCCAGCCTGTTCGACAAGTTCGCGAAAATCTTCTGTGCTGAATATTCGAATATGGTTGGGCTTTTCAAAGCACGAAGCGGGGGCCAGTTCTTTCAGAATTTGTTCCGACAATTGGCCGGGAACGCTCAACAAGTATGTGGCCCCCGGCTTGCCGACACGAACCAGTTCCCGCATGGCTGCCTGTGGATCATCGACGTGTTCAAACACCTCGGTACAAACGATTTTGTCTGCTATTTCGGACGCAAGTGGCAACGGGTTGCCGTCACTTGCAATGACTTGGAAGCTTTTGATTCCCGCGGCCTGCAATGTCTTTTCGGCTGCTTTGACGCAGGATTCACTGATATCTACCCCGATCGAATGGTTAGCGTATTGCGCGCAAAACTTGAGAAAAACCCCGGGACCGCAACCTACATCCAGAACCGTATCGGTTGAAGCAATAGCGAAGCCCTGAAATAGCTCTTGCTTTTCATTGTTGAACCAGCCTTTGCGCAGACTGTCCCAAAACCCGACATCGCGGCTGTATGTGACCGGAATTTCGGGGGGAGAGGGCGGCGCAGGAGGGGCGAGTGGTTCAGCTATGGGAGCAGAGGGCGTAGGGGGGCGTCGCAGGCCAAGCTTGGTGCGAATCTCGCGCAAAGTGTCTCGGACAAGATAGCGATATGACGAAGGAATCTGCGACATGGTGTTGGATGTGTGAATCACTCTTAATGCCGACCTGGGGGGGGCACTTGGGGTGCAAGAAGGGTGATTGATTGTGTTTGGGGGGAAGTGCAGCGCGTGCAATCAGATATGGCGTTAGCAACGCATTTTGGTTTTGGCCAACAATGCATTCAATCATTGTTATTGAAGGGAATCTGCCAAACGAAAACGCAATGCCTGAATCAACAAATCAAGAGCTCGATCAGAAGAGCAGTGATTTTCCAGTTGCGCTGCAGCATTTTGGGACATGCGCTGGTAGGTGGCATGATCGTTTTTTGCAATTTCGTATGCTACGCCATAACTGTCTCGCAAGGCATCCCACGGAGTTTTGTAAGCGAGCGTTGAGTAGACATACCTCGGATCGTGCGGCCAACCGGATAAGTATTGTGTGGACGGCAATATGACTGCGTTGTCGGAATTAATATAGTCGGCCATGGATGTATGGTCTGGCGCAATCGCTGGAGTACCCATCGACATGAGTTCCATTAACGGCAGGCATTGCCCCTCACCGCTCGAGGCGTTAACGATGTAGTCAACGCTAGACAAAAACCTTTTGTAGTCGTCATCAGGGAGATAGCCGTTAAAGGCAATAATTCGGCACTTGAGCCAGATAAACCTCTTTAGCTCGTGTTCCAAATCCATGAATGACCGATGGCTATCTGGATCGTTCAATTTGAAGATCAAGACAGCATCTGGTGTGTTCTGAAATTCAGATGCGAAAGCCGTAATTAAATCTACCCAGTTTTTTCTGCCATCCCGTGAGTTGAGAACTGAAGCGAAAACGACGCCCTTTGCGGACAGACGACGTCCAATGTGATCTGTCGGCGAAGGGGGAGGCGGAGGTGGGAGGGGCGGCGGAGCGGGCGCAGGCGCAGGCTCAACCGCCAACACTGCCGCGCGAGATTTACCGGATAAGCGTGCGAGAAGTTTCTCGAGACTGCGCTTGCGTCTTGCTTTTCGTTTGAGTTTTCGCTCAAGCACTGGGTCGATTGCTGGAGGCGGTGGTGGCTCAACGGGGGGCGGCGGAGGTGGAGGCGGTAATACCAACCACTGAGCTTGCGGGTCTGAGGAGATGTGATTGGCAGAGTCAAACATCGCGCCGTGAATGGTGACATCTAGCCCTTGGCCGGGTGTTCTTTGGCCACGATTGAGTTGTTGGCCCCAAGCGTGAAAACGATCCCAAACTGGGGCAGGAATAGACCAGACTGGAAAACCCCCAGGCATAGCCCTTTGGATGGCCTGCTTGGCAAATTCCGAGTGCGTAATGGCCATCCCGGTTTTTTGAAATAGTGCGCGCCAATCACTGAATGGATTCTCATCCCATTGATGATCTGGTATGCGCTCGAATTCCCATGCAACTACAGGGATGGTGGGGCAATACTCGGGAAGTAGTGTGCAGTGAGGCGCAGAAAAGGAAAGTAGTACGCACGGACGTCCAACTTGTTTGCATTCCAAGTAGATTTCGTCTGCTTCAACTTTGGGCGAATAAATGACTTTTACGTCCCCAATTCCTTTCAAAATTGGAGTGAACCATTTCAAGACGAAATAGTAGCTGTATTCGGGGAGTCCCATTCTTTCGGAAATGTTCTTTTCATTTGTTTCCGAATACAATAGAATCAATGGTTTCATGTCTTTATGCAATTCCGTTCGGTGAAGTCGTTTGACTTAATTTGCCGGCTTTCTTGCAATGATGATGTGTGATTTATGAAGAATCTTTTCCAAGGCGAGAATTCGTTCTTTTGCCGCATCGTCGGCCAGAATGGCATCCCAGGCTTCGGACCATAAGTCGAGTGCGGGATGCGTGCCGGTTTCGTGTTCAACGTTGCACAGGCACAAGAGCGCGTGCCAAATTGACCAATAAAAACTGGCGAACGCTTGCTTCTCAATGATCAGATTGCTTCTTTTGATCAGATTTTCAAAATCAAACTTACTAAATACCCTGATATGGTTTGGGTGTTCAAACCAAAAAGAGGGTGCAATAGGTTTCAGTAGCTCTTCAGAAAGTTGACCAGGTACGCTGATCAGATACAAGGCTCCAGGCTTACCGATGCGCCAAAGCTCTGCCATCGTTTTTGCTGGATCTTCCACATGCTCTAATACTTCCGTGCAAACCACACGGTCTGCGACGTTGCTTTCCAATGGAATGGGTGAGGCATCGGAAACGATCAGTGTGAAATTCTCAGAACCGCCCGCCAATAAGGCTTGCTTGGCAATTTCAATTTTCGCGGCATCGATGTCGATGCCAATAACTTGTTTGGCGTGTGGTGCGCAAAATTTTAAATTTCCGCCGCCACCGCAGCCTACGTCAACAAGAGTGTGATTGCCATCAATCGGAAAACCAGTAAACAGTTCGCCTGTCTTGTTGTTGAACCATCCCGAGCGGGTGGCGTCATGAAGTCCAACGTTGCTGTAAAGCGCACGGGACTCTTCTTTGGACTTGCCCTGTACCTCAATCGGGGGTTGCTCGACTTCTTCGATGCTTGTCTCCTCCTCTATGGCGGGCAGAGGCGGCTGCTTGTTGAGTGGAGCTTTGCGCTTGAAGAACTTGAGCATATGACTGACTCGTCTTGTTGACGCATGATTCTACCGTTGGCGATAGGGGCAAATTTTCACATTGCGCCCTATCGCGCTGGGGTTAATGCCTATTTTCCATTTGGGTTATAGGCTTGTATGAGGCGACTAAAATTTGCCCTGGTCATAAAACTGAACAGCCAGGGTAGGATTATTTGAAAGTGACTCCGCAATACCTCTCCATTCAGCGACGCATCGTTGAATATTTTGACTGGACATGCCCCCTCCATGGTAGGTGGCAATGATCGTGTTGCTGTGATGCGTGATGGCGCCGGTCAATGCTGACGTGAGCAAGAAGTTGTGATCGGCGGCAATTTTGAATTTTTCGCAATCAAAAGGTGTTTGATTCAATAGACTCTTGCGCGTGATCGTGGATTGATGGCAGGGTATTCCGCTGAGCCATTTGTAGCTCAGGGTGCCTGATTTCAGATCTTCGATTGCGGCAGGAAGCCATTCAGCCCTGTGCACTCGAGGTTGGGCGCCATGAGGCACATAGATGTGGTGTCCATAGATGATGTCTGCGGCATCTGGCGCACCAGTCATGGCAAATTCAAGCGCTCTATTTGAGAAGAATGTGTCGCCCGCATTCATGAAGATCACATACGAGCCATTCGCCAGTTTGGCGCATTGATTCATGGCATCGTAAGGCCCCTTGTCGGATCTCGTGATGCATGTGGCGAAATGACTTGGCAGTTTTGAAATAATCTTACGTGTTTGATCTGTGGAGCATCCATCCCAGATCATGTAATCAAAATCTGCGTAGGTTTGTTCGGCAACACTTTCAATTGTTTTGCAAAGACCCAGCGCATCATTTCTCACAACTGTGATCACCGTGACCTTGGGTGCCTTCTTGTTCAAGGGGGCTCGCGGCAGCGTGGGGAGATTATGGAAATCCAGGGCAGTTGCGCGCTTCAGCTTGATTTTTTCGAGTACGGGTGAAATGATCTTTTTATACTTTGGCTGCGCCTCGGACTTCAAGTAACTGATGAGGTCTTCGACTTGGATTTCGTATCGAATTCGACCATTTTTAATGGATTCGATAGTCCGGTCTGCAATTTGCTTGGTGCATTCCAGAAAAATTGGCTTATCGTTAGGTGTTGGGGTTAAATATCCATTCATGCCATGAACAATATATTCGTTCATGGTCGGTGCATCATTGCCAATGGTGGTGATGCCGCGTTGCATGGCTTCGAGAAAAGACATGCCAATGCCTTCCTCTTTGCGTGGGGCAATGAAGGTGCTGCAGCTTTCCAGTGCTTTGATGTAGTCGGCGTGACTCTCAAACCAGTCGGTTATTCTGACGTTGAACTTGTTGATTTCGCAATCGAGCGGCAAGACGAGTGGGCCATTGCCAGGATCGATTGCTGCATGTAGGTGGATGGAGTCGAATTGAGCAAGGGGGACTTGCTCATTTATTGTTCGCCAGTTCGGTGTCTTTTGGCGTTGCCAAAAGAAGAGGCTGTTTCCATTTTGTTCAGGATTTGCTCGAAGGGCTTCCGGATAATATTGGATGTAGAATGCCTCCAGCCGGTTGTTTTTGCACTCAATATAATTTGTGTGGGAAAAACAAATGATGCGAATGCCGCGGAGGCTCCGCCAGAATTTCCCTCCAATTCTGGAAACTGCGTCATACATGGGCACATAGACGGTCGACTTTTTCTTGTGATCTGGTACCTTTCTGGCAATATGTGGAAGTTGCCAGATGACTGTTAGATCATAGTTGTCGAGGTTGTCTAATTCAAGCTTCTTTTCAGGGCTGATCCATTCCTCGTCCCAAACAAAGTCAACCTCTCCCAGTCGCTTGAGTATAGTCGTGAAGAACTGTGAGGAGTTGGTGTTTTTGTGGTATGAGTGGCCGATGAATTGGATTTTCATTTTGCGTGAGCGTGTTTGATTCGCCAGATTATTTTTTTTACCTTGAGCGAAATATTTTTCGTCCTGTTTATTTGCTTGGGTCGAGATTGGCGCGCGGAATCAATAAATATTCCAATTTGATGTCGATCTGAGATTTCGGCCAGTGATTCGTCGCTGATGCTTGGTGAGCTGTTTTCGGGGATGTTTCTCTTGAACGCATAAAAACGATTCAATAAACCTTCCGTTTCGATTGCGGACAGACTGGGGAACCGCTCGGAAATGAGTCGGCGGCACTCTTGCCAGTGAGAATGACCATTGCTTGAAATTCCATTCATGCTGTAGTAGCATGTGGGGAACGGATTGGTCATGAATTTGTGGGAGTGTTCAACTGCGGACATGATCCATTTGGAATCTGCCGCAATTTGATACGAATCGTCATAAGGCCCGACAGAGACATAGCTTGACCTGGGGATGTACATCGCGTTGTGACATAAGTCGCTGCAATGGAAATAGTCGCCAAGTCGCGGTTCCTGTGGTTGCCAGAGCTTTGATTTTCCTATTCCGGAATACTTCCAGGCGCCGTAACACAAAATGGGGGCCGGACTCAATTTCGGGATGCGGTCAATATCCTGGATAACTTTGGATATTGATCCTCGGGTCAACCAATCGTCGGAATTGAGTATGCAGATATAGCGACCTCTGCATAGTTCTATGCCAGAATTAATCGCTTGGTAGAGATTCTTGTCTGCCCTTGAAACAAAGTATTCAATGTCTTTGGCGTGCGAGCGAATCAGTTCCAGTGTCCCATCGGTCGACATGCCATCCACGATGATGTGCTCCACCCTGGCACTGGGTTGGGTCAAAACACTGGAAATGGTTCGCTCAAT
Source organism: uncultured Aquabacterium sp. (assembly GCA_964453105.1). Classification (GTDB taxonomy): domain Bacteria; phylum Pseudomonadota; class Gammaproteobacteria; order Burkholderiales; family Burkholderiaceae_C; genus Aquabacterium. The sequence continues at coordinate 17,772 of CAYVOP010000034.1, read as the reverse complement.
GGTTGAGAGGCGATTCTTGACCACCGTCAGAAATGAGATGGCTATGTCGCCGGCATCGCCGCCGATGGTCTGGCGGGAAACGCGCCTCCCACCTTCCTCAAAAAAATCACTCTGCGCAGTAGGCGTCTGCCTTAGCTTGAAATGAGGCCAAGCTCCTTGATTAGATGGATGACCTGTGTTCATTGCATGCTCAAGACATAGGGCGATGTTGCATCATCGCCTCGGGATCAGCGTCAACACGTCTTCTACATGATCGTGCCAACGGCGGAGCGGGGCGCTACTGACTATTTGTTTTGCAGCGGAATTGCGGACGGGATCAAGCAGCGCTTGCAGTCCAATGACAATGCTCCCGACTGATTCGGGGTCGCAGTATTGTACCAAGACTCCCCCGACTTCAGGCATTGAGGAAGTGTTGGAGCTTAAACATGGTGTATTAAACCAGAGGCTTTCTCCGATAGGGAGTCCCCATCCTTCATAAAGGCTGGGGTACACCGAAAAATAGCAATGACTGTAAATCCAGGCGATATCAACATCGGAGGCGCCTTCGATGATTCTTATATCAATGCCTTCTTTTTTGCAAATGTCGACTGCCTGGTCAAACTCATTCAAGCCCCAACTTCGTTTTCCGACGAATACCAGCGGCATGGATTTGGCTTGAGGGTTGGTTTGGCATATCTCCCGCCACGCCCTGACCAAATTGGTTCCATTCTTTCTCACTTCAATGGTTCCCACGCAGGCGATGAAGGCGCGCTCACCAAGCAGTTTCAGTTCAGGATGCGATGAGCTTGTTAATGATGGATGATCGCCGCGTTGATATCCTGCAAACTCATGCGCGAGTGATGCTACCCCCGATGCAGGGGTGATCCCGATTTTGCCTAAAAATGTATTCAGGTCTCGCTGCGTATTTTTTGAGACGCAGATGAAAAAATCTGTGTGATGAGCGGTATCTATAAGCCAATTCTGGAAGGGCTTTGCAACCCAAGCCATATGCAGATGTGGTTTAACAGCCGGAATAAGGTCGTGAATCATCTGAACTGTTTTGCCGCCTGCTGCATGATGCTTGGCCATCACGCCTGACTTTTTGTGATCCATCCAGCTGGTGCCCAAGCAAATGTAGATGTCATCCGGGGCCAGTGCTTGATCCTTCGTGAGAAAGACTTCCTCGATAGGTGGGGAAATAAGGATGCCTTGATCCCTAAGGCTGGCACGGTCAAGAAAACATTTGATATAAATTGAAAGCTTTTTGGCGGAGCGTTTGATTTTGTTATTTTTGAATTGATCCAGGTGTTGCTTTAGAACTATTCTGTCTGGAAATAGGCCTTGCTGCTTGGCGGCGCAAAATTGCACCAAGCTGTTCAGCTTCAGTGGGTCATCAGCGGCTTGGGCAAAAGGGGCCGTGCTGATCAGGTAGTGGTATGGTCTCTTTTCAAGCTGAATGAGCGCGGCAACCTTGCTTTCGCCAAGAATTTGGGTGGCTGTTGCGATGACGTTCAGTTCGACACGTTGAATGCCCGTTAGATTGGCGTTTCTTTTTAAGTGTCCGATCACTTGCGTGATGTCGAATATTAGCCGGCTCACGGGTTTGGTTTTTGTGTATTGAGAATGTTGCTGGATTGATTGATGGCGTTGATGAATATATTTTTCCAATATAAATCATCAAGGCCATCTCGCTTTGTTGGTGATGGGTCCAGCTTTTGAAGTGTCGTATTGATCATGTCGCAGAACTGCTCAGGGGTATTTGCAAAATGAATGCCCGCTGAGTTCTGCCACTTTTCGTAGCCGCGGAAACTGAAGTGGGTTGCAATGATGGGTTTTTGTGAGCAAAGTGCTTCCGCTGTCTTCAGATTGGACCCGGCTCCTTTTGTGATGGGAAGAACAATGGCAGAGGCTGAAGAGATAAGGGCATCCAGCTCCTGGATTGATGGCTTCCCTGCATCAATGATTTTCTTTTCTAGGAAAGCCTTTTGCAAGGTGGGTTCTTGACTCAGTACTCGGCCTACATCACCCGCAACGATGATGGCGTTTTGATCGGACAGTCTTTCCACGCAGGCACCGATCCATTCCATGAACCCTTCAATGTTGGGCTTGAAGTTTCCGCCGACAAACAGCGCATACGGACGATCGTTCAACCTATCAGTGGTAGAGGTTGTGATTTCCCGGCAGCCGTTAGGCACATGCAATACATGTTTCCCACCCTGCAGTTGCATCCAGTTCGCATCAGACTCACTGACACCCCAGCAAACGTCTGCGCATCGAATGGCATCTATCTCCGTCTTCCGGATTTCATTGACTAGGTAGTCCGAAGCGCTGGAGTTCCCCCAGATCTGGGCGTGCAGTTGGTTCTCAATGTTGTGTGCGCTGTAAATCAGCTTTGCGTTTTTGGCTCTTGGGTCCCGTCGAATCTGATTTGCGAGGTGAATTAGCCAGGGGTGCTCAATGTGGATAATATCTACCGATTTTGGTAGCGTTTTTATAATATTTTTGCTATAGGCATTTGATATTTCTGTTGCCCATGTTAAACGTATTTGGCCGATATTTTTTGGTGGCCCCCAGTGCTTTCGACGAATTCGGTCAATCCACTTCAGTTTGACATCTGATGGATTTTTGAGGTCTCTCTCTCGTGTGACGACGTGGCACGGAACAACATTAAAGCCCAGCGCCTTGTAGCTGTTTCTAATTTCTTTGATGCGAATGAGTCCGCCCGACGTGCATTTGTCGGAATCCGGGAAGGGGCTTAAATGCAGAATTGTTGCCAATTTTTATTTGCCCAAAGTGTTTGCAAAATGCTTGAAATTCTCTTGGTCATTTGGTCTGGCGCGGGTTGTCTTGGGTGGTTGAGAGTGAATGGGCGATATATATTTCTCATCCGGTGCCGCGGGTAGGAATTTCTTTTCGTTGGGTTGTTAAGCGAATGATTGCTCGGGCGAAAAGTATGAATTGATCCCTCGTCCAGCCCGTTAAATTGCTACGCTTGTGTATGAGATATATGGCTGATTTGGCTCGCCCATTGAACATCAGTTCTTTGATGAGCTTTCGCGCGTGTTCGCTGGTGAGTATGTAAGTGGGCGCATTTTTTACCCAATCAAAAAGCTCTTTATCGCTCATGAAATGGGCAAAATTGTGCATGCCATGGAAGCCAAATGCTTCGAGCCAGGGGCCATATTCACATCCGAATGCTCTGGCCGTTTCTAGTGGGGCAAAGTGAATGGCATGCTCATTCTCCAACCGTTGTCGAAGGGTGACGCATATCGCCATATCCTCTGGCTCGTTGGCGAGGGGGGAAACCAGTGTCAGTGCTTCAAGCAGTCGTTTTGAGCGCAGCGAGAATCCACCATTGCCAACCATTCCTGGGTGTCCGCCGTGATACCAGGGCGAACCAATGTAGTCATACGACAGGAAATCGTTTTGCCAGTACTGAGGGTTGAGGATAAAACCATCCCATTGAACGATCAGTACATGGCTGGTTGTGATGTACTTACCCAGCTCTTTGATGAGGAACGTTGAATACGCGTCGATTCCGTTCAGTGGCGAGATCTCGACATACCGAACTGTGTTGGGTACGGCATTGGCTTGGCCCCATTTGGGTGGCCCGATCAAAACCACGTCGCCAAACTGCGCCTTGGCCATGCACTTGAGCATCGCTTCCAATGCCAGACCTGTACTGCGCGTATCGACGCAGCAAAGAGTTACATCTGGCAGTTGAAGTGGCGTTGTCATTGTTGGCTGGCGTTGAAGGAATCCGATGTCTCCAAATTCTCGCCTCAATCACCTGTGGCGTGTTTGAGCTTTTGATCGGAGGTTGCGGTCGAGTGGGCCTTAGCGATACGTGTCTTGTTGCGTGAGGTGTTGCGAGACGTAGTCAAGCACGCCTTCTTCAAGGCTGTGAAATGCGTCAGCCATGCCCGCCGCACGCAGCTTTTGCATGCGGGCTTCGGTGAAATATTGATAGTTGGGGCGAATGCTTTCAGGCATGTCAACGAATTCGATGTTGACGGGTTTGTTGAGCGCTTTGCCGATTGCTTGCATGAGGTCCACAAAGGAGCGAGCCTGGCCGGTGCCTAAATTGAACAGGCCTGAGGTGCTGGGGTGATCCATGAGCCAGAGCATGACGGCCGTGCAGTCTTTGACATACACGAAGTCGCGCAGTTGGGCGCCGTCGGCGTAGCCTTCCTTGTGCGACTTGAACAGGCGAATGGTTTCGCCTCGGGCGATCAACTCGGTGTTCTTGGCCACTAGGCTGCGCATGTCACCCTTGTGATATTCGTTGGGGCCATACACGTTGAAAAACTTCATGCCGGCCCACTGAGGGGGGGCATTGCCTTCTGCTGCCCGCTCTACTGCCCATTTGTCAAAGGCGTGCTTGGACCAGCCATACAAGTTGAGCGGCGCGAGTTGGTCGAGTGCGGGCTGGCTCTGGTCGTCGTCAAAGCCTTGGTTGCCATCGCCGTAGGTGGCAGCCGACGATGCATAGATCAATGGGCTCCCGGTTTGAGTGCACCATTTCCACCAAGCCATGCTGGCATGCAGGTTGACCTCAAGGATTTCGTCACCATCGGTTGAAGTGGTGGACGAATTGGCTCCCATGTGAAAGACCGCATCGGCCTTGGTCAGTGTGGGCAGCAATGCTGTGAGATGGCGGTAGTCAACGATGTCAAGAAACCGCCGCTTGGCAATGTTTTTCCACTTACCTTGGGTGCCCAGGTCGTCGACCAGCAGCAAGTCGGTGCGGCCGCGCGCATTGAGGTCGGCAACGATGTTGGAGCCAATGAAGCCGGTGGCGCCTGTGATGATGATCATGGTGTGAGCCTGAGGAGATCAGTTGGCAGATTGAATGCGAACCATGGAGGCGTACATGCCGTCCAGGGCCAGCAACTCTGCATGGGTGCCTTGCTCGACGATGCGGCCTTCCGACATGACGCAGATGACGTCGGCGTTGCGGATGGTGCTGAGTCGGTGCGCAATCAAAATCAGGGTTTTGGCGTGACGCAAGTCTTCGATGGAGCGTTGGACGACGGCTTCGGACTCTGAGTCGAGCGCCGAGGTCGCTTCGTCAAAAATCCAGACGGCGGCATCGCGGTAGAGCGCGCGAGCAATGGCCAGGCGTTGACGCTGTCCCCCAGACAGTTTGGCGCCGTTGGTGCCGATGTCTGCATCCATGCCTTCAGGCAGGGTGCTGATGTGGTTCCACAAGTTGGCGGCGCGCAGGCATTGCTCGATCTTGTCGCGATCCATGCCGTGTGGGCTGGCATAGGCCACGTTTTGAGCGATGGTGCCTTCGAAGAGGATGATGTCTTGCGACACCACGGCAAAGTGCCTGCGCAGGCTGGCTAGCTTCAAGTCGTTGATGGGGACGCCATCCAGGCGAATGGTGCCTGAATGCACGGGTGCAAAGCGCAGCAGCGTGTTGACCACGGTGGTTTTGCCAGCACCTGAGGCGCCAACAAATGCAATCGTTTTGCCGGGGGCAATGTGCAGGTGGAAGTCCTGAAGGGATGGTTGTGCCGCGCCTTCGTACTGCACAGACACCTGGTCGAATTCGATTTCGCCTTGGCTTGTGTCCATCTCGAGGGTGCCGTGATCGGGCTCGGGGGGCGTGTCCATCAATGCAAAAGACCCATTCGCCGAGATCAACGAGTTCGTGATGGGCTGATAGATGTCGGTCAAATGCCGCATGGGCGAGATCGTCATCAGCAAGGCCGTTACGAACGACACGAACTCACCCACGGTGGATGAGCCCTTGCTTGCTTGCCACAGTGCCAGGGTGATGATGATGGAGACGCCAATGGCTGCGACCACCTGGCTTGCTGGGGTGACCAAAGAGCTTGTGGCGACCTGCTTCATCGTCATGCGGCGATGCACATCGGCTTCGGCGTCAAAGCGTTTGAGTTCAAAGGATGCCGCATCAAAGGTGCGCACCACGCGCCAGGCGCGCGCGTTGTCATCGACGGTATTGATCAGCCGTTGTTGGGAAAGATATTGAGCTTCACCAACGCGGTTGAGGCGGCGCTGGACGACTTTCAGGGTCACGCCCAGTAGTGGCATCGACACAAAAGAGATGAGCGTCAGCTGCCAATTCAGGTAAACCAAGTAGCCAATCAGGAACATCAAAGTGGTCGCGTCTTTGATGATCGAGATGAGCGCGTTGCCAAGGGTTTGCGATGCGCCCTGTGGGTCACTGATGACTTTCGTGACGGCTATGCCGGGGCTCAGTTCAGTAAACAGCTTGGCGTCGGCTCTCAGCAGGGCGCGCATCAGGTCGCGGCGCAAATCTCGCACGATCGATGTGATGGCGGAGGTCATCACATAGGTGCCTGAGAAGTTCAGGGTGCCGCGTGCCAGGAACAGTCCAATGATGACAATGGGGACGATCCAGATCGGGTATTTCAACCCTTCCTGGAAGCCCGAATCGATGAGACCTTTGAAGAGGGCTGGGATGATGGGTTCAACTGCCGCGCCGGCCGTGAAAAAGGCCAGAGACGCGGCCAGCATGCGCCAATGAGGTTTGGCGTATGTCAGCAGCCGGCGTGACGTTTCTTTGAGTTCCATGCTGTGATTAGGCTGAGGCAGCGCCAGCCATGGCGCCGCGAATGAGATCCAGAACGCGCTGGACACTGATGTCGGAAAGCTTTTCGGCGCGCACGTTGTGCATCAGGGGATCCTGATCCAGGGTGGGGCGTGAACCGATCAGCACAAAGCTGGGGCGACCAACGGCCGCAGCCACGTTGACCATGCCGGTGTCGTTGCCAATGCACATGTCGGCCACGCGCAGGGCTGCGGCGCTTCCCAGCACGGGGGCGTCTGTCACGGTGGCCAGGCTGGGCTTGGCGGCGGTGGGAATCAAGGCTTCGATGTCTTTGGCAATCTGCACTTCGGCTGGGCCGCCCAGCAAGATGACCCCTGCACCTTGTTCGATTAGGCGCGTGGCCAGTTGGGCAAAGCGCTCAACGCCCCATTGCTTGTGGGTTTCGCTGGTGCCAATGGCCAATGCGAACAGCGGGCGAGGCAGGTGAGCCAGGCGCTCTTGCATCAGGGCAATTTGGTCTGCAGGTGGATCCAGTCGAGGCACGATGGGGCTAGAGCAGAATCCGTGAGCCACGGCAAACGCACTGGCCTCGGGGTAAACAGCGAGCGACTGGCCTTTGTAGGCGGGAATGTAGGGCCCTGAATTCAGGAAAACGCGCTGTAGTGGCTTGTAGCCGAAGCCCATGCGCACAGGGATGCCGCTGAGCGCGGCAATCAAGCCTCGGCTAGGCCGTCCGGAGAACAGCACGATGCGATCGAAGTTGCCTTGCTTGAGTTGCTGGGCCATGCGCCACATGCCCCTCAGGCCGGCGTGTTGACCCTTGCGTTTGTCGGTGCGACGAGGGCGGTGATCGTGATCGATCACGGCTTCGACCCAGGGTTCTTTGCCAATGAATGCGCGAGTCAGGGTCGAGGGCTGAGCGACCACGGTCACTTTGCCGCCCTGGCTTTGTTCGGCAATGGCTTTGAAATACTGGATGTGCCAGACCAGGTCGCCAATGCCGCTGTATTGCAGCAGGGCAACCGTGCGAGGCCGCGAATCTTGGGTGACAGACATGGAGCGAATGAGGTGCGCGAGAGCAAACGGGTATTTTGCCTTGCCTTCTATAGGGATACTGGAGGCGTGTCCGGTATGACGTGTCTTTTTTGGGGCTGTGTGACAGCGTGTGTTGGGGTAAACGCTTGAGGTCTCGTGGCGAGGCGGGGCATCAGAGAGATAATTGACGATTCACATTTTTGAACTTCTCGGGTATGAGCGACTTATTCCGAAAAAATGTCTCCGAACAGATCGCTTTGTTGCAGGTGCTGCATACCCTGTCTGGCGAGGTGAATGAAGCAGGGCGATTGGCTGCTGAAACGCTGAAGGCTGGTGGGAAGATCCTGTTTTGCGGCAATGGCGGCTCGGCTGCTGACAGCCAGCATTTGGCGGCAGAGTTGACCGGGCGTTTCATCAAGGATCGTCGGCCTTTGGCGGCCATGGCCTTGTCGACGGATACCTCTGCGCTGACCTGTATTGGCAACGATTACGCCTTTGACGAAGTGTTTGCGCGCCAGGTGCAAGGCTTGGCTCGCCAAGGCGATCTATTGATCGGCATTTCCACATCGGGAAATTCTCGCAATGTGATCCGGGCGGTGGAAGAGGCCAAGGCCGCCGGTGCGCGCGTGATCGGCTTCCTAGGGCGAGATGGCGGGGCTCTGCGAGCCATGTGCGATGTGGCCATCGTGGTGCCCAGCCAGGCCACCGCACGCATTCAGGAATCGCACATCCTCATCGGGCACACCCTGTGTGGCCTCATCGAAGAGCACATGGGTCTGGCTTGAAAGGCTGAGCATGCAAGTGAATTTGAAACCCGCCCCTGAGGCGGTGGCACGGTGTCGCGTGCTGGTGGTGGGCGATGTCATGCTGGATCGCTACTGGTTTGGCGCGGTAGAGCGAATTTCCCCTGAGGCGCCTGTGCCTGTGGTGCGCGTGGCCTCCGAGCAGGAGCGCGTGGGGGGCGCGGCCAACGTGGCCTTGAACGTGAAAACCGTAGGCGGTGCGGTGACTTTGCTCAGCATGGTGGGCCAAGACGAGCCCGCCGCGCGCTTGCGTCAATTGCTGGAGCAGCACGGCGTGACCACGGTGCTGGGGCAAGACCCCCGCATGCAGACCATTGTGAAACTGCGCGTGATTGGCCGAAACCAGCAATTGCTGCGTGTGGACTTTGAGCGCGAGCCCGACCACGAAATCCTGGCGCAAATGCTGGGCGCCTATGAGAAGGCCCTGAGCGAGCACGATGTGGTGCTTTTCTCTGACTACGGCAAAGGTGGTTTGGCCCACATTCCGCGCATGATTGAAATGGCGCGTGCGGCGGGCAAGCCTGTTTTGGTCGACCCGAAGGGCAGCGACTACGCCCGTTATGCCGGTGCCACGGTGATCACTCCCAACCGTGCCGAGTTGATGCAGGTGATTGGTGCCTGGCAGGACGAGGCTGATTTGGTTCGAAAGGCCGAGGCGCTGCGTGTGAAGCTGAACCTGCAGGCCTTGCTGCTGACCCGATCGGAAGAGGGGATGACTCTGTTCGAGGAAGGCCGAGTCTCCAATGTGCAGGCTCAGGCCCGTGAAGTGGCTGACGTGACCGGCGCGGGAGACACGGTGATTGCCACCCTGGCCCTGATGTTGGCCTGCGGCTTGTCCTTGGCCCAGGCCATGGAGCATGCGAACCGCGCAGGGGGCTTGGTGGTGGCCAAGTTTGGTACCGCCACCCTGACCTACGAGGAGTTGTTCGCGTGAGCCAGCCCGGTTTGTTTGACAAAGTGTGTGCCCGGGCGGATCTGCCTGCGCGCATGGCTGAGTTGCCTCGCCCCATCGTGTTCACCAATGGCGTGTTCGACGTGCTGCATCGAGGCCATGTGAACTACCTGCATGAAGCGCGCGCCTTGGGTGGTTCATTGGTCGTGGCGGTGAATTCAGATGCGTCGGCGCGCATGTTGGGCAAGGGGCCCGATCGCCCCTTGAACAAGGACGAGGACCGCGCGGTGGTGTTGGCTGGCCTGGCTGCGGTGTCCTTGGTGACTTTCTTTGATGAAAAGACTCCGGTGGAGTTGATCCGGGAAGCTCGCCCGGATATTTACGTCAAAGGCGGCGACTACGACATGGAAACGCTCGAAGAGACCCGTGTTGTGCGCAGTTGGGGAGGGCAATCGGTTGCCATTCCCTTTGTAGATGGATTCTCGACAACCTCTTTGGTGAAACGCATTCGGGCAGGCGGCGGTGATGCGGTGCCTGCCACTGCTGGCGCTCCGGCGCTGCGCAAGGCGGCCTTTTTGGACCGCGATGGTGTGATCAATCTGGATCGCGCTTACGTGCACAAATGGGAAGAGTTTGAATTTGTGCCCGGCGCAGTGGATGCCATGCGTCGACTCAAACAGGCCGGTTATGCCTTGGTGGTGGTGACCAACCAGTCGGGCCTGGCACGAGGCATGTACACCGAAGAGCAGTACCAAACTTTGACGGCTCACATGCGCAAAGCGCTGGCTGCTGCAGGGGCTGAAGTGGATGCGGTGTACCACTGCCCTCATCACCCCAAAGGCAAGGTGCCCGAGCTGGCGGTGGAATGCGATTGCCGCAAACCTGAGCCTGGCATGATTTTGCGCGGCGCGCGGGAATTGGGCCTGTCGCTTGCAGATTCGATTCTGGTGGGTGATAAGCCTTCTGATATTGAAGCTGCGCGGGCAGCTGGTGTGGGCCGTGCTTACATCGTTCAGTCGGACAACGATGAGTCCACGACCAGTGAGCAGGTCGGCGCCGACGCGGCTTACACCGATTTGCGTGCCTGCGTGGACGATTTGCTCAGCAACTGATACACGTCCAGATTGCCCCGCACCATGGCCGTGATCGAGAAGTGGGACTCAACCCATTCTCGACCGGCTTGCCCATATTGCTCGCGCAGATCGGCTGAGGCCAGCAAGGTGTTCAGGTGGCGCGTCAACGCGGCCACGTCTCCTGGCTCCATCAGTTCGCCATTCAAGCCGGGCTGAACAATTTCTGGAATGCCGCCTGCGCGCCCCCCGACCAGTGGCACGCCGCAGGCCGCTGCCTGCAGCAAAGACACGCCCAAACCTTCCATATAGGCAGGATGGGCCAGTACATCCAGGCACGGCAGGATTTGCGCCAGATCGCGGCGGAAGCCGGGCAATTGCACGTGCTCGCGCAGCAGGGGGGATGCATTCACTTGTGCTTGGATGTCGTCGCGAATAGGTCCTTGGCCAAATAGGATGACTTTGGTGTGCGGGTGTTTCGCCAGCACGGCAGGCAGGGCTTCCAGCAGGGTCTGGTGGCCTTTGCGGGCAATGAACTGCGCCACCATGCCGATGACCTTCTCATTGGGGGCAATGTGGAAGGTGTCGCGGAACCAGTTCAAATGGGCCCGATCGGGGCGGTACTGCTGAGTATCGACGGCACTGAGCACGCAGTGGATCTTGTTGGCGGGCACGCCTTCCGCCAGCAGCACTTGCCGAATGCCATCGGAGATGGTGACCACCTTGTCGTACAGCTTGTATTTCAGCTTCACGACCCAGCGGGCTTCGGGGTTGTCAACACGGCGACTCAGCACCACGGGCACGCCCTCCAGGCGACCCGCCAATGCGCCCCAGATGTCACTGCCGCGTCGGCTGTGCAGGTGCACCACGTCGGGCTGCACGTCTCGAATCAGCTTGCGTAGCCGGCCCAACAAGCCCACGTCCAGGTCACCCTTCATGGGCATGGTGCGCACGTCGGCGTGAGCGGCGGCTTCCTGCGCAATGGCGCTGCCGTCAGGACAGGCCAGCACGCTTTGCACGCCCAGTTGCTTGAGCCCTCGCAGCAGGAACACCACCTGGAGAGCGCCCCCATACAGATGCATGCCGGCTTCGATGTGAAGAACTTTCATGGCGCGAGACCTGTTGGGTTGCTTGCTGGGTTGTAAAGCGACTGAGCCTGAGCCAGCACGCGTTCGACGGTGAGTTGCTTCATGCAATCAAAGCGGCCCTCGCAAGTGGGGCGGCGACGGCAAGGTGAGCAAGGCAGGGCGTCGTACATGACGTGAGTGGTTGGCGTGCCAGAGCTCAGATAGGGGCGTGTGGAGCCAAACAGCGCCACCGTGGGCAGACGCAGAGCCGTGCCCATGTGGGTCAGCCCGGTGTCGACCCCAATCAGTTGCTGGCACAGCGAGATCAACGCCACACTTTCATCGAGTTTGAGCAGCCCGGTCAGGTTGACCAGGCCTTGGCAGCCAGCGGCAATGCGGGCGGCAGCTTCTTTGTCGGCTGGGCCGCCTAAAACAATGGGCTGCAGTCCGCGTTCGAGCAGGCGGCGAGCCAGGTCAGACCAATTGCTTCCGACCCAGTGCTTTTGCGGGCGCGTGGTGAAGGGGCACAGCACGACCAAGGGGCGGCTGGGTTGGCCAGCCAGCGCGGCGTTCAGCGCGGCTTGAGCCTTGGCCAACGGCGCAGCGCCAACGGCCAAGTCCAACTGGAAGTCAGATTCGGGGGCGCCCAGGTAAGTGGCCAGGTATCGGTATTCGGAGCCGATGCGGGTGTCAGCGCCGGCGGGTGGTACCACTCGCTCATGAACCAGCAGATGGCTGCCTTCTCTCGCGATGATGCTCACGCGGCGAGGCGCACCTGTGAACCAGGCGCACAGGCCGCTTTTGAGCAGGCCTTGTCCATCCAGCACCAGATCGAAGCGCATGCTACGCAGCATCTTGCGAAAGGCCCGAATTTCCCGCCACAGGGCGCCATATTGCTTGGCTTTGAGCAATTGCTCCCATTGCGCGCGGGGCCAGATCAGGACGTCTTTGAGCTTCGGGTTGTGCTTGAGCAAAGGTGCGCAGCCAGCCTCGGTCAACCAGTACAGCTCGGCCTGCGGAAAACGCTGATGCAGGGCCGGAATCAAGCCGGAGGACATGACGATGTCACCCAGCGCCGACAGGCGCACGATCAAGATGCGGCGTGGTTCAGGGTGAGGGGATGGACTCATGTGTGTCGGGTCTGATCCAGGCAGCGTTGGTACACAGCCAGTGTCTGCTCCACCATGCTGCGATCAGTCAGTTGGGTTTCGTAAAGATGGCGCCCGGCGTGTGCGAGCAGGCGGCATTCCTCTGGCGATCGTGCCAGCGCTTCAATGCCACGAGCGAGTGCTTCGGGGCTTTCTGGTTCGACCAACCAGCCGGTTTCGTCGTGGATCACGATTTCGGGCACGCCCCCCACCGATGTGGCGAGAACGGGCAACTGCGCGGCAAAGGCTTCGATGACAGACAGACCCAAGGCCTCACGTCGGGAAGACAGGGCGTAGGCGTCGAACGCGGGCAGGATGCGTTGCACATCGCCTCGGTAGCCCAGGAAATGAATGCGTGCGTGTTGCCCAGCCAGTGATTGAACCTGCTTGCCGAAGTCGGTGGCGGGGTCACCAATCAGATAAAGGTGAACGCGTGGGTCTGACACCTGTGTCATGGCCTGAGCCAGCAAGTCTTGGCCTTTGTCGCGAATGAATCGCCCGACATTGACGACGGCAAACTGATCGTCGGGGATGGCCAGTTCCTGGCGCAACTCGTGGCGAGCACCGTGGGAGCCTTCCGGCATGCCGTTGTAGATGACGCTGGTGCGGGACTCTCGATGGCCGTGTGCCAGCAAATTTTTCTGCACGGCTTTGGACACAGCGATCACGTGGGCGCAGCGGTCCATGTGCTTGTACGCGGTGGTGGCGTGCGCGGTACACACGGCCACAGGGCGCTGATGTTTGTGTGCAGCCAGTCCGGCGTATTGGGCGCCGCGTACCAGATGGCCATGCACGATGTCGGCCTGCCATTGGCGGGCGGTTTGGCGCAGGGCGTAGTGCGAGGGCAGGTCAAAGAGGCCCGACATGCGCAAGTGGCGCGTGGGAATGCCTTGCTCCATGCAGGCACGGCCCAGCCAGGAGTCGGTGGGGCCAGCATACAGAACCTCGTGGCCAGCGGCGCGTTGCCCCTTCATCAAGACCAGGGCGTGGTTTTCAGCGCCCCCGTAGCCATGGCTGTGCAGAACGTGAATGATCCGCATGAATTCAGCCGCCTTTTCGCTTGTTTTTCAGGTGCATTTTCCAGGCGAAGCCGATCAGGTTGTCGCCATAGGAAATGGCCTTGCGGGGTAGCTCGAATGGGGTGGTGGCGGTGTTGGCTGAGCCTCTCACGCAGGTCAACCCTGTTCGATAACCAGCTTCTTCCACCAGGTGACGAGCCGTGTCGTTGTAGTCGCCGTAGGGGTAGCAGAAGTCTGCGACTTCGGTGCCCAGCAGGTCTTCCAGGGCCGCCTTGCTGTCGAAGATTTCCGTTCGCATGGCCGAGGTGGGGAGCTTGCTCAAGCGGGGGTGGCTCATGGCATGTGAGCCAAAGTGGGCCCCTTCGCGGTGAAGCTGCCGAATGGCATCGGCATTCATCAAGGCAGGAATGTCGGTTCGTTCGGATTCCAGCCAGGCTGCGCCTTTGCCAATGAGCGAGTTGACGAGGAACACCGTTGCAGGGAAGCCGAATTCCTGCAGCGCCGGCCAGGCGTGCGTTCTAAAGTCGTCGAAGCCATCGTCGACCGTAATGACGGCGGCTTTGCGTGCCAGGGGGCGACCTTCAAAGAGGCTTTGGCGGGCTTGCTCTAGAGTCAGCACATCGAAACCCGCGAACTTCAGATAGCGCAGTTGGCTACGGAAGCGGTCGATGTGGCAGAACAGGGCGCGATGCGTATCTGGCCGTGGGTAGACCCCGATCTGGTGATACATCAAGATCGAGATGGGCGGCAAGGCAGGAGGGATCAGGCTCATGGGGCAGATGGGCGGCAAGGCGCGAGCAATCTGTGACTGTACCGTAGCTGCCTGATGCGGATGCATGGGTGCAGCGCAGAAAGCAAAACGCCGATCACGAGGATCGGCGTTTTATGTTTGGTGGTGTAGTCCCCTACTAGAGAGAACCTTCCTGCCTCACCGGCGAGGACACCGTAGGCATGATTATATACGAATACGGAAGCCCGGGTGGTGTTCGCGCTTCCCCGCGCATTCCCCTCCATCTTGAAGCCCGGATCGGCCCACCATCATCGGCAACCCGCCTCGCGGATGCCCCTCCGGAAGAGGCGTGCGCAACCGAGTTCTGGTTCGATGGCGTGGACAGACTTCCCTCTCTTTCTCGTCGGTCACATTGACATTTCCCTTTTTGGGAAATACAATGCAGGTCTGAACATGAACACATCGTCCCTACATGCGAATTCTGGGTTTGCCCATACTCGAGGCGTTCAAAAAAGATCATGCAGCCTCGCGTGGGCCACTGGATGCGTGGCAGGCAGATGTCGAGCGTGAGAACTGGAAAACGTCACATGACATCAAGCGCAGATACAGGAGCGCGGATTTCTTGGCCGACAACAGAGTCATTTTCGACATCAAGGGCAATTCATATCGGCTTGTGGTCAAGGTCCGATATCAGAACGGGCTGGTAGTGGTCGAGTGGGTGGGGACGCATGCCGAGTACGACAAGAAAAAGTTCTAGGCAGATGTGTGTAAGGCAAGTAAACGACTGGTGGAGATGGCGATGAATGTAAAGATCATCAAGAGTGCGGAAGACTACGAAGCAGCAATGGCTCGCCTGTCTGCTCTGATGTCGCTTGACCCCAAGGCCAACTCCAAGGAAGAAAACGAGCTGGAGCTGCTGGCTCTGGTCATACAGGACTTCGAACGACAAACCGTTCCCCCGGTCAAGGCTGATCCGATTGAGTCGATTCTTTTCCGGATGGATCAGATGAAACTCTCCCGCAAGGATCTGATCCCCTACATCGGGTCGATCTCAAAGGTCTCGGAGGTACTGTCGCGCAAGCGTCCACTGTCCCTGCCAATGATTCGCCGACTCAACCAAGGTTTGGGCATCCCCGCTGACATCCTGATCGAAGACGTCGAAACAGACAGCACAGTCGTCGACCAGGAGCCAGAGATGGACTTCACCCGCTTCCCACTCAAAGAGATGCTGGAGCGGGGGTGCTTTGGGGATTTCGAAGGTAACGCGCAGCGCCTCAAAGAGTACGCCGAAGATTTGGTTCGAAAATTCATGCAAGACCTGCTACCCAAGCAAGTCAGCCCCGCGTTCCTGCGCGCCCCCATGCATCAACGCGGGGATCGACAAGCCGATGAGATGGCTCTGTTGGCTTGGCGCATGTGTGTCCTGCGGCAAGCACGAACATTAAACATTGCCAAAGAGTACAAGCACGGAACCATCACGCCAACCTGGCTGCGTGAGCTTGCCAAGCTCTCGACATTTGATGAAGGCCCAAAGCTCGCCCGGGAGTACCTCGCCCGTCACGGCATCACGCTTGTCATCGAAAAGCACTTCAAACGTACTTTTCTCGACGGCGCTGCGATGCTAGACAACGATCGACCAATTGTTGCTTTGACGTTGCGACATGACCGCTTCGACAACTTCTGGTTTGCTCTGCTCCATGAGTTGGCGCACGTTGCCAAACACCTGACCCCAGAGTCTCCCGTTTTCATCGACGACCTGGATCGCAGCAACCCCCAAGAGGTTGAAGCGGAAGCTGATGCTATGGCCCAGGAGGCGTTGATCCCTGAAAAGAGTTGGCGCACCGCCAAAGTGCGTCAAACACTACTCTCTGAGGATGCGATCTCTTTCGCAGATGAGATCAGCGTGCATCCCTCCATCGTGGCGGGACGCTTGCGCCATGAAGAGAAGAACTTCCGCTTGCTTTCGCATCTCATCGGCAAGACGGGGCAGGTCAGCCAGATCCTGAGTCAATGAACAAAAATCCCAAAAAGGGAAACAACCATTTGCATTGATCCTTTTTCGGGATTATCATAGAATCTACTCACCAGTACGGAATCGAACTCCCGAACGAGCCAGTGGCCGTGCTGATAGAAGTCACGGTGTTGGCAGCTGGGTTTGTACCCAGTCGTCAACACCAAAGAAAAAGGCCCCGAAGTGCTACCAACACTTCAGAGCCTTTGGTGAGGTGAATAGGGGGCTACCAAACCACCCATGCACATCATGTCTTGAACGGACAGCGGATTTTACCAGTTCGCGGTGTGCTGGCAAGCCCAAACCCCCTCAACTTTCATGAGGAGTTGGCCATGGCCTACCACCGATGGAAGAGCGTCTTTGTGCGCGCATACACCCGGTTCCGGTTCGGACGCCGGGAGGCTGTGTGCCAGCACTGGCGATCTCATCCGGGTCAGATGCAATTGTTTGCCTGATCCATCCCTGACGGGACTCAGCAGGACCTGACTCCCGTCTTCCCTCTTTCCGCGAACTGATAAGGAAAATCCTATGTCCTCCAAGAAACCGACGAACGAACACACCTCCGCCCGCGTGGCATCGACCGCTGCCAAGCTGTTGAGCAACCCACGCACACCTGCATCCGTCAAATCCGTGGCGGCATCGGCACTGACCCAAAAGGCCAGTTCCAGCAAGGCAAAAGGCAAGTAATCGTTGTTGTCACCCGATTTCTGCTCAGCGCCGAAGTCGGGTGACGCAGCGATCAGCTGTGGCACTGACGACAGCAACACCAGGAGGTTCTCTTGTTCTTCAACACTCAACCCATCCGAATCATTTCTCGCCCCAAGCTGACTGGCCTGGGAGAACACTGGGGCGTTCAACTGCCCGACGGCAACGTCGCGCACCTGACCCCTGAAGGCGAACAAATTGTGAGCTTCACGGAGTTCGCACAAGGCCGCCCTATCAAGGAAGTCCGACGCGCAGCACCCGAGCAGCGGGCGCAAATCATGCAGCGGCTCTCCCTATCGCTGCAACACCGGGGCCCCTACCGGCTACTGGACCGCAATTGCGAAACCTACGCCACGTGGCTGCTGGGCGAAAAACCCCGGAGCCCTCAGGTGGAAGGCGTCATTTTCTTGGGCGTGATCGCAGCCCTCCTGCGCTTCGCGTGACCTTGTCCACAAACCTGCGCAGTCCTTCGTTCAGGAGCTACTGACACTGATCACGCTCCTTTCAGGGCGGGCTGTACAGAGATTGAGCAAACCACGCTGGTGAGCAGAGAAATCCAATCTGCTCGAGGGTTTCCATACGAATTTTGTATGGAGCCCACCGATGACAACCAAGTACTGCGCGCACTGCGGCCACCCCTTCGAACCCCGCCCACAGGTTCCCGACCAAGCCTTCTGCTCAGCCCCTGAATGCCAGCGTGCTCGCAAGCGCGAATGGCAGCGGGCAAAACTCCAATCCGATCCTGACTACCGCATCAATCAGCAGGCGG
>CAYVOP010000033.1:0-25881 GCA_964453105.1 uncultured Aquabacterium sp. | reverse complement strand
TCGAGATGGAGGCTGGCAAACATGCAGCTCGAAGCCCTGTTCAAACAACCCCAGGCCCTTCCGGCCGTCCCCAAAATCGTCCATGAGCTGATTGACAGCTTCAACAGCGAAGACATTTCCATCGACGAGATCGCCAAAAAGATCGCCGCCGATCCGGTGCTGTCTGCTCGCTTGCTGCGACTGGCCAACTCGGCGTACTACCACGTCTCGCGCACGGTGGGCACCGTCAACGATGCCATGACCATGCTGGGCTTCGTGACTGTGCGCACCCTGGTGATCAGTTCCGGCCTGACTGGCGGCTACAAATCCATGCCCGGGCTGGACCTGACCCAGTTCTGGCGCTATGGCCTGCACACCGCTGCGGTGGCGGGCTGGCTGGCCAAGAAAGTGGGCATCAACGGCGACCAAGCCTTCACCGTGGGCCTGATGCATTGCATTGGCCAACTGGTGATGCACGCTGGCATGCCCGAACCCATGCTGCACCTGGACAAGCAGGCCAACCCCATGGACGCCCGCCGTCTCGACATGGAAACCGCCTCCTTCGGCTACAACTTCGCTGCGGTCGGTGCCGAACTGGCCCGCCAATGGCGCTTCCCCCAACCCTTCGTGGACGCGATCAAGCACTTCCCAGCCCCGCTGGAAGCCGATTCGTTTGACAAGGTGGCAGCGGTGATTCACCTGGCCGCATGGCGCGCCCGTGGCGAGCACAACAAAGCCACCCCAGAGGATCTGGCTGGCACCCTGCCCACCGCCGTGTGCGCCAAGCTGGGACTGGCACCCGACGTGCTGCTGAAAGAACTGCCTCCACTGACCGAACTGTGCGAAGGCATGGAGGCCATGCTGGGTTAAATCGCCAGCGGGTCCACATCAACCGCCCAGCGGATCAGTCCGCTGCGGCGGTTTTTTTGCGCCTCGTCCAGCCACAGGCTTTGGGCCGATTGCAAGAAGCGCTGCAGCGCCAGGCGGTTGCCTGACTCAATCATCATCTGCGCCCGCTCCACATTGGCCACACGCTGAATCGGCGTGGGCACCGGCGGATACAGCACGATGGCCTCGCCCGCCAGGTCTTGCGCCAACTCCGCCGCACGGTTCAGAAAGTGCTGCGCCGCCTCTTGCGTCTTGCCCTCGGCGCGCAGCATGGCCAGGCTGGCGTATGGCGGCAGGCTGGCCATTTCACGCTCGCGCAACTGCTGCGCGGCAAACGCTGCATAGTCATAGCGACGCAAGGCTGCATACAGCGGGTGGGTGGGGTGCCAGGTCTGGATCCACATCTCACTGTGGCCCGCCACTTGCGCGTCTCGGCCCGCCCGGCCCGCTGCCTGCATCAGCAGCGCAAACTGGCGCTCGGCCGCGCGGAAGTCGCTGGCAAACAAGGCCGAATCGGGGTTCACCGCCGCGACCAGGGTGATGCGACGGAAATCGTGCCCCTTGGCCACCATCTGCGTGCCCACCAGCACATCCACCTCGCCGGCGTGCACGCTGGCCAGTTGCGCCTCCAGCGCGCCTTTGTGCTTGGTCACGTCCGCATCGATGCGCCCCATGCGGGCCTGTGGCAAAACCTCGGCCAGTTGCTCTTCCAGGCGCTCGGTGCCGCGCCCCACAGGGGCAATGTCCTGGTTGCCGCAGTCAGGGCAGGCATGCGGCACCCGTTCGGTGAAGCCGCAATGGTGGCACCGCAGGGTGCGATCCACCTTGTGGAACACCCGCCAGGCACTGCAATGTGGGCAGCCGCTTTTCCAACCGCAATCGCTGCAATGCAGCACAGGCGCGTAACCCCGTCGGTTGAGCAAGACCAGGCTTTGTTCGCCCCGCTCAATGCGCTGCGCAATGGCTTGGAGCAACTCATCAGCCAAGGGTGGGGCGCTGCGACCGGGCAGAGGCTTGGGTACCCGGGTCAAATCAAGCACGCGCACCGTGGGCATGATGCCGTCGCCCACCCGGGCGGGCATGGCCAGCCGCACATAGCGCCCAGCCCCGCCTTCGCTGGCAGGCAAGGCGTTGTGCCAGGATTCCAGGCTGGGCGTGGCCGAACCGAGCACCACCGGCACCTTTTCCAGCCGGGCACGGTACACGGCCAGATCGCGGGCGGAGTAACGCGCGCCGTCTTGCTGCTTGTAGCTGGGGTCGTGCTCTTCGTCGACCACGATCAAGCCCAGCCGGGGCATGGACGCGAACACCGACAGGCGCGTACCCAAGACCAGATCGGCATGGCCGGTGTGCGCCATCAACCAATTGCGCAAACGCTGAGCCGGGGTCAATCCACTGTGCAGCGACACGATGTGGCGGCCGGCAAAGCGCGCCGCCACCCGCTCTTCCAACTGGGGTGTGAGGTTGATTTCGGGCACCATCATCAGCACCTGCTGGCCGTCGTCCAAGGCTCGCTGCGCCTGGCGCAAATACACCTCGGTCTTGCCGCTGCCCGTGCTGCCCCAAAGCAGGAAGGGCTTGTCGGAGGGGCCCGCCAAGGCCTCCAAAGCCTGCGCCTGTTGTTCGGTCAGATCGGGCAGGGCCTGGGCCTCACCGCTTTCGCCCTCGGGGCCCTTCGCCACGGCCTTGTCCAGACGCTTCAGGCGTCGGCCCCACTGGGTTTCGTCCAGCTGACGCAGTTCAGGCGGCAGCACCATCAAGGTCATTTCGCCCAAGCTGCGCTGGTAATAGCCTGCGGCAAACTGAATCAGCTGGCGCCAGGCGGCCGACAGCGGCGGCAAGCCGTGAAGCACCTCGGCCACCGGCTTGAGCTGAGAGTCGTCCAGCGCATCGCTGGAAGTGTCACCCTCGTCCCAGACCACGCCCGTGACCACACGGCGGCCCAGCGGCACCCGCACCACCGTGCCCGGCTCCAGGGGCTCCGGGCAGAGATAGTCCAGCGGCCCCAGCAAACCACTGTGCTGAGGCGCTTCCACGACGACCCCGACCCGGCACGCAGCCACCGGCGTCGGATGATCCGAAAGGGAGGGGGTCACTGTCTTGTCTCCGAACTTCCTACAAGAATTGAAAAGCGAACGGCAAGTCGTTGATTTTATTAGGCCCAACCCTTATCCACGGAGGCTGTGGATAACTTTGTGGGAAAGCTTTGCACATGCGCGCTAAATGCTTGTCAGACCGTGATTTGCTCTAGATTGCCTCAAAGTGTGGCACACGCTGTGTTTCTATATGAATCAACAACTTAGCTCATGGTAGCGGACATTTGACCGCGCAGCCCACTCTGCCCTGTTTTCGTGCGCTCGCTCGCCTTTTTGTGGGGATAAGTGAATGAGCGCTCGCCAAAATCAAGGGTTTTCCCGAGTTGCTCAATGCCTTACAAGACTTGTCATCCAGTCGTGACGAAAGTCACACTTTCTGAGGCCCATCACCCCCACTTATGACAAATGACGTCAAATATCGGGATTCCGGTCATTTCATGACTGAGGCTTGCTGAAAACATGGAAAGTGGCACTGCAGAAGGCGTCGCTAAGTGCTTGATTTACCGTGAACCGCGATTTATCCACGCTTCCTGTGGATAACTTTGTGGGAAACCTATGCACACCCCCGCTAACTGCTTGTCAGGACAGGGTTTCCCCTGGATTGCCGCAAAGTGGTGCAAATGCAAAGTTCTTATAAGAATCAACAACTTAGCACACAGCTTCGTGCTCTGCGCGGCAACAGCCATGCACAACTTCGGGACAGCTCTCGCACGCCACTTTGTGGGGATAAGTGGCTTTGAATAGCACAAAAATGACGCCATTCGCGCCTCAAAACGCGCCCAAAATTGTGCTAGCGCAGCACGGTGTGGCGCGAATGTGCGACACCTTGATCACGCTGCCCCACTCGCACGGCAAGTGCGAAACCACAGGCCCCCGCGATCCGGGATGGAGGAAAACCCTTGAGGTGGATATGAACAGTCGTTCGATACAGGTATGCTTGCAAGTCTTCACCATTCATTTTTCCTGAGAGACATTGCAATGAGCTTCTCGATCGAATCCAAACTGGGCGACCTGCTGGACAACGAAACCACCAAGGCCATCCTGGAAAAGCACATGCCCGGCATTTCCACCCACCCCCAAATCGGCATGGGCAAGGGCTTTGCTCTGTCGATGGTGGCCAAGTTCTCCGGTGGCCTGATCACCGAAGACCTGCTGCAAAAGGTTCAAGCCGAACTGGCCGCTCTGGGCTGATCCCCGAGCTGACTTCGGTCAGGAACGAAAAAGCCCGCTCTTGCAGCGGGCTTTTTTCATGGTCAATTCGGTTTAGGCGAACGTCACACCCCGCCGCCGCCCACAGAAAGACCCGCCCGTTGAGGCGCTGGGTACACAGGCAGCCCCAGATGGTGCGCCAGCACCGTGGCCAGGTCGTCGCGCGAAAACGGCTTGCCCAAGTGGCCATCCATGCCCGCCTCCAGGCAGGCTTGCTTTTCCTGCTCATCCACGGTGGCGGTCAGGGCCACGATGGGCACACGCGGCCACTTGCGTTCGCGTTCACGTTGGCGGATCTGACGGGTGGCTTCATAACCGTCCATCTGCGGCATGACGCAGTCCATCAGCACCAGATCGGCTTGCTGGCCTGCCAGCCAGTCCACCGCCTTGGCGCCGTCGTCCACCACCCGCACCTCCAACCCCATTTGCCGCAGGCTGGCCTCGGCCACCAAGGCGTTGATGGGGTTGTCTTCCACCAGCAGGACGCGGCAAGCCGACCAGGCAGGGTCAGGGTGGGCCTCACGGGCCTCATGGGTCTTTTGCGCCATTGACGTCCCCGGCTCCACCGCCGCAGCCTCAGGCAAGGTCGCCGCAGGCAGATCCAATGTGCAGACAAAGCGCGAACCTTGCCCCACCTGGCTGCTGCATCGCAAATCACCGCCCATGGCTTGGCACAACTGCCGGGAAATGGTCAGCCCCAAGCCGGTGCCCTCGTGGCGACGTTTCCCGCCCTCGACTTGGTGGAAAGCCTCGAAGATGTGCTCCAGCTGGCATTCAGGAATGCCCACGCCCGTGTCTTCCACCACCAGCTCCACGGTGCGGCCATCGTCCAGGCAGGAGGCCACCACCGTCACCTGTCCTTCTTCGGTGAACTTGATGGCGTTGCCAATCAGGTTGTGCAGCACCTGGCGAATGCGCATGGGGTCGCCGGCCACGGGGTAACTGGGGGGCAAAGCCGAACGCACCACCAAGGTCAGACCCTTGTCGCGCGCCGAGACCCCCGACAAGGCCAACACCTCGTCGAGCAACAAGCCCAAATCAAACGGGCGACTTTCCACTTGCAGGTGCCCTGCGGCAATGCGGGAAAAATCGAGCACGTCGGTCAGCACGGTGAGCAGGTGCTCGCCCGAGCGCTCCACCAACTCCAGCCGGCGTCGCACGGGGGGACGGCTTTCCTCTTCTCGCAACATGCGTGTGAGGCCCAGCATGCCGCTGAGGGGGGTGCGCATTTCGTGGCTCACGGTGGCCAGAAAGCGGCTCTTGGCTTCGCTGAGGCGTTCGGCCACATCGCGGGCCTCTTCGCGCTGCCGAGCCACGGTTTCCAGGGCAAAGCGCAGGCGCAGCAACTCGTTCATGCGACGTTGGGCTCGCCAGGTCTCCATCTGCAAGACCACCGCCACGCCCAACAAACAGAGCGCCCCAAACAAGCCAAACTGATCGTGACGCGCAAAGCAGTAAACGATATTGGGGCCCAGAACGGCCACCTGCAGGCATGCCGCTGCACGCGCATCCATGTGCAGCATGAAACTACCGGCTGCCGCAACGGCCACCACACAGGCAAGGGTCACAGCAGCCAGATCGAGCTGTGCATGAGGGGTCAGCCACCAGCCCACGCCGCCCCAGATGAAGGCATCGAGCGCCAGCAGCACCATGAACCAGCGATGCCAATGGCGCTGCTCCTGATGCGCCGATCGGACATAAGCATGCGCCTGCCAGACCCGGGGGATCAGAATCAACCATTTGGCGGCCAACCAGGGCCACAACACCGTCGGATCGACCAGCGGATAAATCAGCCAGCACATCGCGGTGGCAAACACACACGAAAACACGCTGATGGAGGCAATGTGCCCCAAAAGCATGCCGGTGCGCGCCTGACGAATCCGCAATTGCAAGTCTGAATCTTCGATCTCCGACAGTGCGGATCGGACTGTCTGTCGAGTGTCGGTAACCATCTACTTCCTTGTTACTCAATGAGTATCGAAGGCGATTGGCGTGATTAGACAAAGGGTTTTCGCCAGAGGGCGCCCCAAACTGAATCCAGGTTCAGAGGGACACACCCCCCATACGGGGGGCACGCTTAACACAGAGACCAGGGTTGTCCCTTGACGTTCAGAGTCGCCCACGGCAATGAGGGGCACCGCAGCGACACACCAGGCGCCCGGCATGGTGGGTTTCGCCGTAGCGGGCCGTGAGCTCTTCGCCGGCCGCAATGTCATGGATGGCGTAAAACGCCACGCGGCCTTGCTGCACCTTCAACACCAGGTTGGGCGCGCAGGAATGATTGGCATAGCGCAAGGGATCGGTAGAGGCGCTCGCATCCACCGCACGCTTGTCGGAGATGGCAATCATGAAGATGCGGCCAGTTTGCCGCTCTGCCGCTTTGGCACGGGCGCGTGCTTCGGCCATGGACACGAACTCACCTCGGATCTCGCCCACTTTGGCGCGCGCGGGGATGGCCGCGTCCGCAAAAGCGCCCTGGCCATCGATGCGGCTGGGGCCCACGCGCACGGGGTATTTTTGCGGGTCGGCGGGCACGCCTGCGGGCGCAACAGCCAGTTCAGGCGCAGGCCCTGCGGCAGCGGCAGGTTCGGATCGGGTGAGGGTGCGCAACACAGGCATGACCAGACCTCCGCGTCACTCGGCGGGCAACAGGCCATCGGCGCGCAGCAGGCTTTCCAGTGCTTGCTCGCGAATGCCGTAGAAGGCCTTGATGTCGCGAATCTGCTGGACCACCTCGTCGTTGGCACGAGGCTTGGATCGCTTGACCGCCAGGATCATCTTGTTCTTGTTGGTGTGTTCCAGCGAAATGAACTCGAAGACCTGGGTGTCGTACCCGGCCGCGTCCAGCAGCAGGGCACGCAGGCCATCGGTCAGCATTTCGGCTTCCTGGCCCAGGTGAATGCCGTGCTGCAAGATGGGGCGCAAGGGA
This sequence comes from uncultured Aquabacterium sp., assembly GCA_964453105.1. Lineage (GTDB taxonomy): Bacteria > Pseudomonadota > Gammaproteobacteria > Burkholderiales > Burkholderiaceae_C > Aquabacterium. Next base: position 18,780 of record CAYVOP010000033.1, on the reverse strand, counting down.
TGTGGGCTCAGCAATTGCGGTCGCACTTGCTTATGGCAACAAGGCGAGCACATGATGATTTCAGCCCCGGCGCGTATGCCCAGGTGGATGGCGTAGTCGGTGGCAATGTCGCAGGCATGCAGGGCGATCATCACGTTCAGCGCGGCCGGATGGTAATCGCGTACATCGCCTTGCTCATAGTCCATGCCCCGCAAGCCCAATCGCTGAATCACACCCTGACACAGCTGGACAAGTTCGTGGCGCAACTCCACACCCGTGACCCGCACCTCGCGATGCAAGGTGTGTTGTAGCCAATCATGAACTGCAAAGGTCAGATATCCCTTACCCGACCCAAAGTCGACCACATGGATGCGCTCTTGTTGCGCCAAAGGCGAACGCTCCAAGGCTGCCGCCAGCACTTCGATGAACTTGTTGATTTGCTTCCATTTGCGCGCCATGGCTGGAATGAGATGGCCTTGCGCGTCGGTCACGCCCAGTTCATGCAGGAAGGGGCGAGACAGTTCGAGGAGGCGCTGCTTGTCACGGTTGTGCGACTGCGCGGTGGCCGCAGCCGGCGCCTCGGCGCTGTCGCTTCGCCCCACGCGCACGGTGGCCTTGCCCTTTTTGCTCCAGGCTAGCTGCATTTCCTGCCCAGGGGTGTGAACGTGCGCATTGCGAAATCCTTGCATGCCGCTCAGGTCCATCAGCACCTGCAAGCCTTCCGCCTGTGGCAGGTTGCGGGTGACGTCTTTCGTCTGGTAGCGGTAGACAAAAGACAGGCAATGTTGCTCTTTCAGCACGATTGGGCGCACGATCACCCGTTGCAACTGCGGCTCGTTGCCGGCATAGTTGGCCAGAACCACTTTGATCAGGGTGTGCTGAGACAGCGCATCCGTCAGGTGCGCGCGAAATCGGTCCAGAGCAGCGTCTTGCATAAACCGTATTGTCGCGCCTAGGGAGACCTGCACAGGCCAGTTCGGGGTGCAGGACGCATCGAAGTCCGGCAGTACAACACATCACGCCAAGCGGAGAGCCCCGGATGGTGATCGACACATTGCGGCAAGGCACGATCCTGATCGTCGACGATGACCCGGTGATCGTGCAATCGCTGGGGCGCATGCTCGAAGGCCTGGGGCAGGTTCGTTTTGCGCTTGGCGGCCCGCATGCCTTCAAGTTGATCGCCGAGAATCCACCCGACATCATCTTGCTGGACGCTGAAATGCCCGGCCTCAGCGGCTATGAGGTCTGCCGCCAGCTCAAACAGTCGCCCGACACGCGCGACATTCCCATCATCTTCATCACCGGTCACAACGACGACGAGCACGAGCTGGCCAGCCTGGAGGCAGGCGCTGTCGATTTCATTGGCAAACCGCCCAAGCCGCCGCTGGTGCAGGCCCGGGTCAAGGCCCACCTGCAGCTCAAGCTCGCCACCGATGCCCTGCGCCACAGCGCCAACTCCGCCCCCTTGACCGGCCTGGCCAACCGCCGGGTGTTCGAACAGGTGCTGGAGCGCGAATGGGACCGTGCCCGCCGCACAGCCACCCCCATTTCGCTGTTGATGCTCGACATCGACCACTTCAAGCGCTTCAACGACAGCCTGGGCCACCCCGAGGGCGACCGCTGCCTGATCCAAGTGGCCCACTTGGTTCAACAACTGGCCAAGCGCCCAGCTGACCAAGTGGCTCGCATTGGCGGGGAAGAGTTTGTGGTGTTGCTGCCAGAGACCGACCTGGACGGGGCTCGCCATGTGGCCGGGCGCATTGTGGAAGGCGTAGAAGCCATGGGCCTGACGCATCCGGCTTCGCCGGTGTCGTCAGTGACCACCGTGTCGGTCGGGGCGGGCACCATGCCCCGCGTTCCCGCCCTTGACCCGCCGCCCGTAGACGGCAATCTGCCGCACAGCCCCATTGCCCTGATCCGAACAGCCGACCAGGCCCTCTACCGAGCCAAGGAGGCGGGGCGAAACCGCTTTGCGGCGGCCTCGGTTGGCGACGCGCCGCAGGCTTGAGCGTGGCCCATGCCGCACCGCACGCGTCCACTGACCTGGTCCTTGCTGGTGTTCATTGCCGGCTTGATGGTGACCACCCTCTGGACGGCTCGCCTGCAGCAGATCAATCAAGACACGATTGAGCGGCAGTTTGCCGCTGCCGCCAGCAACCACGCCAACCAGATTGTCGAGCGCCTGTTTCGCCTGCAATACGGCCTGCGGGGCATACAAGGGGCCATTTTGGGTTCCGATGAAGCCCACCTGTCTGATGAGGTGTTTCGCGCCGTCCGACAAGCCGACAACCTGGTGCTCGAACTCAATGGTGCACAGGGTTTCGGTTACCTGCGCCGGCGCCCCAACGCCAGCGGCGAGCAATGGGATGCGCCTTACGTGGCCGCCCTGGACGACACCCCCGCCAACGCCTTGCAACAGGCCTTGAAAAGCCCGGCCGCCCAACAAGCAGCCCAAGTCGCCTGGACCCGCCAGGCCCCCACGCTCAGCAGCCCACAACATGCGCAAGGCCCCCACGGCGAAGCCCACCTGGTCTTGCTCTTGCCGGCGCAACCTCGGCTGAACCCGGGTACCGACGCCAATCCGCACCCCCTCAATGGCAGTTGGGTCGGGCTGGTGTTCGATCTGGCCTCCACCTTGGTCGACCTGGCCCCGCAGGAGTCGGGCTATCGCATGGCCATCACCGACGTCACCCCAGGCGCCCCGCCTGCCCTGGTGCTGCAAACCGGCCCCAAGGCGGCCACAGAGCAATGGCCCTCCCACTGGCAAAGCACACGCGAAGTGCTGGGCCGGCGCTGGCTGATCGAAACACGCGCAGATGCGCAATTCGGCCAGCATCTGGGCCTGACCCGCCCAGGCACCGTCGGCTGGCTGGGGCTGGCGGCCTCGGCCATGGTGGCCGCGTTGGCCTACGCGTTTGCCAGCAACCATCTGCGGCGCTCTGATTTGCGTCAGCAACAGGCCCAACTGGCCGCCATCGTGCACCACACCAGCGATGCGGTCATCAGCCACGACCTCGACGGCCAGATCCTGAGCTGGAACGAGGCGGCCGAACGCATCTTTGGTTCGTTGGCGCGCGATCGCATTGGCCAGCGTTGGCAAGACCTGCTGCTCAGCAGCTGGGATGAAGCCGAAGACACCAGCTTGGTCGACTCGGTGATCGCCGGCCTCAACCCGCCCCCGTGCGAAACGGTGCTGCGCGGCGCCGACGGCAAGCCCATTGATGTGTCGATGAGCGTGGCAGCCATTGCCGGACGCGACGGGGAAGTCGAGCGCATTTGCCGCACCATTCGCGACAACCGCGAGCGCAAGGCCGCCGAGAGCAAGCTGCGCGAGCTGGCGCAAGATCTGGAGCTGCAAGTCCAGCGCCGCACCGCCGAGTTGGCTGCGGCCAGCCGGCATCTGCAATCCGTGCTCGACGGCATGCCCTCCATGATTGGCTATTGGGACAACGAGCTCATCAACCGTTTTGCCAACCGGGCGTATGCCAACTGGCTGAAGGCCCCACTGGGCCACGTGGTGGGCCTGCACATGGAGGCCGTTCTGGGCCCGCAAGCCTATGCAGCGATTCGCCACCATGTGGACGCGGTGCTGGCAGGCACCAGCCAGACCTTCGACCACACCGAACCGCAGGCAGGCACCCATGTGCCCCAACACCTGCAGACCCACTTCCTGGCAGATCGGGAAGGCGAACTGGTCAAAGGCTTCTACGTCCTCATACACGACATCAGCGCCTTGACGGAAAGCCGTCAGCAACTGGCCGTGGCCTCGCGCCAGCACACCGCCTTGCTGGAAACGATGCAGATGCACGCCATCTACTCGGTGGCCGATCGACGCGGCAACATCGTCGATGTGAACGACGCCTTCTGCCGCATCAGTGGCTACGATCGCGAGGCTCTGATCGGCAACAACCACCGCATCATCAACTCGGGCGTGCACCCCCGAGCCTTCTGGGCCGACATGTGGCACACCATTTCGCGCGGCCAGCCCTGGCACGGCGAAGTGTGCAACCGCGCTCGCGATGGCTCCCTTTATTGGGTGGACAGCATCATTGCGCCCTTTCGTGGCGCGGATGGTCGAATTGAAAAATACATTTCACTGCGCACCGACATCACCGAGCGGCGCCGCGTGGAAGAACGCCTGCGAGCCAGCAGCGAAGGCTTCCTGGAACGCGCCGGGCAAATGGCTGGGGTAGGGGGCTGGGAGCTGGATCTCGCCTCCGGCGAAATGCTGTTGACCCAGCAAACCCGGCGCACCTTCGGCCTGCGCGACGAACAGCAACTCACCCAGGAAGACGCCTTGCAATACGTGCCTTCGCCGGCGCGTGAGCTGCTGCGGCACGCCATTCAAGATGCCATTCGGCTCAACAAGGGCTGGGATCTGGAGTTGCCCTTCGTCAACACACAGGGCGCGCGTCTGTGGGTGCGCATGGTGGGGGGCATTGACCACGGCGCGGGCCTGGCCGACGGCCGTCCGGCCCGCTTGGTGGGGGCGCTGCAAGACATCACCAGCCAGCATCTGACCGAACAGGCTTTGCTGGAAGCCAAGCGCCACGCCGAGGCCGCCAGTTCAGCCAAGACCGAGTTTTTGGCCAACATGAGCCACGAGATTCGAACCCCGCTCAATGCCGTCATCGGCATGACCCATTTGCTGAGCGAATCGCTCAAGAACGCGGCGCAACGCGATTGGGTCGCCAAGATCCAGGCGGCCAGCCAATCGCTGCTGGCCGTGCTCAACGATGTACTGGACCTGTCCAAGATCGAAGCGGGCGAACTGCGCCTGGAGACCTCTGCCTTCTCACTGCGCCGTTTGCTGAAAGACAGCGAATCGCTGTTTGCCGCCCAGGCTCACCACAAGGGATTGAACTTCTCGCTGAGCGCGCCCGCCGAGGTGCCCGACTGGGTGCAAGGCGACCCGCTTCGCCTGCGCCAGGTCTTGCACAACCTGTTGAGCAATGCCTTCAAATTCACCCAGCAGGGCCAAGTTGTGCTCAGCGTGCGCGTACTAGCGCTGTCGGCCACGCAGGTCGAGTTGCGCTTCACCATCAGTGACACCGGGCTAGGCATGAGCGCCGACACCTTGGCCCGACTGTTCCAGCCCTTCACCCAGGCCGATGCCTCGACCACCCGCCGCTTTGGCGGCACTGGGCTGGGGCTGTCCATTGTGAGGCGCCTGGTAACCCTGATGAGCGGCGAAGTGGGCGTGCAAAGCGAAGAGGGCAAGGGCAGCCAGTTCTGGTTCAGCCTGCCTTTGATGCTGGCCGACGAACAAGACGCCGACTCGGTCGGCCCTGAGGCCCTGCGTGTGTGGGTGGTGGGCAACCACGAAGACGCGATGACGCAACTCACCACCCTCGGGGGCGAGTTGGGGTGGCAGGTTACCTCGTTCGGCATGGAGCACAGCGACTCGGGCCTGCAAGATCTGCTGCCTCCGACTGGCAGCCCCAATCGCCCCGACCTGATCCTGATCGAAAACGCCTTGGTGGGATCCCTGTGGTGGCAAGACTTTCTGGTTCAGCGACAGCCTACCAGCCGTGGGAAGGTCTCACCCATCGTCACCTACACACCGGGCCAGACCGTCGACGACCCCGCCGATCTGACTCACCCCTGGACCCCACCACGCCTGTACAACACGGCCCTGAGCGCCATTTGGCGCGCACAAGGCGCGGCGCAGCATTTGTACGCGGGCACCCGGGTAGACCACCTCTCGGCCAACTGGCTCGACGGCGTGCAGATACTGGTGGTGGACGACAGCGACATCAATCTGGAAGTGGCCGTTCGCTTGCTGAGCAACGAGGGTGCCGTGGTTCAAACGGCCTCCCATGGACTGGAAGCCCTGACGCTGCTGCAGGCCCACCCTGAGCAGTTCGACATCGTGCTCATGGATGTGCAGATGCCCGTGATGGATGGCATCGAGGCCACCCAACGCATTCGCGAGCACCCGACGCTGGGCGCGCTGCCCATCGTCGCACTGACCGCCGGCGCCATGCTGTCAGAGCGTCAGCGCGCCATTGAAGTCGGCATGAACGATTTCGCCAGCAAGCCACTCGACCCGCATGCCCTGATTGGCGTGATCCGCCACCACGTTCAGCAAGCACGACGCGAGGTGTTGCCGATCACCGCCGGGCGCACCCCTCTGGCGACCCCACCCACCCACTGGCCCGATCTGGACGGCATCGACATGCAGGCCGTGGCCGCTGAGTTCGGCTGCGACATGGGCTTCTATCGCAAACTGCTGAAGCGCTTGCTGACCGAATATGGCGCAGCCCAAGGTAGCTGGCGGGCCGCGACGGAAGCCGACCCCGAGGCCTCGCCCTTGCAGGCCCGCCTCCATAAACTCAGCGGCACGGCCGCCGTGCTCTGCGCCAACGAACTCTCGGCCCTGGCTAAGCGAGCCGAGCAGCAACTGGAACGCAACCCTCAGGCCGACGTATCGGCCGAAGCGCAAGCCATCGAAGCCTGCCTGATTCGACTGGAGCTCGCTGCCCGTGACTGGCTGGGCAGCCCCGAACCCGACCGCCCCACCGCAGCGGATGAGTCCCCCGCACTGGACCCGGCCGCCTTGCAAGCCTGGTTGGGCGAGCTATCCAGACAGAGCCTGGAGGCCCTGAATCACTACCAGGCTTTGGCGCCAGCGCTTCAAGCCAGCCTGCCCGCCACCACGTTCCATGCCCTGCAGGAGGCCCTCGACGCGCTGGACTTTGCCCAAGCCCTGGCCCTGCTCAAGGCGCAGGGCCTGACCGAACCTGCCGAGGTCTGACGATCAACGCGGCGCGAAGGCCGCCGCCAGCCCGGTCAGCAAGACCTCGATCATCAGATCGCGGTGTGCCTCATTGGGCACCTCGGGCATCCAGGTGTCGTCCAGCCCCATCACCAGATGGCGGGCCGTGAAGCCATGAATGCCCTCCCAGAAGATCTGGGTCATCAGGTCCACGTCCACATCGAGGTCGCGCACCACGCCGGTGGCGGCCCATTTTGCAAACAAGGCACGCGCAAAGGCGTAGGGGTCTTGCAGCGGGTCGCCATGCTGAACCCGCGCTGATTCATTGGGCGCATGCGGTCGCCGCTGCATGAACACAAAGGCGTATTCATCTGGGTGGGTCACGCCAAAGTGAACATACGCCCGTGCCATCGACCGGATGCACTCAAGCGGGTCGGTGAACGCCGCCACCGCCTGGCGCATGACCCCGGTCAACTCCAGCAGGTCTTCGTCCATGGCTTGGGTGATCAGGGTGCCCTTGTCGCCAAACAAGGAATAGACCACGGTGGTGGAATACCCCGCCAGCTCGGCCACCTTGCGCAGGGAAATCTCGCCCACGCCGCCCTTCTTGATGAGCTTGCGCACGATCTTGATGATGGCCTTGCGACGCTGCTCGGCTTCTCTTTGCTTGCGGGCGTCTTTGGGGGTGGAAGACAAGGGGTGAGGCTCCACAGATGAGCAGGGTTTGTCTGGATAACGTCGGGTGAATGCCAAGCATATTCTGATAACACTGTTATTTTTTCAATCAGTGTTTCTTTTTATGCCAGCGATTTTTGCTCGCCTCTCGAACCGACTGCTGGTGACCGGCCTGCTTGCCATGCTGGCGGCTTGCGGCAGCGAGCAGCCGGCCGACCCCACAGAACAAGACGTCGCCCGAGCGGAAGCCCTGCGACCCACCGATGCCCGCCTGGCCGAACAGTACGAACGCGCCTGCCTGACCTGCCACGCCACCCGCAGCGCCGCCCCGTTGACCGGTTTTGCCCCGGCCTGGAAGCCGCGCCTGGCGCAAGGCCAAGACATGCTGCTCACCCACGCCCGCGATGGCTACAAGGGCATGCCCGCCAAAGGCCTGTGCAGCGACTGCACCGACACCGACCTGCGCGGCCTCATCGCTTTCATGAGTCAAGCCCAATGAACACCACGCCTCCTCGCCGCCAGTTTCTTGCCACCGGCACCGCCCTCACATTGGGTGGTCTCGGTGGCGTGTTCGCCCAACTGGGTTTGAATGCTTCGGCCGAAGCAGCCGAAGCGACCGCGCCGTCTCCCGCACCCGCCACCCGTGCCACCGCCGGCGCCAGCAATTGGCACAACTGGTCTGGCATCCAAACGGCGCGGGCCCAGGCCTTGCCCACCCCGGCCTCGGAAGCCGAACTGCAAACCCTGCTGGTCCGCAGCAGCGGCGAGATCCGGGCTGTGGGTTCGGGCCACTCGTTCACCGCCCTGGTACCCACCAGCGGCACCATCATTTCGCTGGACCGGATGTCGGGCGTGGTGTCGGTCGACAAGCAAGCCATGACGGCCACCGTCAAAGGCGGTACCCGCCTGGGCGTGCTGGCCCGCGCCCTGGAAGCCCAAGGCCTGGGTTTACGCAATCAACCCGACGTGGACGTGCAAACCATTGCCGGCGCCATTTCCACTGGCACCCACGGCACTGGCGCCACCTTGCCGGCCCTGCACGACGACGTGGTCGGACTGCGCATCGTCAAACCGAATGGCGAGGTCGTAGAAATCGACGCCCAGCGCCACCCCGAGTGGCTGGCTGCCGCCCGGGTGTCGCTCGGCAGCCTGGGCGTGATCTCGCAAGTGACCCTGCGGGTGCTGCCCGCCTACAACCTGCAGCGCAAGGTCTGGTTGCAACCGATCGAATCGCTGCTGCAACAGGCGCCGCAACTGGCCCAGCAGCATCGGCACTTCGAGATGTACTACCTGCCGTTCACCGGCTACGGCGCCGCCATTGCGCACGACGTGTACACCGGCAACGACCTGTATTTCCCGAAAGCCGCCGACGACGATGTGCTGGCTGATCTGCGCAAGTTGCGCGACTGGTTGGGCCGCTTCCCCAAACTGCGCCAATGGGCTGCCAGCAAGCTGATTGACCCGAGCATGACGGAAGAGGCCCGCCAGCGCTCGTGGAAGCTGCTGTCATCGGTCCGCCCGGTGAAGTTCAACGAATCGGAATGGCACGTGCCGCGGGAGCAGGGCGTCGCATGTCTGCGCGACATCATCCAGACCATCGAGAAGCACAACGAGGCCTTCTTCCCCATCGAGTTCCGCTTCATCAAGGGCGACAGCGCCTGGCTCAGCCCCTTCTATGGCCGAGAAAGCTGCTCGATCGCCGTACATGCCGCTGCCGACGAGCCCTACCAATACCTGATCGACGATTGCGCCCCGATCTACCGCCGCCATGGCGGCCGCCCGCACTGGGGCAAGTTGCACCTGATGGGCACACGCGAGCTGTCTGCCATGTACCCCAAGTGGTCCGACTTCCAGGCCGTGCGCCAGCAGTTCGACCCACAAGGTCGCATGCTCAACGCCCACCTGCGCAAGTTGTTTGCCAACGCCTGACGCCAGCCCCCCAGGAACCGCACCATGCCCCGCTTGAGCCGCCGCCAATTTGTGACCACCGCCAGCCTGGCTGCGGTGGCTGGGGCCGTGGCCCTGCGGCCGAGCGAGCAGGGTGGCCCGCACGATGCCCACTTCCAGCGCCTGCAGGCCGCGTTGCGCCAGGCCGGCGTGGGCACCCCCACGCTGGTCATTGACCGCGAGCGCCTGCAAGCCAATGCGCGCCAGGTGGTGCACAACATCGATGGCCGCATGCAGCTGAGGCTGGTCAACAAGTCGCTACCGAGCCTGGCCTTGCTCGATGAGCTGACCCGTCTGACGGGCACGACACGCCAGATGGTGTTCAACCTGCCCTACCTGCAACTGCTGGCGCAGCAGCGCCCCCACAGTGACGTGCTGCTGGGCAAGCCTTTGCCTGTGGCCGCGGCGGCTCGCTTTTACGCCCAGCGCCCCAGCTCGGGTTTTGATCCATCCACACAGCTGCAATGGCTCATCGACACACCAGAGCGGCTTCAGCAGTATCGGGATCTGGCTCGTGCCCAAAAGATTCCCATGCGGGTGAACCTGGAAATCGACGTGGGCCTGCACCGCGGCGGCATAGCCGATGAGACCACGCTCCTGTCGATGATCAAGCTGCTGCAGGAAGAGCCCTTGCTGCGTTGGTCAGGCTTGATGGGCTACGACCCGCACACCGAGAAAATTCCCGACCTGCCCGGCATGCGTCAGGCCGCACGCGATCACGTCAAGACGACATACCAGCGCATGGCCGATCTGATGCTGGCCAGCCCCGTGGGGCAACGCCAGTCGCAGCCTCACATGGCCCTGACCCTGAACACCGCAGGCTCGCCAACCTACCGCCTGCACGATGGCCGAGGCGCCGCCAACGAAGTCTCGGTCGGTTCGGCCATGGTCAAGCCCACCGACTTCGACACCCCCTTGCTGGCCGACCTCAGTCCAGCGTGCTTCATCGCCACCCCGGTCATCAAGAGCGGGCCCTTTCAGGCGCCGCATGGCGTGGAGTGGATTGGGCAAGCCGCCAAATGGTGGGACCGCAATCAGCGCCACGGTGTCTTCATCTACGGCGGCCACTGGCTGGCGCAGCCGGTTTCGCCGCCAGGCCTGGCTGCCAGCGGCCTGATCGGCCCTTCATCGAATCAACAGATCTTGCTGGGCTCGGGCCTGCAAGGCCTGCACAGCGACGACTTCGTATTCCTGCGGCCCACTCAAAGTGAGGCCGTGCTCCAACAGTTTGGCGACATCGCCGTGTACAGCAACGGGCGCATCACCGATTGGTGGCCCGCGTTTCCTGCTCAAGCCTGATTTTTGAAAAGAGGTGCTTCATGAATCTGCGTTGCCTGCAGAGGCCCCTGGCCGTCCGTGCCCTTCGAGCCAGCGGGCTGGCTGCACTGAGCCTGCTGTGCGCCAGTGCATGGGCCGCCCCCACACCGCAAGATGCCAAGGGCCTTTGGCTCAGCAGCGACAAGGGCGCCATCATTGAATTCAAGGACTGCCCCGACACCGCTGGCGCACTGTGCGGCACCATCGTCTGGGACAAGGATGCCGGCACCCCGCTCGACACCTGTGGCGTGCTGATTTCGAAGGTCAAACGCTATGCAGACGAGGCCTGGCGCGATGGCTGGGTGTTCGATCCCCGCAGCAAGAAGCACTACAAGGCCGCCATTCGCGTCAACAAGGACAGCAAGCCCGAAACCCTGCTGCTGCGCGCTTTCATCGGCACCGAAATTCTGGGCGACACCGAAGAGATGACCCGCGTGGCCAGCCTGCCCAGCGGCTGCAAGACCCGTTGAACAAAAAGGAGACACCGATGAACCCCCAAAGCCCCACCAGCCGAACTGCCCTGACCCTGGCCGCGCAAGCCTTGAGCGCCATGGCCTTGAGCACCAGCCTGGCCACTTCAGTGCAAGCCGCACCTGCCGACGAACCCGCCATCCAGAGCTATGCCATCGACTACGAAGCCAAGCTGCTGACCGATCGCCGCACGAATGGCCTGTCAGACACCTTTTTGCGCCCTGGGGCCGAGTTCACCGTGAACGCCGCGCACGAGTCGGGGCTGATCGGCTACCTGCAAGTGGGCAGCGTGGCGCGCGCCAACTTCCCCGAAAGCAAGCTGTGGACGGCGGTGGCCGCTGCGGGCTATCGCTGGGGCAACCCACAAGGCTGGCACTACGGCCTGGGTCTGGCGCACGAGATGTTTCCGGGCGCCCAGGTGAAAGACGCGCCCCGCAATCCCTTTGTCGACTTCAACGACACCATGCGTACCCGCTTTGACACCAGCTTTGCCGTGATCGAGCTGGGCTACGGCATCGTCGAAGCCCGCTACCTGCATGTACTGAGCAAAGACTTCCGCGGCAACAACACGGCCGTGGTGTGCGGCTCGCGCTTCGCGCCCGAGTTCGAGGCCTATCTGAATCTGCAAGCCGACCCATCAGAGGCCATTGCCTGTTATGGCGATTCGGTCAAACACAGCCGGGGCTCGCAACTGCTGTCGATCGACACGCGCTACCCCATTGCCCCGCAGACCAAGCTGGTGGCCCACGTGGGCTACACCCAGGTGAAGAACTTCAAGCAAGTCACCACCTATGACTACAAGCTGGGTGTGGCCCACACCCGCTGGGGCCTGGACTTTGAACTCGACGCCGTGGCCGCCCGCATGCGCGACCGTTCCTATGCCGTCACCTACGACGTCTATGGCCACACCAAACGCATCGACCGCACCGCCCTCGTGGCCAGTCTGGCCAAGCGCTTCTGAGCGCTGTTGAGCGCCCCTTCGATCCCTGTTGTTGCATTGCTGAGTCCCCCGCTCGCGCGGGCCGCCCTGGCCCCTGCGTATCAAGCTGTTCCCGCTTTCTTGGAGGTTCCATGGCACACACTGCGATCCGTTCGGTGGCGCTGGCCGCCGCCCTGTCTCTGTCCGCTTGCTTGAATCTGGCCCAGGCCGCCCCAGCCTTTCAGGTGGGCGTGGGCATGAGTGACATCACCGGCGAGGCCGCCGAGGTTGGCATGATGGGCTACGCCTCGCTCGACCAGAAAACCTCGGGCATCCATCAGCGCCTGCGCGCCCGGGCCTTCATCGTGCAAGACAACCGGGGTGCCACGCCGGGCAAGTCGGCGGTGGTGGTGATCACCGACACCGGCTTGGTCACCCAGGCCATTCACCAAGCCGTGCTGGCCCGCCTGGCCACTCGCTACGGCACGCTGTACAACGAGCAAAACGTGCTGATCAGCGCCACCCACACGCATGCGGGGCCAGGCGGCTACTCGCACTACGCGCTCTACAACATCACCGTGCTGGGCTTCCAGAAGGCCACCTTCAACGCCATCGTCGACGGCATTGTCGAAGCCATTGACCGTGCCCATGCGAACAAGGCCCCTGGCGACATCTTGCTGAACCAGGGTGAGCTGACCAATGCCAGCCGCAACCGCTCTTCAGCCGCGTTTCGCCGCAACCCTGCGCAAGATCGCGCGGTCTTTCCGCTGGAAATCGATCCTTTGATGACGGTGCTGACCTTCCAGCAAGCCGGACGTGCCGTGGGGGCCTTGAGCCTGTTCCCCACCCACGGCACCAGCATGACCAACACCAACACCTTGATCAGTGGCGACAACAAGGGGTATGCGGCCTACCACTGGGAGCACGAGGTGGCGGGGGTGCGCTATCGCGCCGATGGCAAGCCCTTCGTGGCCGCGTTCGCGCAAACCAACCCCGGGGACATGAGCCCCAACTTGAACCTGAAACCGGGCAGCGGCCCCACCGAGGACGAGTTCGAGAACACCCGCATCATCGGACAACGCCAGTCCGACAAGGCACGCGAACTGGCCAGCCACGCCAACCAGGTCTTGAGCGGCGAAGTGGACTACCGCATGCGCTTCGTCGACATGAGCCGCGTGCAAGTGGGCAGCGCCTACACCCCTGACAGCCAGGTTCACACCACCTGCCCAGCCGCGTTGGGCGCCAGCTTCGCAGCCGGCAGCACCGAAGACGGCCCCGGCCCCGGCATTGCGCAAGAGGGCACCGCCAACCCCTTCCTGACCGCGATTGGCGGCTTGCTGTTTCCCATTCCAGACAGCCTGCGGCAATGCCATGGGGCCAAGGAGGTGGTCATTCCGGTGGGGCTGATGCAACCTTACCCCTGGGTACCCGAAGTGCTGCCTCTGCAACTGGTGCGGGTGGGCAATTTGTACCTGGCCACGCTGCCGGGCGAGCCCACCATCATGTCGGGCTATCGCATTCGCCGTCAGTTGGCCCAGACGCTGGGCGTGCCGGTGAACCAGGTGCTGGTGGTGGGCTACAGCAACGCCTACACCGAGTACATCACCACCCCCGAGGAATACGGCCACCAGGACTACGAAGGCGGCAGCACCCTGTTCGGCCCCTGGACCCAGCCGGCCTACATGCAGGAACTCGACAAGCTGGCCCAGGCCATGGCACGCGGCGAGGGCGTCAGCAACCCCTTGCGTCCGCGTGAACTGGGCTGCTGCCAACTCAACTTCCAGACCGGCGTGGTCATGGACCTGCCCCCTCTGGGCAAGGCCTTCGGCACCGTGCTGCAAGAGGCCCAAGCCAGCTACCACCCCGGGCAGACCGTGGCCGTTCGCTTCCAAAGCGCCCACCCCAAGAACAACCTGCGACGCAATGGCAGCTTCCTGGAAGTGCAGCGCTGGAATGGCAGCCAGTGGGTAAGCACCGCCGACGATGGGGACTGGTCCACCCGCTACCGCTGGCGCCGGACCTTCGGCGCGGAATCGGTGGTCGACATCAGCTGGACCATTCCGGCCGACCAGGCCGCCGGCACCTACCGCATCGTGCACGACGGCAATGCCAAGTCCCTGTGGGGCACGATTTCGTCGTTCCGGGGCACCACCCGTCCGTTCACCGTGGCGCCCTGACCCGCGTGGGAGGCGAGGCCCGTCAGGGTCACAGCTGCGAGATCAGCACCTCGCCCTCCCGACGCGCCACGCCCAGCTTCACCATTTGCTCGGCGGCCACCTGGGCCATCGCGTCGGGGTCCACCGGGTAGTGTTCTCGCACCACTTCGAGCATGGCGGCCGCGTTGCGCAGCAGGGCGGCCACATCCGCCACTGTCATCTGGCGTGCTGCCAGCAGTTTGAACGCCAGCAAGGCCTTGATGGCGTTGTCGGTGTTGCGGCGGGGGTTGTCGGCCAACCAGCGAATGCGTGAATGGGCACTGGCCAAGGCCGCCTTCACATCGGTGAAGGGCGCGCCGTGGCCCGGTATGACCAGGCGAGGCGACAACTGGGCAATGGTGTCGAGCGTGGCCTGCTGCTCGGCAAAGCCTGACTCGCCCATCAATTCGGGAAAGATCACCCCGAAGCCGTTTTCCCACAAGGCATCGGCGCTGATCAAAATGCCCCAGCGCTCGCACCACAGCATCAGCATGTCATTGTCGTGGCCAGCGGCAGTGAGCACGCGCCAGTCGTCACCCGCGATGTCAATGGTTTGGCCGGGCGACATGACGCGATCATGGCGAAAGCGGGCGCAGGCCTGGCCGGTGGCCACATAGCTCAGGCGGCTTTCATCCCAATGGGTCACGGCCTCTTGCAGGCCAGGTGGAATCCAGGTTTCGCAATCGTGATGGGCCTGCAAGAGGGCATTGCCCCCGGCGTGGTCCGAATGCAGATGGGTGTTGAGAATGCGCCGCAACGGCTGGCCCTGCAAGGCCTCGTTGACGAGGGCGAGGGTCTGCTCGGCGTGGGTGCCATACCCGGTGTCGACCACCGTGGGGCAGTCCGGGTCCAGAAAAACGATGTTGTTGGAGGAGAGCCAGCCTCGCTCCAATACGCGAATGTGGTCAGGCAAGGTCATCGGGGCCCCATCTTAGCGGCCCGCCCCTGGCCCAACCAAGACAAATCACGTCAGACGTGAATGCCCTTGCAGATGCGCGCGCGCTCCGTGGCAATGGCGCGGACGCGCTCCACGCGCTGATGCGAGGCCTTCATGACCGGCAAGGGGTGTTCGTGCTCATGCTGCACGCGCTCCCACAGGCTGATGGCCTTGGTCACCCACTGGCAGTAGGCGGGGTCTTGGGGCGAGTAAAACGGAATGCCGCGAGCGGTCAAGGCCTCCAACTCACGCGAAGCTGCGGAGGCTGCCGCGTGTTCCAGCTCCAGCTCCAGCTGGTGCAGGGCGTGCACGCGTTTGGGTGCCTCGGGTGCCATCAGTTCGGAACGCAGTTCTTGGGCAGTGGCGCGGTGGGGCATGGTGGTTCTCCAGATCAGACTGAGCGTCTCTGAAATGTCGGCAGCCGCCGATCAGGCTTGAGACGCCGCCGGGAACCACAGTGTCACAGTCGTGCCTTTTCCCCATTCGCTCGAAAAACAGAGCTGACCACCCATCAGTTCCGCCAATTCTTTCACGATGCTCACCCCCAGGCCCGAGCCCGGAATGTGCCCCGATTTGTCGGCCCGGAAAAAGCGCTCGCCCATGCGCGCCAGATCGTCCGGACGCATGCCCATGCCCTGATCTTGCACCGCCACGCCATGGCGAATGGCGCCGTCCCGCTCCTCAGAAAGGAAGTGAACACTCACACACCCACCACCCGGTGAGTATTTGTAGGCGTTGGACAGCACGTTGAACAGCATCTGGCTGAGTTGCTGACAATCCAGCCGCACCGGCATGGGCCGATCGGTGGGCACCACCACCACCGGCTCGCGCTGATGCGGCGGGCTGAACGAGGGCACCACCAGGCTCACCTCCTGCTGCAGGTCCACGCACTGCCAGTTGAAATCAGATCCCCGCTTGGCCTCAATGCGAGACAGGTCCAGCAACTCATTGAGGATGCTCATCATGACCTGGCTCTGAGTGTGAACCCGTTGGATCAGGCTGCGCACCTGCTCGGGCTTCATCTCGCGGGTCAGTATCAGTTCGGTGTAACCGAAAATGCTGGTCATGGGGGTGCGCAACTCATGCGCGGCCAGCGACAGGAAGTCGGACTTGATCTGATCGAGCTGATGCTGCTGGGTCACGTCACACACATACAGCACCAAGCTGACGGCCGCCGAGTCGCTGCGCTGCCCCAGCAAGGTCAGCACGCGCTCACCCAGTTGCGGATGGCGCAAATGCAGGCGAACCGGCTGCCCCACGGCCTCTGGCGCAAAACAGGCGGCCACCCCGGCAAACGGCCGATCGGGCGCCACGCATTGCTGCAGCACCTGGTCAAGCTGCACCACGCTGGCCCCTTCCACCTGCGCGCGCGTCAAACCGGTGAGGGCCACAAACGCTTCGTTGGCAAACTGAATTCGGCCCATCCTGTCAAACGTCACCAGGCCATCGCGGCTGAGCGAAAAAATCGCCCCCAGGCGCTCATTGCGCTCCTGCAAAGACAGCATTTGCTGGTTCAGTCGCGCCGACGCCTCGTTCAGCGCACCACCCAGGGCCTCGATTTCCGTGGTGCCCGTGGACACGGGCCACTGCTGGCCTCGCACCTCATTGAGCCCCACGGCAAATTCCGTGGCCTGCCTCAATTCCTGCATCGGGCGAGCCATGACCCTCACCACGATGAAGCCACCCCCACCCATGGCCAGCACCGCCACCAACAGCGCTGACCGCCAGATCTCGCCGCGCAACTGCTCCAGCGATTGGGTGCTGTAGTCCACCCGTACCCACCCCACCAAGGCCCCCGCCAGAATCGGGTGCCACACCACCAGGTGCGTGGGCGCCTCAAAAACCGGCGGCACCGCCTCAGGATCATGCAAGGCGTCAGGCACCGCCAGCACAGCTCTGGGCGGATCGAACACCACCCGGGTCTCCCCCTCACTGGAGCGGATCACATGCGCCAGAGACTGCCCCCGAGGTGACACGATGCGAATTTCCATCACCGCATCGAAATCAGCCGAACGGCGTGCCAACTCTTCCAGCACGTCCAGGCTGTCGGTCAGCAACGGGTTGCTGGATGAGATGGCCACATTGCGCGCCAAAGTCGAGGCTTGCGCCACGGCACCATCACGCAGTGTGCCACCCAGCACAATCGCCAAATAGCCACCCAACACCACCACGGCCAACACCACCAACACCACCACCACCCCAATGAGCTGGTGATGCAGGGGACGGGTTCGGCGCAGGAGTCTCAAACGATGCTCACTGTCTGTGGCTCATTCCACATAGCGATCCAACCTGAGCTTTTCCAGCGGCTGGTAGTCGCGCTGGTAGTCTGCCCGAACCGGCTGCGGCATCAGGATTTCCTTGAGCATGGCCTGCCCAGCCGGGTCTTGCGCCATACGCAACAACGCCGCCGTCACGGCCTCCCGATCCTTGGGCCGCACTCGGGGATGAGCACTGATGGGGTGCGCGGCCGCCTCGGGGGTTTCCCACAACACCCTCAAAGCCATTCGCACCTCTTCGGGCTCTTTGTCTAAGGTCGCCTTCACCCCACCTGCTGCGGCAGCCCGCCCCAGCAGAACCTGTCGATACGCGTTCGTATGGGTTTTGGCATAGAAGGGCTGCGTGTCGATGCGATCCACCTCAGCCAGGTGCGAGCGCACCAACAACGAGGCCCCGAAAGCATTGGGGGCCGGATAGGCGATGGTCTGCCCAGCCAAAGCCTTGGTGCTGGCCAGCGGATCATCCTTTCGCACCACCAAAATGCCGGTCAACAGCTTGGCATCGCGCACCAGGGGCACGTAACCCTGGGCACGCTTCGCACGGACCTGGTGATACGGGTTTTGATAGACCAGATCAGGTTGTCCGGCCAGCAAATCTTCTTCAAAGGCCGGAATGTCTTTGGTCATTTTCAAAGAAAAGGCCAGCCCCGTCTCCTTTTCCAGGCGAGCAAGCAGAGGCCCCCACGCCCGGTTGATTTCCGCCGGCTGGAATTGAGGCACCACCTCCACCACCAGCCAGGGGCGATCACTCTGGGCTTGGGCGGTAACTGCCCCCACCACCAGAAGGGCTGCCGCCCACCATGCCACCCGACGTCGCACCACGCCCGCCATCAACAGATTGCTCACGATCAGCCCCCATCGGCTCAAGATGAGCCCAATTGTGGCCAGCCTCAGGCAAGCGGACAAGGAAAGACTGCTCGCCTGAGTCGCGAATGCGACAACACTGACAACTTCAATCAGGAAATGGGCAGGCTGGTGCGAATCAGGTGATCAAACGCGCTGAGCGCCGCCGTTGCCCCGGCCCCTGCCGCAATCACGATCTGCTTGTAAGGCACCGTGGTGCAATCGCCCGCCGCAAACACACCAGGCACATTGGTGTGGCCCTTGGCGTCGATCATGATTTCGCCAAACTTCGACAACTCCACCGTGCCACGCAAGAACTCGGTGTTGGGCACCAGGCCAATCTGCACGAACACGCCTTCCAGCGGCACCAGGTGCTCGTCGCCCGTGGCGCGGTCCTTGTACTTCAGGCCGTTCACCTTGCCCTCGGCGCCAGTGATCTCGGTGGTCTGCGCATTGGTGTGAATGGTCACATTGGGCAGGCTCTTGAGCTTGTTGACCAGCAC
>CAYVOP010000032.1:0-26073 GCA_964453105.1 uncultured Aquabacterium sp. | reverse complement strand
AGGGCCAAGCTCCCCGGTCGTGCGAACCTTTCGTCTGTTTGCGCGAGATGAACATAGAACCAGTGTAGCAGGGCTGGGCACATGCGCGCTATGCCCCCCGACTTGAGTGACGCCGGCTGGAAACCAAGGGGAAACCCATAACATGGGAACTTACCCCGGAATAACAATTCCTTACCAATTCACGTAACGACATCGGGATGAGCGAGATGATGAAGTCAACCTGGATCGCCTCTGGCAAGAAATGGATCGGCTCGCTACTGTGGGTCGCCTCCATGGGCTTGGCCAGCACAGGCACCGCCTGGAGCCAAAGCGCCGAGATGGTGGGCGTGAATTACCCGGGCGCCCTGCGGGTGGAAGGGGTGCAGTTGGTGCTCAATGGCAGTGGCGTGAGCTACCGCGGCATGAGCAAGCAATACACCTTGGGCTTGTACACCCCGCGCAAATCTGACCGTGTTGAAACAGCCATGGCCGGGTTCAATTTGCCGCTGCAGTTGCGCTTCGTGATGTTGCAGAACCTGCGCATGGACGAGTTGGGCATGGCCATCACCCGGGGCATGGAAGCCAATAGCGAGCGCGATGAGTTTTTCCGCCTGGTGCCGGCCATTCGCACGATGGGTGATGTGTTTTCGCGCATCAAGCGACTGGAGTCGGGCGACACCCTGTCGGTGGAGTACGTGCCCCGTCGTGGCACGCTGTTCCTGGTCAATGAGCAGCCGGTTGGCCTGCCGATTGCCGACCCGGTCTTCTTCCAGGCCCTGAGCCGGGTGTGGCTGGGCAAGAAGCCCGTGACACAAGACCTGAAAGATTCGCTGCTGGACTTCCGCCCGCCCCCCGTGCTGGAAGCGCTGCGCTGAGTGTGGGCTTAGGCGCTTAGGCGCTTAGGCGATTTGATCGATGCGATCAATGTGGGCCAGAGCCGGCACCTCTTGAATGGGGTGGCCATGGTTGTAGCCATAGGTGACCAAGACCACCGGACACCCCGCCGCTGAGGCGGCTTGCGCGTCGTTGCTGGAGTCGCCGATCATGAGCGTGTGGGCCGGCGCCAGGCCCAACGCCTCGCAGGTGCGGATCAAGGGCAAGGGGTCGGGCTTCTTCTTTTCGAAGGCATCGCCCCCAAAGACGTGGGCGAAGTGGTGCCGCAGGCCCTTGCGCTCGAGCAACTGCTCGGCAAACGCTGTGGGCTTGTTGGTGAGGCAGGCCAGGGGCAAGCCCTTGTCGCGCAGTCGCTGCAAACCCGATGCCACGCCAGGATAAACCTCGGAATGTTGCCCATTGAGGCGCGTGTAGTGCGCTTGGTAGTGCTGCCAGGCCTGCGGCACTTGGGCCAGCACCTCGGCATCGTCGTCGGGCAGGCCCCAGGCATGGGCCAGGGTACGCCGCAGCAGGTCTTCCGTGCCTTTGCCCACGGTGTGTGAAACAAAGGCGTGGTCCACCCGAGCCAACTCGATGGGGTGGCAACCCATGTCGTTGAGCGTGTGGTGCAGCACCACCAGGAAGTCACCGAGGGTGTCGACCATGGTGCCGTCCAGGTCAACAATGGCGGCACGAACAGAAGTTGGCAAGGCGAAAGATTGCGTCATTGGCGCATTGGAATTGAGTTCTGATTGTTTGGAGTCCATTCAAGACACCTGCAATAAAAGAGTTCTGAAGAATCCCTTGAGTTCAAAGACTATTGACGATGGGAGCCCAAAAAAGAGCGCGGCATCAACGACTGACGCCCTCTGCCACTCAGTGAAGCGCAGCGCTCTGCAACTGCCCTTGAACGTACTGAAAAATCACTTCGGCTCTCGCCTCAATGTCCTCACTTGAGTAGCCATCTGGCATGCCCTCAAGCAAGCGGTCAATGATGGCGGCCTTCATCTGAGCCTGTGCAGAGGCACGATCGCGCAAGTCACCCAACTCGTGGCGCCGCTTCTCCACGGTCGCCATGAGCTCCTGCGCTACCTTCTTCACCTTGTCGATGTCACCCTTGGTGATGTCGGCCTTGTCCTTGGACAGCAGGTCATACACCGCGAGCTCCCTTTCGCTGTTGAAGCCCTCTCGCACGTAGCGCTGCTCCTCCTGGTCAAGGGAGTCGTGCAACTTGATGAGGTCGTCAAAGACACGCTGGATCTCGGCGTCGTCTTTGTCCCGGTTGTACTCCGCAATGATTTCTTGATAGCGCTTGTAAAGGTCGATGCGGCCGGGGTTCAGCTTCATCATCGAAGCCAAGCGAGCCTCAATACGCTCCTGCAAGGTCAGCACTGCCGTTTCCTTGTAGGGCGACTTCGCAAACTCGGCCCGCAAGCGTTCAAAATCAATGCCAGACAAATCGTATTGCTTTGACTGCGGCTGGTTCACCGCGCCCTTGGGGGCGACCTCCAGTGAGGTGTCAATCACGCCACGAATCTCTTGCATGATCGCGGTGATGTCTACTTTGGGCTTGGGCTTTTGCAGCAAGTTATAGAGCGCGGCAATGGCATTCTCTTGCGGCTCGTACTTGAAGACACCAGGATTGGGGAACAGCCCACGGAACCGGTCAAACACGTCTTCGGCCAGCACTTGGAAGGTTTTCTTGTTCTCAGGTGACGTGCTCACGGCGTTCTGTGCATTCAGCAGTTCAGCCCAGGTCTCTTCGCCCTCTTCAGCGCGGACCAGCCCGTTCAGGTCATAACCCACCGTGGCCAGGTGCGCCGCCACCTTGTCGATGGACGCTGCGTATTCGGCCAACGCCTGATCTTCATCGAACAGCGGATCGTTGGGCAAGGCCTTGTCGCCCTGCCCATACGTGGCCAGCGCCTTGCGCAAGCTCTTCAACATGCCGTTGTAGTCAATGATCAAGCCATTCTTCTTGTTGGCCGCCACCCGGTTGACGCGGGCAATGGCCTGCATCAGTGTGTGGCCCTTCATGGGCTTGTCCAGGTACAGCGTCGCCAGCGACTTCACGTCAAAGCCGGTCAGCCACATGGCGCACACGACCGCCACCCGGAAGGGGTTCTTGCCGTCTTTGAAGCATTCATCCAGGCTCTTGCCGCCAATGCCATCGGCCATGACCTGGCGCAAGGGGCGCACGTCGATGCCTTCGGCCGCAAAGTCCTTCACCTCGTTTTGTTCAGGGCTGAAAACGGGGTGAATCTGGGTATCCACCATCCAGGCAATTTGCGCACGCAGCCGAACCACGAACGGCGGCTCAGGCTTGCCGGCTTTGGCGTAGATGGCTTCTTCCTTCTGGAGCTTGGCTTGCAGCTCCTGCAACTTGTCTTGCCACTTGGTTTTGATACGCGCGGCCATCTTCGCGCAGGTGACCTTGTCAATGCAAACCAGCAGGGCCTTGGCATTGCCGCCGTACTTGATGACCTCGCCGGGCTTGGTAGGGGCCTCCATCAGGCGCCACCGCTGGTGGTAGTGCTCGACAAAATCGGTGGCCACGTCGTTCAAGTGCGTGTCTGACGTGAACACCGGGTACTCGCGGGCCAACTCGCGGTACAGCTTGGCCTCTTGTTCTTCAGACAACTCGCCATCGGCCCGCGCCGCGTCAATTCGCTCTTCGATGCGCTTGTTCAGATCTGGGTCGACCAGGCGCAGCTTTTCGCCACGGTTCTCGTAGTACAGCGGCAGGGTGGCACCATCGGCCACGGCACGCTGAAAGTCATATACCGACACATAAGCACCGAACACCTTTTCGGTCTCGTGTCGCTCCTTGCTGTCGATCAGTGGTGTGCCCGTGAAGGCAAGAAACGCCGCGTGCCGCAAGGCCATTCGCATCTGCGTTGCCAGCCTGCCATATTGCGTGCGGTGCGCCTCATCAGACAGCACGATGATGTCTTTGCGCGTGGTCCACGGCTCGCTCACCCGCTTGCGGAACTTGTGGATCAGACTGAACACATAACGGCGGTTTTGGTCCCGCAGCAGGCGCTCCAACCCTTCTGCACCAGTGGCCTTGTCGCCCTTGTTGGTCGAAACACCGCAGCCGACAAAGGTCGTGTAGATCTGATCGTCCAGCTCTTTGCGGTCGGTCAGCAGCACAAAGGTGTAGGCGCTTGACACCCTGCGGTGCACCTTCTGGCAGAAGAACACCATCGAATAGCTCTTGCCGCTGCCTTGTGTGTGCCAGAACACGCCCAGCTTGCCCGCCAGCACGTCGGCATCGCCTGATTGCAACTTGGCGATGGCCTTGTTCACACCGATGTACTGGTGGTTACGGGCCACCACCTTCAGCGTCATCTCTTCGCTGCTGTCGAACAGGGTGAAGTTTTCAACGATGTCGAGCAACGCGCCCTTGGTGCACATGCCGCGCAGCAAGATGGGCAGGATCGGTTTGAGCGGGGCCTCGTCGTGCTTGGGCGCTGGGTCGGCGTCGTCCTCGTTCAGGCGCTTCCAGCGGTAGAAGTGATCCCAGGTGCTGGTGATGGAGCCAAAGCGGGCATCCAGCCCGTTGGACACGATCACCAGCGCGTTGTAGTGGAACAGGCGCGGGATCGTGTCTTTGTAGTCGGTGTAGTTGTCGTCGAACGCAGCTTTCAGGCCTTTGTCGTGGCGCTTGAGTTCAATGAACACCAGCGGCAGCCCGTTGACGAAGCCCACCAGATCGCAACGACGCCTGAACGGGCCACTTTGCACCCACAGCTCGCGCACCACCAGGAAGTCATTTTTTTCGGGCTGGGTGAAGTCGATCACCGTGACGTGCACATCAGCGGCCGCGTTCCCGGTGGGTGACTTCAAAGTGATGCCCTCACGCATCAGCTTCCATTTGGCCTCGTTGTGCTGCAACAAGGTCTTGGTGGGGTCGGCATCCAGCAACTGGTCGCGGGCCTGGGCCAGCTTGGTACGGCCCTCAGGCGTAGCGGCCAGCTTGGGGTTCAGCTTGGCCAGGGCCGTATCCAGTTCGCGAACCAGCACCACCTCGGTCGCGTCCTTGCGGCCCAGCAGGGATGTGGGGCCAAAGGTCTCGGCGTTGAAGGCATAGACGGAGCGCCAATCCAGGTTGTCCTCAAACAGCTTGGCTGCGGGCTCCTGGATGTTGTTGTCTTCTGAGTAGTCGGCGCTCGCCATGTTTGTGCGTTCCATTTTTGATCAGACCGCGAGTTGGCCTGACATCAGCTTTGGCAGAAGGTCATTACGAGCCAGAGCAAGTGATTCGTTCTGCTTCAGCAGACATTCAATCTGATCGAACATCGGACGAACAAGGGCGCCAAAAGCATCTGCCAACTCCTTCGGTGGGCAAGTGAACGGCATGTACTTGAATGTATCCACAACAATCGTGTCAAAGACGCCGCCTGATGCCATGGCCTTCAAATGAGTGACACCCCATTCGAGGGCGAGAAACAGGAACAAGTTGTTGAGCCCATGTTTCGGCACCAGCGCATAACACGACTGATTCATAGCCATTGGGCGTTGAGCCAGGGCCACCTTACCAACCGTTCCACGCGCCGTGATGAATATTGTCTCCTTGCCAAAGATACGACTGTTGCACGCATCGACGCCGTCGTCGGTCAGCGTCTTTTCAGTGCGTAGAACATAGATTGACCCGGTGCAGTCTTTTGGCGTAAAAAAGGGAACCTCGCCACCCCAATACCGATCGACTTTCGTGTTCGGAGTCCCTCCACTGAGCACACTCAGATAGTCGTGTGCAACGCTCGACCTCCATCCTTCTGGAAGGCCATCGAAGGATGAACCTGTCTCGTGCCCTGGGTAGCGCAAGTACACAAACCACTCGCGGAACAACAAGCGCGCGGACTCTTCGAGCAAAGCAATGCGGCGCTGGTTGTTTTCGATCAGATCGTCATACGCTGCCAGCAACGTACCTATTACTTTCTGGGTCTCCAGCGCTGGGCAGGGAATCTCAAGGTGCTCTGCGTCCCCAACCTTGATGTGAGGCACGGTGGCACCGAAGCTCATGGCCTGCAACTTGTTCTGCACCTGCGGGCTTTGCAGCGCGTAGGCAAGGTAGTTCCAGTCCAACAAGGTGGGATCTGGTCGATACTGAAAGAGCCTTTGGCCGAGAAAAATCTGTTCTGACTCTCCGAATGTGCAGCGCCCGACCTCACCCACCGGCGCCTCGCGGGTCAAAATCACATCACCAAACTGTGGCCTTGAACGACGCGTCCACTGTTCATACGTGCTTTCCGAGACGTATCGAACAGTCTTGGTGTCAATGAACCCACGCTTGACGTTGGTCGTGCGGATCATTTTGAATGGTGTTGGCCCTTCAACAACAGGCGCCGTCTTGTTCACGCAATCCACTGCGAGCAGGCACAACTCCGACAGAGGCTTCATCGGCCAGTTCATTCAAAGAGCTCCGCAATGCGAGCCTGGATACCCGCTGCCAGCACGGCAGCCTTATCGTTCAACTCGGCCAGCTCGCCGTGGATCTCACGCATACGCCCAACAAATGCCTCGCCGTCATCGTCATCTTGCGCACCCACGGCTGCGCCCACATACCGCCCAGGGGTCAGGGAGTAGTCATTGGCCCGAATGTCATCCTGGCTCACCACTTTGCACAGGCCCGGCACATCCTCATACAAGCCCGATGGAAACCGGCTCAGAAGCCAATGCCCCTGCGCGACGAAGTAGATGGCGCGCTTGAACGCTTCCACACCCAGGTCGCGCACGGTGGGCATCTCGCGCTTCTTCACGTCGCGTGGCAGCAGCGCCCTTTTGGCATCACGCGCAGCATCGCCCTCAAAGGCTGCCCATTGGCGGGCACGCAGTATCTTCTCCGCTTGGTCCAACAGCTTCAGCCATGCTTTGTGGCGAGCCTCCAGGGCGGCCAATCCGGCCCTCAAAGCCGGGTTGATGGCTTCGGCCTGCTTGTGCAGGGCCTTGCGTTTGTCCAGGGGGCTTTGATCATTCAGCTTGGCCCATGCTTTCAGCACAGCGCGGGCTTCACGCTGTGCAGTATCCAAGGCTTGATGCCAACCGTCGGCTTGCTCGCCCACCTTCTGCACTTCCGCGATGTAGGCCTGAAGCAAATCGTCTGCAATGCCGTGGTCTTCGCCCAGCTTCTCGCGCACGGCTGCAATGGCAGCATCGTCTGATGCTGTTTTGGCAAAGTTGCGCAGCGCAGTTGCCAGCGCATTGACTTGCTGTTCGTCATGGGCCAGGCGTTCTGCCAATGCCTGCAGGTGCTGCGCCATCTGCCCTTGGTGCGAGGCCAGCAGCACGACGAACCTGTCATGCTCGCCCCGGTAAAGCCACGTGATGGCCGTCAGGTTGGCCAGTTGCTCGTCCGTGAACACATGCGAGCGCGCCGACACCACGGTGTAGACGTTGCGGGCGTCGATCATCAACACGGTGTCCAGCAGGTCATCTGGCTTGCCCTTGTCGAAGAACCACAGGGTGCACGGCAGGCTGCGGGTGTAGAAGAACTTGGGGCCTATGGACATCATCACATCCACGTGGCCAGTCTCGACCAGCTTCTGACGGATGTCCTTGTCTTTGTTGCCCGCGTCCGAGGCGCTGGACGCCATGACGAAACCGGCACGGCCGTTGTCGTTCAGGTAGCTGTAGAAGTACTGAAGCCACAGGCTGTTGGCATTGGAGATGGTTTCGCCATCGCCGTTGTTTTTGCCCTTGGATTTGCCCGCCACCCCAGGCAGCCCGAACGGCAAACGGCCCGTCTGGTTGTCACCGACCTGGCTTTTGACCTTGGCAACCTGAACGCCATCCACGTTAAACGGCGGGTTGGCCATCACGAAATCACACTGGCCCACCAACTGGTGGTGATCGTCGTAGAAGGTGTTGCCGATGCGGATGTTGCCTTCCAGACCGTGCACGGCCAAGTTCATGCGGGCAAGCTTGCTGTTCAGATCAGCCTTTTCTTGCCCGTAGAAGGTGATGTCCACCTCATTTGTGCTCTTGTGCCGCACCTCTTCGATGAAGTGGCCGGTCTGCACGAACATGCCAGCCGATCCACAGGCTGGGTCAAGCACCACGCCATGGTCCGGCTCGATCACGTTGACGATCATGCGCACCAGGCTCGGCGGTGTGAAGAATTCACCGCCTTCTTGCGCGCCGCTCTGCGCGAACTGGTTGAGGAAGTATTCGTAGATGCGCCCGAACACATCGCCCGTGGCGGTCTGCAAAGCGGGGCGGTTGAAGATTTTCAGCAACTCGGCGAGCAGGTCTGGCTCAAGGCCGAGATAGTCCTTGGGCAAGGCGCCTTCCAGCAGCTTCTGGCCCTTCTGATCGGTCACCGAATCTTCGATGGCGATCATCGCGTCACGGATCGCCTCGCCCACGTTGGTGCCTGCGGGCAGCGCTGCCAGGTAGTCGTATCGGGCCGTCTCTGGCAGATAGATGGCCGCCTTGCCTTGGAAGCCCAGCTTGATGCGGTCTTCACGCAAGGCGCCGGTTGCGCGAGCTGGCACGGCCTTTTCGACCTCCGGCAGCAGGGCGTGGAAACGCGTGGTGGCGTGGCGCAAGAAGATCAAGCCCAGCACGGGCATTGAATACTCGCTGGCGGTGAGCTTGGAGTTGGCGCGAAGCTGGTCTGCGGCTTCCCACAGGTCGTCCTCCAGCAGCTTCAGTTCTTGGTAATCCATCAGAGAGGCAATTAAACCGTCACAACAACGGGCGCGGCGATCTGCGCGGCCACTTGCTGGGCAATAGGGGTGTACAGATCAACCTCCGTTTCCGGAGTGCGGATGGAAACGATAAGGCTGTAGCGTGCGGGCAAATCGTAGCGTTCTTGGGCTTGGCGAGTGCGCCACCAGCCCTTGGCTGGGTATACGGCAATGAAACCGCGGCTGGCCAGATCAGCAGCCGTGCCTTGCCAAATGTCCTGGTGAAGCGACCCACGGTGGCGCTGACGATCCCCCAAAATCCAATCGGGATCTTTGGGGTCAATGGGATCTCCATCATCTTCGCGCTCGGCGGCGGCATTGATGCGGGCAACAAAATCTTCTGTGGTTGCGTCCAGCGGACGTTGGACATCAAACCGGAGGCGATGGGATGGGTAGTGGAACTTTGAAGAGGTCCCGCGTGCAGACGGGTTGGGCTCGATGAAGTACGACAACGTGACACGGAGCTCCACATTGGTATCGGGTGGCAGCGCATGCAGCTGCTCTTTGGGCCAGGGCAGCGCATGCAGGTTCATGTCCTTACTGACCACCCCCTTGCCCTTGACCTTCTGGTACGGGTGCACGTGGTCTTCAATGACAAGGGTCAGCGAGTTGCCTGCGCTCCACAAAGCTCGATCCAAATTCGGGGCGCCCCAGCCACAGTGGCGAATCAGGCGCACATGGTCATTTTTGGTTGGTGGCCTGTTGGCAGGCAAGTACACGGCGCGCATGGCATCCGTCCACTCGGCAGAATGTACGATCAGCGCCCGGACGGTCTCGGGGCGCAGCGCTGGGTATGCCGCCATCAGCTGTCCAGCCATGCGCGCGCACAAGGCTGAGGCCGCGCTGGTGGCATTCGTCGTGTCGAACAGGCGCTCGATCGGTTGATTATTGGTCGTGAGCAGGTGAAGACTGGAGATGCCAACGGCACTCAACGCGTCCTTGCCCGCATTGCCGCCTTCAAAGACAACCTCGGGCTTCAAGGGCCACGCCGTACTCCAGTCTGCCGAAGTGCGGGTGTACGGGCTAAGTCCCCCGACGGCCGCAACCGGCGTAAAGCCCTGGGCATCAGCCTCTGTGATGCTCACTTTTTCGGTGTAGGCGCCAACCGTGATCGCGTTCCACGCTTGGCCGGGGTCGCGGATGCCGTTTGTGCTCAGGCTGGCGGGGTAGGCACCCCACGACTGCGAATCTTCGGTGTTGCCAGCACACAGCACAAACAGGCGGGGAAACTGGCCATTGCCATCGTAGTCAGATGCAAGGCGATCAACAGTCGAAGACCATGCCGACGGACGGCCTCGATCACGGTCGTCGCTGGACGTCACGGCTGAGGTGAACACCCGTGAACGATTTGGCGCAGCGACTTCGGGGCGGGCCACTGCCTCCGCAAAAAGGTAGCCGTGATGCTGAGCGTCACCATCGTTGGCACCCTGCTCAGGAGTCAGCTTCACTGACTCCAAGCGATGAGGGACCACTATGGGGTCGGCAGAAGCAAGCGCATCTGCCAAATCACCCAGCGCAGCGAGGCCAGCCAGGCCGGAACCATGGTTGGCCGTGTCGTCTACACCCCACGCTGGATCGACAGTGTGAAGGTCTGCCGTGGCGAGGAAAGGTGCCAGCAATGGGTGCCCTCTATTCACGCCCGAATCCAAGAGGCAGACACGGGGGGTTTCGTCGCCTTCCGGCGCCACAGTCAAACGTGCCAACGTTTCATCAACCCACTGCTGCTGTTCCGGCGGAGTCATGCTGTCAAAAAACTCTGCTGTTTCCTTGGCGCGACGAAGCTCGGCCACGCAGTTCAAGGTCATGACGGATGTGGAAAACTGCTGCTGCGACGCCCACATCAGAACAACGGTGCGTTCCGGAAAGTTGATCTGATGGGTGCTGACTCGACATTCGGCCAGCTCAGCGAGTTTGCGGAAGTCCGCAACCACTGCATCGCGATTCCCGCGCACAGGTAACCAAACCTCCCACCAAAACTTCTCCTCGGGATCCTGCGGGAACTGTTCAACGTCATCTGTCCACAGGGCTCGAAGCTCAGCGCTTCGAATCGAAGAAATGGTATTTAGAAGCGCGTGGTGGTCATTGGCGTCACCGTTGGCCTTCTTGCGGTCAGCCAAATAGTCTTGAACATACTTTTCAAAATGAGCGAGCTTTCCGTCCGGAACAAAGACGTTGGCGTAGGTCGTGCCCGCTTCAGTCCGAATACTCAGGACCTCAATCTTCTTTTGTGGATCACGCCCCAATTCGCTCCCGAGGCTCTCAAACGCAAGTGCCACATCTGGCACGCCGATGAACTGAATTTGGAGCCCCAGTCCGCTTTCGAGACCTTGCTCCTTTTGCGCTGCAACTACTTGCTGGGCTACAGGTTTAAGCTCCTGAAGTTGTGCGTGCAGGGAGGCCCCATGTTGAGCGCGATCAACTGCGGGCACTTCTGGCGCGCCGCCTCCCCCAGCCGAAGGGGCCTTGAAGGATTGAGCCTTGGATGTATTGGTCAGTACAAGGTGGGGGCGCTTATCTTGGGGTTGTTCCGGCATGGTTCGACATGTGCTTGTTGTTCTGGGCCAGCTTTGCACTGATGAGGCGGCGCTCCTCTAACGCACGCCCCAGCTCGGCCCGTTGCACTTTGGTTTGATCGTGCATGATCGCGTCCTTGATGGACTCGTCCACAGCACGACAAATTTCGGCATAGCTCAAACCACCCGCTTGTTCCGCCAGCCCATCCTTCTTGAATGGCTTGGGCGCGAAAGCACCGAGGCGCGACCGGATCAAGTCGAGCGCCTGGCCAGACGTAGGTAGGTGGTACTCCACCACATCATCGAACCGCCTGAACAAGGCGTGATCGAGAACTTCCGGGTGGTTGGTTGCAGCAATGATCAGGCTGTTGGACTGGTCCTGCTCGATCATCTGCAGAAAGCTGTTCAGCACGCGCCGAATTTCGCCCACGTCGTTGGCGGCGCCACGCTGCGACCCGATGGCATCAAACTCATCGAAAAAATAGACACCACGAAGATCAGCAATGGCATCAAAAACTTGCCGCAGCTTGGCTGCGGTCTCGCCCATGAACTTCGTGATCAGGGAATCAAGACGCACTAAGAACAGCGGGATGCCCAACTCCCCTGCCAAGGCGGACGCCGTCATGGTCTTGCCCGTTCCTGGAGGACCGACCAGCAGCAGCTTACGGCGCGGAGACAGCCCGTGCTCCTTGATGCGAGCCAGCAGGCGCTGCTCTTTGATGATGCGCGCCAGCTGATTGGCCGCGCCATCGTCAAGGACCATGTCACCCAGACGATTGGCCGGGTGCGTCACGGTCAGCAGGCTGGCAAGCTCCCCCCTTGGCTTGTTCGCACTGTTGAGGGCGCCTGCTATGGGCACCAACTTGCCGGAAGCGTCTTGGCTCAAGCGGGTCTTGCCCGCATCGATCATGTCGCGCAACTCTTCCGCCAGCTTGCCATGACCCAGCTTGGCTTCATGCGCAGCAACCTGCATCGCGACGGAATAGAACTGCCCGTCATCGCGACTGATGTGCGACTTAATCAACGCTTTGAGTTGCTCGGAGCTGGCCACTTGGATACCTTTTTCCCTACGCTCTTCGTCCGGCGTATGGCGATATTGTCCTTCAAACGACTCGTGCGTGAAGCTAGGGACGTCTGCTAGTAGACGTCAAGGTCGCCCTAGAGGTCAATTTTCCGCAGAATGCTCGACGAGGCTTGCGCCCAAAAATATTTGAAATCCGGTCTGCTCGTCCTCAACCTCCAGGCCGCCCCGAAGCGCTTCCATAGCATTTTCGAACAACCCGAATGTTCAAATTTCAGATTTTTGATGGGCTGGAGGCAAGGGGTAGGTTGAGCCCTCTTCCACTGTTAAGAGCTCTTGCTGAACGGATCAATGTGGGCAAGGCGAAAGATTGCGTCATGTGTTGAAGTTTAAGCAAACTCATCCCGGCCAGCGATAGCCTTGGGCTTGATGCAGGCACCATTGCCCGCCCCCCGTCATTTCCAGCACCCGCTGGTGGTACTTCAACACAGCGCGGTGGTGGCTGACGCTGATCGGGGTGATGGACAGCCCTTCGAGCTGGCTGTAGAGCCGCTCTTCGTTGTCGGCATCCAGCGCGCTGGTGGCTTCGTCGAGCAAGAGGTAACGCGGCTTGGCCAGCAGGGCCCGCGCAAACGCCAGGCGTTGCTGCTCGCCCACCGAGAGCACTTTGGCCCAATCCACTTCGGCGTTCAAACCGCCAAAGCGTTGCGCCAAGGTGGGCAGGTTGACGCGTACCAGCCACTGAAGGAGCTCTTCGTCAGACACGTCGCGCTCCAGGTTCGGGTACAGCAGCTGACTGCGCAGGTTACCCAGGGGCAGATAGGGGTACTGCGGCAGAAACAGCATGTCGTGCCCCGATGGCCGCACCACGGTGCCGGTGCCGGTATGCCACAGCCCCGCCACCACGCGCAGCAGGGAGCTTTTGCCTGCGCCGCTGGCCCCGACGATCAACAAGCCCTCGCCGGGCTGCACGCGCACACTGAGGTTTTGCAGCAGCAGGTGCTCGCGGTTGGGGGTGTAGACCGTCAGGTGCTGCAACGCCAGCTCCACCCCGTGCTCGGTGCTGATACGCTGCACGGGCTCGGTGCGAGCCAGCTCACGATCGGCTTGCACTTCCAGCGCCTGTGAAAAGGCATGCAGGCGGTTGATGCCGGCGGAAAAGCGACTCAGCCCTTCGAAATGCTCGACGATGACGGTGAGGGCGCTGAGGATGGCGGCAAACGCCCCGGCAGCCTGCACCGCCTTGCCCACCTCCAGATCGCCCGAAAGCACGTCGCCCGCAATGATGATGCTGGGCAACACCACGGTGAGAAAGCTGTGTGCGTACTGGAACAGGTTGAGCTTGAATTGCCAGCGCAGGACTTGCTTGTAGTTGTCGTAAACGGCCTGGAACAGGCTTTTCAGCCAGGCGCCCTCCCGAGCCTCCCCTCGATGGAAGGCAATGGGCTCGGCATGTTCGCGCACGCGAACCAGGCCAAAACGGAAGTCGGCCTCGCGTTGCAATTGCCGGAAGTTGACTTCAATGAGTCGCTTGCCAAAGGCCGTGGCCGTGAACAGGGTGCTGACCACAGCATAGCCAATGAGGAAGTAGACCAAGCCCCGCGAAATGGCCCACAACACACTGGCAAAGGCAATGAGCTGGATGACCGAGCTGAGCACGATCATTGAAAAGTACAACGATTGAGAGGTGAAGGCGTTGATGTCTTCCGCGATGCGCTGATCGGGGTTGTCGATGCCTTCGGCAGCGCTGAAGCGGTAGTAGGCCCGTTGGGAAAAATAGCGATCCAGAAACCAGGCGGTCATCCACTTGCGCCAGCGCAGGCCCACGGTGTCGCGCACGTAGTAATACAGCCCGTAGATGGGCACCGCTGCGGCCGACAGCAACAGGCAGGCGCGGATGGCAGTCCAGAAACGATCCGCGTCGCGCGCGGCCAAGGCGGAGGTGAATTCGCCCGTCTGATGGTTGAACAGGACGCTGAACGCGGTCTGCCCCAGCAGCAACACAATCAGCAAGGCCAGCAGGCCGCGCGAACGCCAGCGCTCTTCCGACTGCCAGTAGGGGCGCGCCATGGCGACAAAGCGCCGCCATAGCTGAGAGTTGAATCCGGGCAGAGACGTCTGGGACATGGTCACCACTGTGATCGAATGCCCCCGATGCTACCCGAGGGTCACATTTTTCCGTCGTGCGACGAGCCCCCACCCAGATCGACCATGTCGGGTTTGACTTCGGCGAACTTCAACACTTTGCCGCCATAGGTGGCCACGAATTTGTCGGCATCGGCCTGGGACGCAAAGGCAGCGAGGGTGGGACCCATCGAACCTTTGCGCGAACTGCCATGAACATACACCGCCGTGCGCGCATCGATCCAATGGCCCTGCGGCTTGTCCCAGTCGGCTTGCCCCATGTCCTGCACGAACACGGTCTCCACAGATTTGACCTGCTCGGGGCGAAGCAGGGCGCTGAACATCTCGACGGTGTCACAGAAATAGACGGGCTTGGCTTCGCCCGCGTAGCGGATCTGCGCCTTCGGGCCGGGATAGTCGGCCAGGGTCATGCCGTCCAGGCTGCAGGCCGTTTGCGCGTCGATTTCGGTGGGCACATGGGCCATGGGGGACTCGGCCTTTTGGCAGGCAGCCAGCAACAGGGCCAAAGCGGCTGCCAGCAGAGCCGGCTTCATCTTGAGATTGATAGCAGTCATGAGCGAAACCTCCAGGTGGCAATGCCCAGGGGCGCCACGATCCAGCCCAGCATCACGCCGCCCATCAGCCAGGGATTCCCCAGCGCGGGCGGCACGATGCTGGCCAGACCATAGAGCGTCCGGACATCGTCGAGCGAAAACACATTGAGAACACGAAACACATCGGCAGGGTTCAGCAGCAGCAGGTAGGGCAGCAAGTCGCCACCGTGCTCACCTGCCCCCACCACCAGCAGCCCCAGCATCAGCAAGTCGAACACCAGCACGAAGAAGAACCACAGGGCAATGGCCAGACCCGAGGCCCGCGCGCGGTCGGCGGCGAACACCGACAACATGACCGCCAGACTCAGAAAGGTCAGGCCTAGCAACACCGAGCTGATCATGAAGCCCACGAAGTGATACAGGGCCGCCCAGCTCAACTGGGTTGACAAGACCAACGCCACCAACCCGAAGCCGCCCAGGGTGGACACCGTCAAGGCCAGGGCCAGGCCCAGGTATTTGCCCAGCAGCAACTCCAGCCGGGTGATGGGCAAGGCCAGCAGCAAGTCGAGTGAGCCGCGTTCGCGTTCGCCCACGATGGCGTCGAACCCCAGCAGCAAGGCGATCAAAGGGATCAGGTAAATGACCAGACTGACCAGGCTGGCAATGGTGAATTCGATGGAGCGAAAACCGACCGCCCCTTGCTGGGCCCCGCCGAAATAGGCGATGACCAGGGCAAACACGGTGAACACCAAGGCCACGGCCAGCACCCAGCGATTGCGGATGCGGTCGCGAAATTCTTTGGCCCCGACCGTGGCGATGGGGTGAAAGGTGAGCAGAGAGGTCATGGCTTTCATAGTGGGTCACTCGGCAAAGCCAAAGAACACATCCTCCAGAGAGGGCTCGATGACCTGCAGGTCATGCACCATGGCCCCCAGCGAGGTCAGCGCCCCCAGCAGGGCCAGCTTGGCTTCACGTGGGCAGCGCAGGTGCATTGCCCCGCCGGACTGCGTCACGCCTGATGCGGAGACCCGTGAAGCCGCCTGGGCGATGGCTGGGGCGTCATCAGGCGCACAACGCACCACGACACGCACCGGCATGGCCACCTGCTCACGCAAGGACTGCACCGTGCCGCACGCCCGAATCTGACCGGCGGCCATGATGGCCAATCTGTCCACCCTATCTTGCAATTCGGCCAGGATGTGCGAGGTCAGGATCATGGTGACGCCCTGCTCGCGCAAGCCGCGCAAGGTGGCGTAGAAGGCTCGAATGGCCTCGGGGTCCAGCCCTGTGGTGGGCTCGTCCAGAAACAACACGCTGGGCCGCCCCAGCAAGGCTTGCGCAAAGCCCAGGCGCTGGCGCATGCCTTTGGAGTATTCGCGCACGGCGCGGTGCGCCGCATGGCTCAGCCCGACCTGCTCCAGCACCGCTGAGCAGGAGGCCACATCCACCCGCTTCAATCGTGAAAAGAAGTGCAGGGTTTCCAGGCCGCTGAGGTTGTCATACAGCACCACGTTTTCGGGCAAGTACCCCACATGTCGGCGCACCTCACGAAAATGGGCGCCTCGCACCGGGGTGCCATGAATGGCAATGTCGCCCCGGGTGGCGGGAATCAAGCCCAGCATCATTTTGAACAGGGTGCTTTTGCCTGCGCCGTTGTGGCCGATGAGGCCAAACAGTTCGCCACGCTGCACGCTCAGGTCCACACCCTGAACGGCCTGCACGGCGCCATAGTGCTTGTGTACCCCGCTGACGCGGATGGCCACTTCACTGGATGCCTCACTGGGAGATAGGGGGGTGGTGACCAAGCCAGGTTCTCCAGTCGGGGTTGAGGGGTTGCATGCGGGGGTGGCGATCGACCACGCTGGGCACGCGCAAGACGGGAAACTGTTGACCGACCAAGCGCAGGGCTTGCACCGAGGGGCTGGACAAGAGCAGCTTGACCATGGGGTAACGCCAGATCAGGCGGTCGACCAGGTCGTTGGCCTCGTAGGGCACATCGCCCAGGCCGTTGCCATCGCGATCCCAGCCGATGTAGTTGCTCCAGTGGTTCCCGGCCTGCTCACCCCAGGTTTCGTCTCGTGAGCCCACATAACGCACCTGCTCGCGGTTAGAGATGAAGTCATTGCTGTCGACCTGATTACGGGTGGAGCCAGCAGCCAGGTGGACGCCCACGGTGTTGTCCACGATCAGGTTGCGCCGAATGGTGGTGTATTCCACGTCATAGATGAAAAAGCCCCGTTCGTTGCCCGCCACCACGTTGTCTTCGATGACTGAGTCTTGAATGGTGCGCAGCATGATGCCGTGGTCGGCATTGGCCCAGGCTCGGTTGTGGCGCACGATCTGGTCGCGCACTTCCATCAAGGCCAGCCCCCCGCGATTCATCCAGGTGTCGTTGTACTCCCACACGTTGTAGTAGGAATTCATGTAGTGGGTGCCGTAGCGGCTGTGGTGCAGCTTGTTGTGGCTGAACACCGCATGGTGCGAGACGTCGATGTACAGCGCATCACGCACAAAGCCGATGTTGTTACCGATGATGCGTGCCCCGGTGGTGTTGTAGAGCTGAACCCCGTTGCCACGCTGCGAGGACGGGTACTCGCGCTTGCCGGTGATGACATTGCCCTCCACCCTCACGTCGTTGGCCTTTTCGATCCACAGGCCAAACAAGTTACGCGTCAGGTCACAGTGACGCACGACGGCGCGATGCGCACCCGGGCGCACATAGATTCCGGCGTTCTGGGCCAACAGGCTGTCGCCCGAATCGCTCACGATCAAGCCTTCCACGGTGACATCGGGCGAGGTGATGCGTATGGTGTCATCGCGGTCGGCCCCGCTGATGGTGGGGCGCTGCAAGCCTCGTAGGATCAGCGGCTTGGCGATCAACAGGTTTTCAACGTAACGGCCGCGCTGCACCTCGACCACATCGCCCGCCTGGGCGCGATCCAGCATGGCCTGGATGGATTGGCCTGGGCGCACCGTCCACGTGGTGCCGCCTGTAGCCCAGGCGCCTGTGGCCAGTACCAGCAGGCACCACACCACGCCGGTACGCAGGCTACGGCAGAAGCGACGGCATAAATGGGAACTCATGGCTGGACACTCACGGCGCGAACCTCACACCACCATCCAGCCCAGGGACTTGAGCGTCAGAAACAAGGTGGCCCCAATGAGCAAGTTCTTGAAGCCCACATAGCAGATCATGTCCATGACACTGGCGACGCGATAGTGCCGCTGCCACCAAGGGCCATCTTTGACGTAGCGCTTGCCCCCCAGGCGCACGACGACCTCGTACACACTCCAGCCGAACCACCACCCGATGATGGCGCCTGACTGCAAGCGCCCCGTGGCCGCGAGTATCCAGGCCACCGTGGCGGCCAGCGCCAGAGACAAACCCGCGACCTGAATGCCGCGCTGACGGCTCAAGCCTTGCCGGCTCCAGGGCCACAGATGGTCCCAAACCTCGGCCACCAGCCACCCGAGAAGGCTGTGTTGCTCGGCATAGGGCGGCGCCACCCGATCGGTGGGCAGCCGGGGGTCGACCGAGTTGGCAGGCAAACGGCTCATGAATGGCCCCCTCGCGGTGCACGGGCCTGGTCCGCCACGGGATGGATGGGGATGTAGTAACCATCACGACCAATCGGGGTCAGGGGCAAGCCGGCGCGTTCGCGGCTCTTGCGCTCCTTGGCCAAGGGCGGACAGGCGTGTTCGTCGGTGTACAAGATCATGCAATCCAGACAATGCAGACACTCACGATGGTCGATGCGCCCGTGCTCGTCAATGGCTTGGGAACCACAACCCACCGCGCAGGCCTTGCAGCTGTTGCACTCTTGCTTGCGCTTGAGGCCAAACCAGCGGAAAGTCGAAGGCATGGCCAATGAAGCCCCCAGCGGACAAAGGTATTTGCAGTAGGGCCGCTCGGTGAACAAGGACAGGCCCAGCAAGGCCGAAGCAAACAAGGTGTAAGGCCACGAACGGTTGAACAGGCCGACCAAAAAGGTGGTCTTGAACGGCTCGACCTCGGCCAACATTTCGGCTCGCGTCATCGAGAACATCGACACCGTCAGTAGCCCAAAGAACACGCCATATTTGACCCACTTGAGGCGGTCGTGCCAGCGGCGTGGCACCAGAAACTGAAAACGCTTGAGCCCGACTGCGCCGCCCACTTTGTAGAGCAGCTCGGACAAAGACCCGAATGGGCACAACCACCCGCAGAACAGCCCCCGCCCCCACACGAACACCGTGATGATGATGAAGATCCAAAACAGGAAGATGAAGGGATCGGTGAGGAAAAGCTCCCAGGTCCATTGGAACAACAAGGCATGGAACCAGGTTAGCACCTGCGTGATGGACGGCTGCGCCATGACGCCGAAACCCACGAACACAATGGACAGCACCCAGGCGGTGTACTTGAAGCTGTTGACGGGCCACTTGTTCTTGCGCGTGGCGCGTCGCGTGAGACGCTCGCGCAGCGCATAGACCACGGCCACCGCGACCAGCAGAGCTGCAAACAGGGCAATGGGAACGGCCCGGGTCTTCCAGACTTTGACGTAGGGCGCATCGGGCTTGACCACCTGCGGACGCCCGCCCTGCAGGTAGGCATCGGGCAGCCAATATTCGGCATCAAAGTTGGCGAAGGTGCGCGTGCCGGTGGCACGATCCACCCGGTTGCCCAGGAAGCTGAGCTTCCACGGGTAGGCGGCGGAAAAAGCCTTGGAGCGGATGATGAAGATGGCCGACTCGGTGAACGCGGGGGCGCCCGCCACCTCCAGGCCATAGAGGTTCATGTAATCCAGATCCCGGAAGGTGAAGGCATCCATGTCTTGCCTCACCTGAACCCGGTCATAGATGCCACCGCGCACAAAGCCCGAGCCTTTGAATGACTCGGCTCCCGCGGTGCGGATCACAAACAAAGCATGTTCGCCCGCCTTGAGTTGCGCACGCAGGTTTTGCCAACTGGCTTGCCCCAAGAGGGCCCCACCCAGATCAGGGTGATTGAGATCGCCAAACCAGAGTTCGATGAAGGGCTGACCGGTGTGCGCCAAGCCCACCTGCTCCGGCTTCACCACCAGCCTCTGCACCGCCCCCGTGGCCACCAGGGTGGCCCAATCGGAAACGGGCTGCGGCACGCGAGCAAACTGCGCTTCTGGGCGCTGTGTGGCTTTCATGATGCCCACCTGGCGGGCCACCGCCGTGCCCGATGTGCTCATGACCTGATTCTGGGCGATCACCGTCACGGTGGCCCCCGAGATCGCGTCCACCCCCACGACCCCTTCTTCAGGTCGCGAATGGCCCACCTCGATCTTTTGCTCGACTGACTTGCCGATGTATTGCTGATTGAACTGGATCAGTGCCGACTCCGGAATCCCCAGCAACAAGATGGGTTCGGAGTGCTTGAGAACCTTGACACCCACGTAATGCCCACGGGTGTCCATGCCGATCAAGGTCACCACCGGCTTGCCTGAGTAGGCAGGCGTGTCGGTGATGTCCGTTGACAGCATCACATAGCCCAACAGCTTTTTCTTGCCTTGGTCCTGTCCATAGGCCTCCACATAGGGAGGTTGCCCTTTCCGCTCGGAAAAAGACGTCGCTCCGGGGAACACATCCGCACAGGGCACCAAGGCACACAGGTCCTTGGCGGTATGCAAATCGGGGGGCAAAGTCGCTTCGTATGCCCCCCCCCATGCCCCACCGGAAACGACTGCCAGCAGCATCAGCAAAACACTGATGCAAAAGGCCCTGGCAAAAGAAAAGCTTGGCATGTCAACCCAGACTTCAGGCTTCCACGATCATGCGGGTGCGCATTTCCAAGTGCAGCGCATGGCAGAAGTGCGTGCAGTAGCACCAGAACACGCCAGGCTTGTCGGCCACAAAGGTCACCGAAGCGGTTTCCAAAGGGTTGACGATGAAGTTGACGTTGTACTTGGGGATAGCAAAGCCGTGGGTCAAGTCTTCGACCTTGTCCAGGTTGGTCAAGATCAAGGTGACTTCGTCGCCT
This sequence comes from uncultured Aquabacterium sp., assembly GCA_964453105.1. Taxonomy (GTDB): domain Bacteria; phylum Pseudomonadota; class Gammaproteobacteria; order Burkholderiales; family Burkholderiaceae_C; genus Aquabacterium. Next base: position 5,329 of record CAYVOP010000032.1, on the reverse strand, counting down.
TTCTTGAGCTTGAACTCACGCATGCTGAAAGCCGGTGCCTGTGAGGTCAACTTGACCGTGACCTTCTTGCCGTTGCGGAACACCCCGGTGTCCTTCGCATCCTTGATGGCCAAGGGGAAGTCGTCGAGGTTGTAGACCTGCTTGGGTCGCAGCAAATCGCGCTTGAAGATGATGAAGTCGTGCGGCTCGCCACGCACCGGGTGGTCGCCAGCCAGGGCCATCTTGTCGCCCGAGATGTCGATGATCTGTTCGTTCTCGGGGTGCAAGGGGCCCACTGGCAGGAATCGGTCTTTCGAGAACTTGCAACCCACGGCCAGCCACTTGCCGTCAGCGGCCTTGGTTTCCGACTGCGAGGCATTCAAGTGACCTGGCTGGTACTGCACATCGATGCGATCGACCACGTACTTGGCGCTCTTGTCACCAGCGTGGAACTTGATGGCGGCATCCACATTCCACTTGACGACCTGGCTGTCCAGGAACAGGGTGGTGTAGGCATTGCCACGGCCGTCAAACGCTGTGTGCAGTGGGCCCAGGCCCAGTTCGACCTCGGCCGCGATGGCCTGGTCAGGCTTTTCCAGCTTGCCTTCGAAGTAGTCGAGCACCTTAGCCAAATCGATGACCGTGCCGGTGGGTGAGAGCTTGCCTGCACAGATGAAGTACTTGCCATCGGGGCTGGCGTTCACGCCGTGCGGGTTCTTGGGCACGCTCACATAGGCTGTCAGTGCCGTCTTGGGGTCTTTGTTGGACTCGCGCGTGCCGTCCACCACGGGCACCTTGGAGTCGCCATAGGTTTTGAACTTGCCCGCCTTGACAGCCTCTTCGATGCGAGCCACGTTGAAGAACAGACAGGCATCACGCTCAGCCGACATCATGTCTTCGTAGTGCACACCCATTTCGGTGTTGTACTGGTTGGTAGCGGCCAGTTTGCCGTCGTACGAGGTGGCGACCAGGTCGCAGTTGCCATCGATCAGGACTTGCCAGCGCACTTCCCTCGATTCGGCATCCACGCAGGTGAACAGCGAATGGTAGGCCTCTGGCTTGTCGGCATCGGTGCCGTTGTTGTGCAGGGGAATGGCGAATTCAGCCCCGGCGAACACGCGGGTGGTGTAGTTGATCTTGGGGTCAACCGGGTCGGCCTTGTCTGGGAAGATGCCGTGGAAGCCTTGGATATTAGGGATCTCGGTGATCTTGTCGCAGACAAAGTAGTCCAAGCGAATGCGCGCCATGCGGCTATTGATCTTGTCGTTCACCCAGGCGTAGCGACCGTCGTAGTTGCCGTCTTTGTAGGAGGCATGCACGTGATGGGTATCGGCCACGGTGTAGCGCAAGTTGCCATCGGCCTTGGTGCCCATGATCTTCTTGGATTCGTTGGTGATGCCCCAACCTACCAGTGCGTCCGGATTGAACACGGGAATGCGCAAGATCTCGCGGCCCGATGGCAGCCCCAGCACCCGCACGTCACCGGTGTGCCCACCGGACCACAGACCGTAATAGGTGTCGAGTTCACCGGGCTTGAGGTGCGTGGCCGCACCACTGGAAGCATGCTCGCTCTTGCCGGCGGCGGCAGAGGCACCGCCTACTGGGGCCGTACCACCTTGCTTGTCGGAGCAGGCTGCCATGCCCACCGTCGCGAGGCCCGCCACCGCGGCGGAGCCCAGGAATTTGCGACGTGGCAATGCGGTTGGATTGTCTTGCGGCTTTTGATCACGATGACTCATGGTTCGGTCCTCTGCAGATGTGTTTTGGCCTGTCATGCACCTGCCAGATCCATCTGGGTGACCAGAACCGATACAGCCGGTGCAGCTTGAATGCTGCCGAGATGATTTGCCTGCCCACCGTGTCAACCCTTGATATAAAGCAATGCGCAACGCAATGAAAAAACATTCCCATGGTTTCTGCGCAAACTTGATTTCCTTTAATTCCCCCCTCGCATCGGACTCCTAGAATGCGACCAACTTTGTCTGGAGCATTCATGAAAATCCTGCATCTGGCCGCAGTTGTGACGGCCCTGTCCACCCTGGTGGCTTGCAGCCCGAAAGAGTCTGCAGCGCCCACGGCCAGCAGTTCGCCCTCGCCTGTTGTGGCTGAAACCAGCACACCGGCGCCTGCTGCAGCCCCCGTCAATGAAGCGGGCAAGAAGGTATTTGGCGCGACCTGCTCCATGTGCCATGCCGCTGGTGTGGGTGGCGCCCCCAAGCCTGGTGATAAGGCTGACTGGGCGCCCCGCATTGCACAGGGCATGGACACCTTGTACAAGCATGCACAAGAAGGCTTTACCGGCAGCAAAGGCATGATGCCCGCGCGGGGTGGCAGCCCCTCGCTCAAGGACGAAGACATCAAGGCCGCAGTCGACTTCATGGTGGATCAGTCTCGCTGATCGAACACTGGCTGTCTCGGTTCGCTCATGCCGCCCAAGCGCCTGCCCACCGCACCCTCGCCGGATGTCGGCAGGCGCCGCTGCCTGGAATGCCTCGCCACGCTCGGCACCCTGAGCGCGGCCGGCACCTCGTTGTATTCGTTGGGATCGCAACCGGCTCATGCGCAAGCCGCAGCCCACGCTGGCGGCCAAGCCCTCCATGAACGGCGGCCCCTGATGGGCACACTGGTCGACATCACGCTCGAAGGGGCCAAGCCAGATCGGTTGCAAGCCGCTCTGGAAGCTGCCTATCGGGAGATGACCCGGCTGTCGGACATGATGAACCATTACAGCCCCGACAGCGTGGTCAGTGCAGTGAATCTGGCGGCGGGAGTGTCCCCTGTTGCCGTTCCCCCTGAACTGATGCAAGTGCTGCGCATGGCTCAGCGCGTGTCCGAACGCAGCCAGGGCGCGTTTGACATCACCGTTGCCTCGATCAAGGGCTGGCGATTCAGCAATGAACGCCGCAGCATGCCCGCGCCCGATGACATCGCCAGGCAGCTACCGTTAGTGAACTACCGCGATCTGCTCTTGGATGTCCGCAAGGGCACGGCGTTTCTCAAGCACCAAGGCATGCGCATGGATTTGGGCGGCATTGCCAAGATCTACATTCTGAATGCAGGCCTGCGCAGCTTGAAACAACAAGGGGTGCCTCACGCCATGATCAATGGCGGCGGCGATGTGCTGGTGATGAGTACAGCGGACCGTCACCCCTGGAAAGTCGGCATCCGCGACCCCCGCGCCCCCGACAAGCTCCTGGGCGTGCTGTCGCTGCGCAATGGCATCGTGGCCTCGTCAGGCGATTACGAGCGCTATTTCGAGGTCAATGGCCGCCGCTACCATCACATCCTGGACCCCAAGACGGGCTACCCGACCCAAGGACCACACGGGGTGACCCTGGTATCGGCATCACTGGATCGGATTGACGGCCTGGGCGCCGCCATCATGGTCATGGGATCGCAGGCCGGGCGCCGTCTGATCGAGGCCACCCCCGGGTTGGACGGCCTGATTGTGGACGATCAGCATGGCGTGTGGATGAGCCCCGGCATGAGTCATCGCTGGGGATACCAGGATGCATCCACCTCGTTGAAGATGGAGCCATTGTCGGGGTCGACATCGTGATAAGGGCCCGTGCCGCTGTGCTCGGAGCGCGATGCCGCCACAAAGGTACCGGTTCGCACATCGAACACGTAGATTTCGCCTTCCTCGATGACGTAGTGCCAACCGTGCAGGGAAATCTTCCTTTTCTCCACCCGTTGGCGCACCATGGGGTAGTTCATCAGGCGTTCCAGTTGCAGCACCACCGAACGCTGCTCGGTGCGCCGCAAGGCCTCGTTGGTAACCTGCACCGGCAAGGTGGCCTCGCGCGCCAGGTCCAGCCAGGCATTGAGGTTCTTGGCTTCGGGCGAGATTTCTTCGTACAGCGCCTTCATGGCGCCGCAATGCGAATGTCCGCACACAATGATGTGACTGACGTGCAGATTGAGAACGGCGTATTCAATGGCCGCTGCGGTGCCATGCAAGCCGCCATCCGTGCCGTTGTAAGGCGGCACCAGGGCCCCCACATTTCGGACGATGAATAACTCGCCGGGGCCGGCGCCCGTCAGCATGTAGGGCACCAGGCGAGAGTCGGAGCATCCCACAAAGAGAATGGTGGGATGCTGCCCCTGCGCGACCAGCTCTTTGAACTGGCCTTCGTATTTGGGAAAGTAATCCGTGCGAAAACGCCGGATACGCTGGAGCAGCTCGTCGTCCATTTACTGCAGCAAAGGAGAGTCGGCCGAGTCCAAATCGACGCCTTCCACCTCCCAGCGGCCTGCCAACAATTGCATGGCTTGACGCAGCGCCGTGATCCAGGCTTGCTGACGCAGAGATTGCGCCACCGCCTCACGCACCTCTTCGTAGGCCGGTTGCTGCCCAGGATCGCGAGACAACACCTCGACCACATGCAGGCCGAAACGGCTGTGCACCAGGCGAGGCAACACACCCACATTGGCCGTGCCTTCGTCTTGCGCGAACAACTCGCGGGCAAACTCCGCCACACAGTCTTGTGCGGTCAACCAACCGAGATCGCCGCCTTGCTCCGAGCTGGGGCAGTTCGAGTTGGCACGGGCCGCTTCGCCAAAGCGACGCGGATCGGCACGCACATCGAGCAGCACCTGTTCAGCGCGAGCGCGCAGGCGGTTCACATCCACGCCGTCGGTCACGGCAAACAAGATGTGGCGGGCTTGCACCCGTTCGCCCACGGCATAACGCGACAGGTGGGCCGCATGGTGGCGTTGGCAGGCCAGTTCATCGGGCTCGGGCACGCGCAGGTTCTGCGCCAGCCAGGTGTCGATGGCTTCGGCAGCCGCTTCGCTGATCACCCCGTCTTGCGGAGCGGGGTCCTCTGCCGACAGCAGGCCGGCTTCGATCGCGGCCTGACGCAGCAACTCGACACTGGCGCGTTGCCGGCGTTCCGACTCGCTCAACTCGGCCCCCGCTTCGGCGAGGAGGATGGCACCCACGCGCAAGGCGGGCGCAGGCAGAGATGCAAGGTTCGAGGTGATCATGATGGTTTACTCCGACAGGCCGATCTTGCGGCTACGCACCACTTGCCACGGACGGGCCAGGTAGCCCACCGAGGCAAAGCCGCTCCACACGTGAACCAGGCGGGTGAAGGGGAAGATCACGAACAAGCTCATGCCCATGACCATGTGCACCTTGAACACGGTGGACACGTTGGCGATCAGGTCAGCCGCTCCGCCACGGAAGGTGACGATGTGCTGGGCCCAGTCCATCAGCTTGAGCATTTCGGCGCCGTCGTTGTGGTGCAGCGAAACGGGCACGGTCGACAAACCCAGGCCCAGGGTGGCCAGGATCCAGAACAGCACCAGGAAGTCACGGCCCTTGGAGGTGGCGCGGATGCGTTCG
>CAYVOP010000031.1:0-26345 GCA_964453105.1 uncultured Aquabacterium sp. | reverse complement strand
GTGCTGGCCGCCGGCGCCACTGGCGCGGTAGGTGTCAATGCGCAGGTCGGCCGGGTTGATCTGCACTTCTTCGGCCTCGTCGGGCTCGGGCAGCACGGCCACTGTGCAGGCGCTGGTATGAATGCGGCCTTGGGTTTCGGTCACGGGCACGCGCTGCACGCGGTGGCCACCCGATTCGAATTTGAGCTGACCATACACCCCGGCACCTTCAAAGCGCAGCACCACTTCCTTGTAGCCGCCCAGGTCCGACTCGCTGGCCGTCATGATCTCGCTGCGCCAGCCTTGGATTTCGGCATAGCGGGTGTACATGCGCGCCAGGTCGGCGGCAAACAGGGCTGATTCGTCGCCTCCGGTGCCCGCACGAATTTCGACGAAGGCATTGCGGGCGTCGTCAGGGTCTCTGGGCAGCAGGGCGGTTTGCAACTCGGCTTCGAGTTGGGTCAGGTCGGCTTCGGCCTGGATGATTTCTTCGTCGGCCATGGCCTTCAGGTCGGCATCGTTGCCGGCGTCTTGGGCCATTTCACGGGCGCTGTCGAGGTCGGCTTGGCGCTGCGTGTAGCGGCGGGCCAAGTCGCACACGTCTGATACCTCTGCGTGCTCGCGCGAGAGGTCTCGGTAACGGCGGTTGTCTGAGGCGATCGCGGGGTCTGCCAAAGCCGCATCCAGCTCTTGCAGGCGGCGGGCCAGACGTTCGAGCGAGGAGGTCAGCGAAGGGGCCAGGCCGCGGCTCACGCGGCGTCCCCCTGGGACGATTGGTCGTCTCGGGTGCGATGTGAGGGCGCCGCGTTGAGGGCCGTCAGGTCGCCGCGAAGGAAGAGGCGAGCCAACGACGCTGCCACCTGGGGTCGTTGATGGGCATCGGCGCTGTGCAGTTCGGCCATGGCGCCGTGCAGCATTTTTTGGGTCAGGCCGCGCGACAAGGCTTCGAGCACGGCTTCGAGGTCGTCGCCTTTGGCCAGCATTTTGCGGGCACGGGTCAGCTCGGCTGTACGCCAGGCATCGGCCTGCGAGTGCAGGGCTTGAATCAGGGGCACGGTGGTGCGTTGGTCCAGCCAGTGCACAAAACCTTGCACGCCGGTTTCGATGATGGCCTCGGCCTGGGCCACAGCGGCCTGGCGTTTTTCGCCGGCGGTTTGCACCAGGGCCGACAGGTCATCGACGGTGTAGAGGTAGACGTCGTCGAGTGAACCGATTTCGGGCTCGATGTCGCGGGGCACCGCCAAGTCGACCATGAACATGGGACGACGTTTGCGTGCCTTGAGGGCACGCTCCACCGCGCCCAGCCCAATGATGGGAAGGGAGCTGGCGGTACACGACACCACGATGTCGAATTCGTGCAGGCGCTGGGGCAGGTCCGCCAGTCGCATGGCTTGGGCACCCAGGTGGTTGGCCAGCTTTTCCCCGCGCTCCAGCGTGCGGTTGGCCACGGCCATGGTGCGCGGGGTGCGGGCTGCAAAGTGCGTGGCGGTGAGTTCGATCATCTCGCCCGCGCCTACGAACAGCACCTTGGTTTTGGATAGGTCTTCGAACAACTGGCCAGCCAGCCGAACCGCAGCAGCCGCCATGCTGATGGAGTGCGCGCCGATTTCGGTGGAAGTACGCACTTCCTTGGCCACTGCAAACGAGCGCTGAAACAACTGGTGCAAAGTGGTGCCCAGGGTGCCGGCGGTGTCGGCTTCCCGAACGGCCTGCTTCATCTGACCCAGGATTTGGGGCTCGCCCAGCACCATCGAGTCCAGCCCGCTGGCCACACGGAAGGCATGGCGTGCGGCGGCACCACCTTCGAGCACATAGGTGTGCCGCATCAATTCGTCGGCAGACACGCCCCCTATGCCCGACAGCCATTCCACGGCCGATCGCTGCAGGGTGTGACCATGCCCCCCCAAGCCGCCTGCTGCGCAGTACAACTCGGTGCGATTGCAGGTGGACAGCAGGGCCACTTCGGGATGCATGGGGGCCGACATCTGGGAATGCAAACCCTTGAGGGCGGGCACCAGTTGCTCCACCGCAAAGGCGAAGCGGCCGCGCAGGTCAACGGCGGCGGTGTGATGGTTCAGGCCCAGGGTCAGCACGGTCATGGGACGAGATTATAAAATCCAGGGTTTCTGCCTGTGTGGTGCAGGTGTGCGATTGCTGCGGTTTCTGTAGGCCCATGGCCCATGTCGCCGCCATTTTTTGATGTGTCTCAAGGGTTATGCCACAGGGACAGAGGGCTTCGGATGGATGTTTGGGGTGGCCTGGTCCACATTGTGAATTTTTTTGGGCCGGCTTTGGGGCTGGCTTTGATTGTGCCCACAGTGGCGCGCCTTTTCTGGTGGCAGCCCTTGAAGTCGGCTGGCTGGTTGCGGCAGGTGAAATGGGTGGCGGCGGTCAATGCCGTGGTGCTGATGGTCGCGCTGGTGCTGCTGGGGCGTGATGGCGCCATGTGGACCTACATGGCTTTGGTGCTGGCGTCGGCCGGTGTGGTGTGGTGGACCGGGTTGAGGTGACATGGCTTACAGCGTCAAAGAAATGTTCTACACCCTGCAAGGCGAGGGCACACATGCCGGTCGCCCTGCGGTGTTCTGTCGTTTTGCCGGCTGCAACCTCTGGACCGGGCGCGAGGCCGATCGGGCTCAGGCCGTGTGTCGTTTTTGCGATACCGACTTTGTCAGTACCGATGGCCTGGGTGGTGGCAAGTTCGCCACAGCCGAAGCACTGGCGCAAGCCGTGGCCGGTTTCTGGCCGGGCCGGGCGGGGCGGCCCTTTGTGGTGCTGACGGGGGGCGAGCCCTTGCTGCAGGTTGACGCGGCCTTGATCGACGAACTGCATGCCCAGGGCTTCGAGGTGGCGGTGGAAACCAATGGCACGCTGCCTGCGCCCGAGGGGTTGGACTGGATCTGCGTCAGTCCCAAGGCGGGGGCGCAACTGGTGCAAACCTCGGGGCACGAGTTGAAAGTGGTCATGCCCCAGGCGGGTTTTGATGAGGCCACTTTGCTGGCTTTCGAGGCCATGTCTTTTGGTCAGATGCGGATTCAGCCGCTGGATAGCGCCTCGCCCGAGGCTCGCGTGCAGGCAGCCCAGTGGGCTGTGCAGTGGTGTCTGGACCATCCACGCTGGATGCTCAGCGTGCAGACCCACAAATCCCTGGGCATTCGCTAACACCGTGCTGCGAGAACGATTGCATGTTTGAACTGAGCCAGACCTTTTCCTTTGATGCTGCCCACACGCTCAAGCGCTTCGTGTCCCCAGAGGAAGCGGCCAGCAGTCGCCGCATTCATGGGCACACCTACACCGCTGAGGTGATGGTGCGTGGCGAACGCCACCCCGACACCGGCATGGTGGTGGACCTGGCCATCTTGCGCGAAGCCATTGCCGCCGTGCGCAGCCAACTTGACCATCACTTTCTCGATGAGGTGGCGGGCCTGGGGGCTCCCACGCTGGAAAACCTTTGCGTTTTCATTCACAGTCGCATCAGCCAGACCATTGCGCAAGTCAGTGGCGTGGCTGTGTCTCGTGCAGCGGGTGACCGCTGCGTGTATCGCCCCTGACTGGCCGATGCCCTCGGCCCGCGCTTGAAATGAGCCTGTCTGAACGCAGTCGCCAGGCGGTCTGGCATCCCTGCACCCAGATGAAGGTCCACGAGACCTTTCCGCCGCGAGCCATCGTGGCTGCCAAAGGACCTTGGCTGATTGACCACCGCGGCGATCGCATTCTGGATGCGGTCAGCTCTTGGTGGGTGAATCTGTTCGGGCACAGCCCGGAGCCCATCGTTCACGCCATCACCGACCAGCTTCACACGTTGGACCACATCATGCTGGCGGGCCTGACCCACCCGCCCGTGGTGGAACTGTCGGAGCGTTTGGGGCAGCTGACCGGCTTGGGGCATGCCTTCTATGGCAGCGATGGGGCCAGTGCCACCGAGATCGCGCTGAAGATGAGCACTCACAGCTGGCGCAATCTGGGGCGGCCTGAGAAAAACGAATTCATTGGCCTGCAAGGCGGCTACCACGGGGAAACGGTCGGGGCGCTGTCAGTCACGGACATCCCACTGTTCCGCCAGGCCTATGCGCCTTTGCTGCGCCTGAGTGCGACCTTGCCGTCGCCAGCCATGCAGCCCTTGCAAGACAGCATCGATGCACTGGCGAGCTACTTGGCCGAACACCATGAACGCACAGCGGCCCTCATTCTTGAGCCCTTGGTGCAAGGCGCGGCAGGCATGGCCATGTACGACCCTGAGTATTTGGTAGCGGTGCGCCGCCTGTGCGACCAGTACCAGGTCCACTGGATTGCCGATGAAATCGCCGTGGGCTTTGGCCGAACCGGTGCCATGTTTGCGCACCAGCAGGCGGTGGATCCGGTTAGTGGTCATGTGGCGCGGCCTGATTTCATCTGCCTGAGCAAAGGCATCACCGGGGGGCTGTTGCCTCTGTCGGTGGTGTTGACCACCGATGCCGTGTACGAGTCTTTCTGGGACGATCGCACCGCGCATGGCTTCTTGCATTCGCACTCCTACACCGGCAATCCCTTGGCCTGTCGGGCGGCCTTGGCCGTGCTCGACTTGTTCGCCCAGCGTGATGTGCTGGCTGACAACCGTGTGTCAGCGCAACGTTTGACCGAGCTGGCCGAGCCTTTGACCCGCCATGGCGCCATTCGTGCGCACCGGCAGATGGGCATGATTTGGGCTTGGGATGTTGATACCCAAGACCCCACGTTTTCTGCCCGCTACCACCGGGTCGCTATGGAGGAGGGGGTGTTGCTCAGACCCATTGGCAACACGCTGTACTTCATGCCGCCTTATGTGTTGACCGAATCAGACCAGGCGCATCTGGTGGCGGCCAGCCTCAAGGCCTTGAATCGTGTGCTGGCTGAGCCGATGGAGCAAGGCGGACTTCCCGGAGTGCCCATGCCATGACGCTGGCTGTATTTGTGACCGGAACCGATACCGGCGTGGGCAAGACCCAGGCCAGCACGGCCTTGTTGCGAGCCTATGCGCGGCACCACGCACGGTGCGTGGGCATGAAGCCCGTGGCGGCTGGGTGCGATTGGGTCGATGGGCACTGGCTCAATGAAGACGTGGCAGCCATGCGGGCGGCTTCAACCCTGAAGGTGCCGCCGTTTTTCGACAACCCCTATGCGCTGCCTGAGCCCATGTCGCCGCATCTGGCGGCCCGCCTGGCCGGGGCGCAAATTGACCTGGCCCACATCGAAGCGAGTTTCCACGCCCTGCGTCAGCATGCCGACGTGGTCGTGGTGGAAGGGGCCGGAGGGTTCATCGTGCCATTGCATGAGGCCCCCGGCGAATGGGCCACCAGCGCCGATCTGGCCTTGCGCTTGCAAATTCCGATCGTGATGGTGGTCGGGGTGCGCCTGGGCTGCTTGAACCATGCCTTGCTCACCCAGGAAGCGATTCTGTCGCGCGGCTTGCGGTTGGCCGGTTGGATTGCCAACGTGGTCGATCCCGATATGCCGCAACAAATCGCCAACATCAGCACCCTTCAAGCGCGTTTGCATGCGCCCATGCTGGCGCATTGGGATTGGCAGCCCGGCGCCACCGCCGAAGAGCGGGCCGATTCGCTGACTCTACCGGTCTGAACTTACCACTCTGACTGCCGCTGCCCCTTGCTGGCGGCCACCATCTGGTCAAACGCATGGCGAATGACCGCTTTCGAACGCTTGCGCGAGCGTTCGCTGGCCGCAGCGTAGTCGTTGAAAAGCGTGCCGATCAGACAGGCCAGAAAGGCTTCCACCGCACGCTGCGGCGGGTTGATGCCGATGGCCTCCAGGGCGCGCTTTACACGTTGCAGGCCATTCATCTGGAATTTGTCCATCCAGGGCCTCAGGGACGGTTCCTCGTCGCTGACCACATAAACCGCCACCATCATGCGTGACAGCCCCCGATTGCTGGGCAACTCAGACAGGGCGGTACGCAACGCGCCCAGCGAACCCGCACGCTTGTCTTCTGGACCATCCAACAAGGCCAGCACGGTTTCAGCCCCCCGCATGACCACTTCCTTGAGTAGTTTGACCCGGGTGGGAAAGTAATAGGTCAAATGGCTGTGACGCACGCCGGCCATTTCGCAGACCTTCGCCTGTGACATGGCGTGAAGACCGTGCAGCTGAATGAGCTGCAGAGCCGCATCGAGAATGCGCTCTCGAACCGGCACCACCACATCGTCTTCATCAAGGGGATCCATGTCAGGGGCGTTCATTTGGTAAAAGTACCAAAATTGTCCCCCGGCATCAATCAATTGCGGATGACACCCCCCTGGGTCCAGTGGGGGATGGGCGCCCCCGCGAGTGGGTGGTCGGGTGTTTCGTGGGCTTGAGGTGCCAGGGGCTGCAGGCTCATAGGCAGCACGCCTGACCAGCAGGGCCAGCCGGCGTCGGCATCCTTGTCGCGTGGGCCCCAGGCACGGATCTTGGCGGCTGCCTCGGTCAAGGGCAGCGCCAGCACAGTGGTGGCCTGTAACTCATTGGCGTCAGCTGGGCGGGCCTGCTGGGCGCGGCCAGGCACGATCCAGTCCACCAAGGCGTCCAGCACAGCGGGCTTGGCATTGTCATTGACCAGCTCAAACTGTCCATGAATGACCACCGAGCGGTAGTTCATCGAGTGCGAAAACGCTGATTTGGCCAGTACCAGCCCATCCAGCAAGGTCAGGGTGACACAGCAGGGTGCCCCTTGCGCGAGGTCTTTCATCATGCGACTGCCGTTCGAGCCGTGAATGTAGAGTCGGTCGTCCATGCGCCAGCACGCGGTTGGAATGCAGAGCACGTTGCCGTTGCTTTGCCACGCCACGTGGCATACATAGCTGGCGTCAACGATGGCATGGATGGTCTCGGCATCGTAGTGGCCACGCTCCGCTGCACGTTTCAGGGTCGACCTGGGCGATGGGGGCACGGTCTCTGTCATCTTGGAACTCCTTGTTGTTTTGCGGTGGTTTAGCCCTTACGATAAGAAAAACGTGGTTCTTCATAAAGAGCCACAAAATGAAAAAGATAAGGAGCCACGAATGGTGGACTTGCGCTTTTTGTGCGACCAGGCCCATCGCGGCCATGGATCCGATCAGTCGCAACGCAGGACGCTCTACCTTGCCATGCGCGAAGCCATCGCAGACGGACGACTGCCTGCCGGTTCGGTGTTGCCGGCCACCAGGGCCTTGGCGCAAGAGCTGGGGGTGGCACGCAATTCGCTGATTTATGCCTATGAGCAACTGGCTGCGGAAGGGTATGTGCAAGCCACGCGGCAAGGCACGGTGGTGCGTGCCTGGGTGCGGGCGGCAGGCCAGCCCGGGTCAACAGTGGGGGTGAAGCCCGCGCGGTCCGAGCAGTCTGCCCTGCTAGAGCTGACAGGACCCTCTCAGCGGGCCAGCATGTGGCAGCGTCACCGCACGCCGCAAGACGATCTCAAGCCCTTCATGCCCGGAGTACCGGCCATGGATGCCTTGCCGCTCAAAGCCTGGAGCCGGGCCATGGACCGTGCCGCACGCTGCCTGGGCGTGTCGGACTGGGGCTATCGCGAGGCCTGTGGCGAACCCGAGTTGCGTCAGGCCGTTGCCACCTATGTGCGGGCTTCTCGGGGTGTGCGCTGCGATGCCGATCAAGTGGTGGTGACCCAGGGCACGCAAGACAGTCTGAATCTGTGCGCACAACTGCTGGCCGATGTGGGTGACTTGGCCTGGATTGAGCACCCCGGCTATGGCGGGGCTCGCGCGGCCTTGACCCTGGCGGGTCTGCGCCTTCAACCCATCACGGTGGATGCCGAAGGCATGGCAGTGCCCCCCGATTGGTGGCAGACGAGGCCGCCTCGGCTCATTTACCTGACGCCGTCGCACCAGTATCCATTGGGTTCCGTGTTGACCTGGCCGCGGCGCATGGCACTGATTGACGGCGCCAAGCGCTGTGGCGCCTGGATTCTGGAAGACGATTACGACAGCGAGTTTCGCCACGATGGCCCGCCCTTGGCTGCCATGCAGGGCTTGGTCGACGATGCGCCCGTCGTGTATCTGGGTACCTTCAGTAAGTCCTTGTTTCCCGCCCTACGCCTGGGCTATATGGTGTTGCCCAAGGCCCTGATGGCGCGGGTGGCCCCTTCCATCAACGCCTTGGTGCGTGGGGGGCGGCCGCAGAGCCAGTTGGCTTTGGCCGAGTTCATCAACGAAGGGGAATTCACCCGGCATTTGCGACGCATGCGCCGGTTGTACCTGGAGCGGCAACAGGCCTTGCGTGAAGCCTGGGGAGCGCTTTGGCCTTGGCCAGCCGCCTTGCTGGGGGGCGAATGCGGCATGCACCTCACGGTCTCGGCTTCGCCCCTGGATGACCAACGGCTGGCCGAGGAGGCGCTCAGGCAGGGGCTCAGCCCCCGCCCCCTTAGCGCATACAGCACGGGCGGCATTGATGGTTTCGAGGGGCTGGTTATGGGCTATGCCAATGTGCCGGCCGAACACATGGCGTCTCACCTTGCCCATCTGGTCAACATCACGCACCGGTGCCTGAATCGATCAGACCTCAGCCCTCGGCATCCAATGCAAAAGTCGGCCTAGGGCTGTAGCGGGGGCTGACAACCGGATCGTCCATGGAACGCAAGCTGACGCGTTCCCGCGTGCGCAGTTGCTGGTGCTTCAACTGGCGTCGAATGGTCTGCACGGCTCGATGTACCGCACGATTGATCACGGCCTTCAAGTCTGCCCCTCGATCGGAGATCACCGCAGTACTGTCCTCCAGCTCGATGATGAGTTGGCAGTCTTTGTCCAAGCCTCCACGTGGGCCATTGATGTCTTGCAAGTGCAGGGTGGCACCGCGTGCCTGGTGGCCGAACCGCGCGAACGCCTGCTGGATGCGGGAGCGGATCAGGTCGCGATCCTCGCGCGAGATGAGCAAGCCTTGGGTCTGAATCAACAAACGCATGACAGTCCTTTCTTGACCGTGGTTGACGAGATCAATTTACGGGCTTGAATACTTCGCGTAAATCAGATTTAATTTTGTAAATACTTCGGGAAAGTCGAAATGAATTACAAGCATCTGCTGTATTTCTGGGCGGTTGCCAAACACGGCGGCGTCGTCAAGGCGGCGGAGCACTTGCATGTCACGCCGCAAACCATCAGTGGCCAGATTCAGTTGCTTGAGGAGCATTTCGGGCGCGAGCTGTTTCACAAAAGTGGCCGTGCTTTGGAGTTGACCGATGCAGGGCAGTTGGCCTTTAGTTACGCCGAAGACATCTTCACATTGGGGTCAGAGTTGGATCAGGTGGTGCGCCAGCCTCGGGGGGCCGCGCGTCCGCTTGAGCTGCGCGTGGGTATTGCCGACGCCGTTCCCAAGATGGTGGCTTGCCATTTGCTCGAGCCTGCTTTGACCGGCGAACAAGCCTTCAAGGTCGTGTGCCGGGAATGGAAGCTCGATAGCTTGTTGGCCGAATTGGCGGTCCATCGCATCGACCTGGTCTTGTCTGACACGCCCTTGCCGTCTGGCTTGAGCGTGCATGCGTTCAGTCACAGGCTGGGCGGCTCGGCCGTCGGTTTTTATGCCGTTCCGGCTTTGGCGAAAACGTTGGCGGGCGAATTTCCTGCGTGTCTGAATGGCGCACCCATGTTGGTTCCAGGGGCTGATTCGGCCATGGGGGGGCGACTGATGCAGTGGTTGTCCAAACACAAGCTGCGTCCGCATGTGGTGGGCGAGTTTGATGACGGGGCCTTGCTCAAGGCGCTCGGCCATCAAGGCCATGGGGTTTTCATGGCGCCCATTGTTTTGCACGATGAGGTTTGCCGCCAATACGAGGCGGTGCGCTTGGGTGTGGCCACCGACCTGATCGAAGAGTTTTATGTGATCAGTGTGGAGCGGCGCATCACGCACCCCGGCGTGGCAGCCATCACGCAGGCCGCCCGAGCGGGCTTGTTTGCCGCCTGGGGGCAGTGAGCGCCCAGTTGGTTCAGAGCGGGGTTCAGTTGGCCTGGTAACCGAACAGGCGTTTGCGATCCAGGTGCAGCATCACGTTGCTGCGTGGAACTGTGGCCACCACTTTGAATTCGGGTTTAGCGGTGTTGCGGAAATGCGGGTCAGGAAAGACCCAGCCGTCGGCCGAGATCAGGCTCTGAACCTGAGGTGCGTTGGCCGACTCGCCGCGGCGCAGCACGATGGCGGTATCGCCATTGGCCAGTTTCACGAAGGAGCCTGGCGGAAAGATGCCCATCTCTTTGATGATGGCGGCGGTGTAAGGATTGTTGGCCCCCCCCGCAGACAAATACAACTCGCGCGCTGCGGTGTTCGAGGCCAATGCCGGGCGCGATGCTCGCGGACTGAGCTTGGCAAGGTACACATCAGAGTAGTGAATCATGCAGGCCAGCTGGCTCACCGACGAGCTGTCTTCCGGCAAGGCGCGGCCATCGGGTGTGACGTGGTGTTCTGCTACGGTTCGCAGCCGGTCTTCATTTGTCACCCCTGCCTGTTCCAATATTTCTCGGCCCCGTGTCGGGTGCGAGGCAATGTCGGCCTTTTGCTGAGGTGTCAATGGGGAGGTTTGCTGCGACAGTAGATTCTGCAGATCGAGCATGGCGATGTTCATGGTCAGCGCCGAACGGACCAGCACCGTGCGTTCATCTGCAGTCCAGCCGAAGCGCTCTGCGACCAAGCTGGCCACAAAGGCGGTTTGCAGCGAATGCGCGACCGCGTAGCTGGTGTGGTCGGCGTAAATCATCTCAAACGTGCCGGCTTCCACGTCTTGCTTCATGGCGCCATGAATGTGGCCCGACATGCGGCCAATGTCGTCCGCAAAATGGGGGTTGTCGGCGTGACCACGCAGCAGTGATCCGACCTGCTTGAGGATGGCGGCCCACAAGGCAAAGGGGTCAGCCTTGGGGCGGGCGGCCTTGGTGGCCCGTTGGTGTGCTTCGAACTCTTCCTGATCAACGTACACGCCGCGGTCCAGCAGCGTATCGATTTGATGCTGCTCCTTGATCAGAAACCCTTTGCTCAGCAGTAGCGCACCTGGTTCGTTTCTCACGTTCCAGGGCAAGGGCTCATTGAGTCGAATTTGGTTGGCGCACAGGCGCAATAACTTCATGGCTGCTTTCCACGCTTGGTCTTCTTCATTTCGGCCAGAGTTGCTGGCGTTAAATGCACAAAATGCGAAACGTTAGACCGTAGCGTGAAAAACTGCTCAAGCCACCTTGACTTCGGCGCGCAGTGAGTGGGGGTAAGCCTGGGTGATGTTGACCGATATGAGCTGCCCGATCAGCCGCTCGGGGTGCGGGCCTGGGGCAAAGTTCACGATTCGGTTGCACTCGGTACGGCCCATCAGTTCGTTGGGGTCTTTGCGGCTGGGGCCTTCCACCAGAATGGTCTGGGTGGAACCCACCATGGCCTGGCTGAAGCGTTGCACGTTTGACTCCAGATAGGCCTGCAGGGTTTGCAGACGCTTGAGCTTGACTTCGTGCGGCGTGCCATCTTCCAGCGAGGCCGCAGGGGTGCCGGGGCGCGAGCTGTAGATGAAGCTGAACGAGGCGTCGAATTCGAGGTCGGTGGCCAGCTTCATGAGCTTGTCGAAGTCGTCGTCGGTTTCGCCGGGGAAGCCCACGATGAAGTCGGTCGACAGGCTGATGTCGGGGCGCACCGCACGCAGGCGGCGAATCACGCTCTTGTATTCCAGCGCCGTGTAGCCGCGCTTCATCGCCATCAGAATGCGATCAGAGCCGTGCTGCACGGGCAGGTGCACGTGGTTGACCAGCTTGCGGGTCTTGCCGTAGACGTCGATCAGGCGCTGGCTGAACTCGTTGGGGTGGCTGGTGGTGAAGCGAATGCGCTCAATGCCCGGAATCTCGGCCACGTATTCGAGCAGCAAGGCGAAGTCCGCGATTTCGCTGGTGTCGCCCATCTTGCCGCGGTAGCCGTTCACGTTCTGGCCCAGCAGGGTGACTTCCTTCACGCCCTGGTCGGCCAGGTCGGCCACTTCGGTGAGCACGTCGTCAAACGGACGAGATACCTCTTCGCCACGGGTGTAAGGCACCACGCAGTAGCTGCAGTACTTCGAGCAGCCTTCCATGATGGACACGAAGGCTGACGAGCCCTCCTTGCGAGGAGGCGGCAGGTGGTCGAACTTCTCGATTTCAGGGAAGCTGATGTCCACCTGGGGGCGCTTTTGCTGCTGGCGTTTTTCCAGCATGGCTGGCAGACGGTGCAGGGTTTGCGGGCCAAACACCACGTCCACATAAGGCGCGCGTTCGATGATGGCTGCGCCTTCCTGGCTGGCAACGCAACCACCCACGCCAATCATCACGCCCTTTTCTTTCAGGTGCTTGACGCGGCCCAGGTCGGAAAACACCTTTTCCTGCGCCTTCTCGCGAATGGAGCAGGTGTTGAACAGGATGAGGTCGGCTTCTTCGGGGTTGTCGGTGGGCGTGTAGCCCTTGGCTGCATTCATGACGTCAGACATCTTGTCCGAGTCGTATTCGTTCATCTGGCAGCCGTAGGTCTTGATGTAGACCTTCTTGGTGGAGGCATTCATGGGGCAGTTACTTCGTCGAAATCGTCAGGGCTTGGTCCAGGTCTGGCCGGCGGGGTCGAACGACCACTGGGCCGCTTCTTCGCGTGTCTTAGGCCAGAGCTTGCCCGTCTCGTCTTCGCGCAGCAGCCAGATGTCGATGAGCAGGCCGTAGGTGTCGATGGTGTAGATCACCGGGGCCTTGCGACCCGCCATGGCGCCAGACATGACCAGTAGGTTGTCGCCGCCACGAATGCGTGCGCCCGGGGCGAGGCGAGCGGCCTGGCCGTTCAGCACGGCTTCGGGGGGCGTGGTGATTTGCAATTCGCCACGCAAGGCGGTGGCGGGAAACTGCCGTTGCAGTTGGGCTTGTGCCAGCACAGGCACGGCCAGGGCCAGAGCGGCCAGGGCCTTGAGACAGCGGTGCATGGTGTAGATCCAGAGGCTGTGAAGGAAGGGCCGGATTTTAAAGGACTTGTGGGTAAGATGCACCTTGATGGGGGCCAAAAGTAGCCTGCAAAAGTAAGGGAGTGCGTCACATGGGATTGATCGATTTCATCAAGAAACAGTTTGTCGATGTCATTGAGTGGGTGGAGTCCACCGATGGCGTGCTGGCATGGCGGTATCCGTTTGACGACCGTGAAATCCAGAATGGCGCCACCTTGGTCGTGCGTGAGTCGCAAACGGCCTTGTTTGTGAACGAGGGCAAGGTCGCTGATGTGTTTGGGCCGGGTACGCACAAACTGACCACGCAGACCTTGCCCTTGCTGACCAACCTGAAGAACTGGGACAAGCTGTTTGACTCGCCTTTCAAGAGCGATGTGTACTTTTTCAGCACGCGCCAACAGCTGGATCTGCGCTGGGGAACCTCACAGCCCATTACCCTGCGCGACAAGGACTTTGGTGCCGTGCGTTTGCGCGCCTTTGGCAACTATGTCGTGCGCCTGGTCGATCCGCGCAAGTTTCATCTGGAAGTCTCCGGCACGCGGGCAAGCTATACCGTGGCTGACCTGGATGGGCAGTTGCGCGGTGTGCTGTTGCAGCATCTCAGCGATGCCGTGGCTCAAAGCGGTATTCCTTTCCTTGATCTGGCGGCCAATCAGGTGGCCTTTGCCAAGGCCTTGTCTGAGGCTGTGGCGCCGTATTTCGAAGCCTTGGGCGTGGCGCTGGAGGGCATGACCGTTCAGAACGTATCCTTGCCGGAAGAGCTGCAGAAGGTGCTGGACCAGAAGATCGGCATGGGCATGGTGGGCCAGAACATGGGCCAATTCGTGCAGTACCAGGCCGCGCAGGCCTTGCCAACGATTGCTGCTGCCTCGGGGCAGGGCAGTGGCGTGGCAGGTGATGCCGCTGGGCTGGGGGCCGGCTTGGCTTTGGGGCAAGTCATGGCCCAATCGATTCAGCAGGGGCTGCAGGGGGCACAGGCTGCAACCGGTGGTACAGGTGTGCGGCCCGATGAGGTCATGGCCACCATCGAGAAGTTGGCTGATCTGAAGGCCAAGGGCATCCTGACCGACGAGGAGTTTTCAGCCAAAAAGGCCGAACTGCTCAAGAAGTTGGTCTGAATCCCTGACGGATCATGAGCGATCAGATGCGGCAGCGTGCCTGGCGGGCACTCTGCACACGATGTGGCGCGCCGGTGGAGTTTCAATCGGCCGCGTCGCCCATGGCTGTGTGCTCTTACTGTCGCAGCACCCTGGTGCGCGATGGTGAGACCTTGTCGCGCATCGGCGAAAGCGCGGAACTGTTTGATGACCACAGCCCTTTGAGTTTGGGGGTGAGGGGCAAGCTACAGGGTGAGTCGTTCACGCTGGTAGGGCGCATTCAGTTGGCGTATCTGGATGTCGATGGCGAAACCGGGCGATGGACTGAATGGCACGCCCTGTTTGACAACGGTCGCAGCGGAACCCTGAGTGAAGACAATGGCGCCTACGTGTTCACCTTTCCATTGAGTGGGGTGGATGAGGCGAGCTTGCCGAATCTGTTGCGCCTGGGGGTGGGCAGCCCGATTTATGTGGCAGGGCGTGATTGGGTCTTGTCCTCGCGTGTCCAGGCGAAAGCCCACGCGGCGATGGGCGAATTGCCCGACTTGCCTAATTTCAAAAGTGCTCAGCCGGTCGTCGAACTGCGCAACCCGCAAGGCGAGATTCTGAGCATCGAGCCCCAACGCAAGCCCATGCGCTTTGACTTGGGCAGGTCGGTATCACTCAATGACTTGCAACTCAGTGGTTTAGCGGGCGATGGGCGTTCGAAAGAGGCCTCAATGGCGGCGCGCAGTGTTGAGTGTCCACAATGTGGTACCGATCTGGCGCCATCGCTGGACACGACGCAGACGATTGTGTGTGGCAGTTGTCACTCGGTGGTCGACCTGCGATCTGGCGTAGGAGGCAAGCTCAAGAGCTACAAGCAAAACAATGGCCTGGAGCCGCTGATCCCATTGGGGACAGTGGCCACGTTCAAGGTGCTCGGAGAGGTGGGTAACTGGCAGGTTGTCGGGTATCAGGAGCGCTGTGATCAGCCCGCAGATCCTGAGGAAGAGACAACCTTCTGGCGAGAATACCTGCTGTACAACCAGAAGCGAGGTTTTGTCTTTCTGGTTGATGCCGAAGATGGCTGGAGTGTGGTGCGGCCTGTCACGGGGGTACCCGCCTCCCGTCGAGGGGACATTGAGTGGCAGGGCGTTCGGTACCGCAAACGTTATACCTACACCGCCAAGACCACTTATGTGCAGGGGGAGTTCTACTGGCCCGTTCGCAAGGAGCAGCGTACCCTCAACATGGACTACGCTGGCGAGGGATCTCAGGCGCATCGGCGTTTGAACTCTGAGAAGACCGGGCAAGAGATGGTGTGGTCAGCGGGGGAAACGATCACCGCTGCCGAGGTGATGTCGGCGTTTCGCATTGCACCGAAGCAGGCGCGGTCGTTTCAACGCGATGCCCGGCCTTCGTCTGATTCGACCCAACGCTGGCAGGTCATCATGTGGCTTGTGGTTGCAGCGGTCATGGTCATGGGCGTGGTCAATGGCTGTACCGACGAGTGCCAGGACACAAAAGAGCGGTACGGCGAGTACAGCAACGAATTCCGACAATGTCGCGAATATGCGCGCTCGCATGGCAGTGGCCATGGTGGTTCCTACGGGGGCTACAGCAGTGGCGGCTCCCACAAGTAATCGAATGGAGATATGACTATGGAATGGCTCAAACCGGTTGTCTTTCTGGCCACGATGGCCTATGCCATTGCAGGCGTGATCCTGTTTTGGATCAGCTTCATCATTGTTGACAAGCTCACCCCATACGATCTGTGGGGCGAAATCGTTGAGAAGAAGAACCTTGCACTGGCAGTGGTGGTCGGCGCTATGTGCCTGGCCATCGGCATGATCGTGGCTGCCGCGGTTCATGGCTGATCCAGCGCTTCCTGATGGCGACGGTGCCCGAGTCAGCCTGGCTGAGTTGGCTCTGCTGGGCTCGGTGTTCGTCGTTGCCGCGTGTGGTCTGGTCTACGAGTTGGCGGCTGGGGCCCTGGCCAGCTATCTGCTGGGGGACTCCATATTGCAGTTCTCCACGGTCATCGGTACCTACCTCTTTGCCATGGGCATTGGGTCATGGTTGTCGCGTTATGTGGTGCGACAACTGATCGCAGTCTTTCTGCTGGTGGAGTTGCTGGTGGGCATAGTGGGCGGGCTGATGCCGATGGCCCTCTTTCTGGCCAACAGCACCTTGCCGATTGGCGCTGTTGCCCCGTTTCGGGCCTTGCTGTATGGCTGCGTGCTGCTGATCGGGATCCTGGTTGGCCTGGAAATCCCCCTGGTGATGCGAATTCTGAAGCGGCACTTTGCGCAACGCTATGCACTGAAAGATCTGGTGTCCGAAGTGCTCACCTTTGATTACCTGGGGGCCTTGGCCGTTTCACTGGCCTTTCCACTTTTGCTGGTGCCCCATTTGGGTGTCGTACGAACGGGGGTGCTGTTCGGATTGATGAATGCAGCTGTGGCGGTCTGGTGCCTGTGGCTGTTCAGAACCGAGGTCCGTGCATGGCGCAGTCATGTCGCAGCCAGTGTGTTGGTGATCGTGTTGTTGCTGGGGGCCATGGTGGGGGCCGCGCCGTTGACCAGTTGGGCCGAAGATCGCTTCTATGGCGAAGGGGTGGTGCTGAGGCAAGACACGCCCTACCAGCGCATTGTGGTCACGCAGGGCAGCGGGGGAACCCGGCTGTACCTCAATGGCAATCTGCAGTTCGCTTCGCGTGACGAGTACCGCTATCACGAGGCCTTGGTGCACCCTGCCATGGCGGCCCACGGGGCCCCACGTCGGGTGCTGGTTCTGGGGGGCGGTGATGGCATGGCCGTTCGCGAAATCTTGCGTTACCCATCCGTGCAGTCGGTGACCCTGGTCGAGCTGGATCCGGCCATGACGCAGCTGTTTCGCCGCGACGAACGGCTGGTGTCCTTGAATCAGCGTGCCTTGTTGTCCAACCGAGTCAAGGTCATCAACGCCGACGCCTTCACCTGGCTGTCTGAACACGATGACGTGTTTGATGTGATCGTGGTCGACTTTCCCGATCCGACCAACCACTCGATCGGCAAGTTGTACACGACCACGTTCTATGCGTTGCTGGACCAGCACCTGGCAGCCAGTGGCTACGCGGTCATACAAACCACTTCGCCCCTGATCGCGCGCAAGAGCTTCTGGACCGTGGTGTCCACCTTGGAGGCAGTCGGTTTGCAGACCACGCCCTACCATGCGCACGTTCCCAGTTTTGGAGAATGGGGCTTTGTGATGGCGCACCATCGTCCTTGGCGTGTCCCTGTGCAACTGCCTGATGGCTTGCGGTTCCTGTCTCTGGATGGGATCGAGCCCTTGTTGAACTTTCCTCCGGACATGGCGCGTGTAAACGCCGAGCCCAATCGGCTCAGCAGTCAGGTTCTGGTGCAGACCTTCGAGGCCGAATGGGGCCGCGTGCATCAGTGAAGTCAGCCAGATTGGCCATGACAGCTGCTACGCCCCTGTCGAGGCGTGATTGCCTCCTGCGATTGGGGGCGATGCCTTGGCTGGCCGGGCTAGGCACCGGATTGGCGGGCTGTGAAAAGTCCGGCATCAGTGACATGCCGGAAAACCTGGGGGGCGGCTGGGTTGGGGCGCGGCATGACGCGGCGCATGCGTGGCGCGACGGCAAGCTTCCCGAGCACGCCACAGGGGTAGCGCGATCAACTCATACCTTGGTGATTGGGGCTGGAGTGGCAGGCTTGTCGGCCGCTCGGCATTTGATTGATGCCGGTCTGGATGATGTGATCGTGCTGGATCTGGAGGCGCAGCCGGGTGGGAATGCACGGGGCCATGACATCGGGGGCATGCCCTGTCCCCTGGGGGCGCACTATCTGCCTTTGCCGGGGCCCGAGGCTTCCGAGGTAGCCCGATGGTTGGAGGCCATTGGCCTGATTCGCCATGAGCACGGTCGCTGGGTAGGCGATGAGCGATACCTTTGCCACAGCGCGCAAGAGCGCTTGTTCGTGCCGGATGGAGGGTTGTCTGCTTTGGCTCCTCGCGGCTTCTGGGCCAGCGGGCAGTGGCAGGATGGGGTGGTGCCCCAAGTGGGCTTGCAGGCCTCTGACGAGGCAGAGTACCGACGGTTCAGCGAGCGCATCACTCGCATGCAGGTCGACCTGGGCTTTGCCATGCCCACTTGGCGGCGCGCCTGGAGCGCGGGCCTGGAGGCGCTGGATCGCATCAGCTTTGCGCAATGGCTGAACCAGGAAGGTTTCGGCAGTGCACCACTGCTATGGCTGCTCGACTATGCCTGTCGCGATGACTTCGGTGCGGGGCTGTCTCGCGTCTCAGCTTGGGCTGGCATCCATTACTTCGCCAGCCGCCACGGCTTCGAATGGCCCGCTCAGGCCGAATCACATGACCCGGTGCTTACATGGCCACAAGGCAATGGCTGGCTGACTCAGAAGCTCGCGCAAGGCTTGGGCGATCGGTGGCAGCCCGAGCAACTGGCTGTGTCGGTCGAGGAGGGGCGCCACGCGGTCACGGTGCAGGTGTGGGATGGGCGCTTGCGACAGTTGCGTCAGTGGTCAGCCAAACAGGTGGTTCTGGCTGTGCCCTTGTTTGTGGCGCGGCGCCTGCTTCGGCGTGGTCATGCGGCCTTGGATGCGCTGGTGCCTCACATGCAATATGCGCCGTGGCTGGTCAGCAATGTCTTGCTGAAAGAGGGCTTGCGTGATCGCTCTGGCGTGGCGCGGGCGTGGGACAACGTGGCTTTCACTCATGCTGGAAGCGAGCCTGTGCCGGTTCCTTCGCTGGGCTATGTCGATGCCCGCCACCAAAGCCTGTCTCAAGTGTCAGGGCCCATGTTGTGGACCCATTATTGGGCCTTGGGGGGGCAAAGCGCTGCGCAAGGTCAAGCGCTACGATCGCTTCTGCTTCGACGTCCCTGGGCTGACTGGGCGCGTTGGGTGCTTATGGACCTGGCACGAGTACATCCAGACCTGCCTGGCCTGGTCGAACGTGTCGATTTGATGCGCTACGGGCATGCCATGAGCATCCCGGTCCCGGGTGTCAGAAGTCACCCTGGACTTGCGGCCTTACAAAACCATCAAGGTCGGCTGCTGTTTGCGCATGCCGATTTGTCCGCCTATTCGGTGTTCGAAGAGGCCTTCACCCATGGAGCGCGAGCCGCGGCTCAAGTGTTGGCGTCGGCGGGAATTCGGCGTTCAATCAATTGAACATGAGCGCGCTTGGGGGCAAAGCCCTCAATCAGTTGATCCAGTACATGCTGGGCCTTGCTCTGGTTGTCTTGCAGTAAGTGGCAAACGTAAATGTCAATCGTGACGGTGCCGTGTTCCGGCCAGGTGTGTACCGCCAGATGAGATTCCGCCAGCAAAATGACCCCGGTCACGCCGGCCCCCTGGTGTGAAGCATGTGGCTGGAACTGATGGAAACACTGTCCGACGGATGTCAGTCCCGCCTGAGCGGTGCTGGCTGCGCAGGTTTGCCGTAAAGCCTCGGCATCGATCATCCAGGGGTGGTCGGCGCGGCACCCGGTCAAATCGGCAGTCAGGTGTGTGCCCAGCAACATGTCAGCGCACGACCTCGGCATTGAGTTCATTCAAGCGTGCGGGCGTACCCACATCAGTCCAAGCGCCCGCGTAGATCGTGCCAGCGAGTCGTTGTTGGTCAATGGCTCGTTCCAGATAAGGGCGTAGCGCAGCCTTGTCACCCACCTTGACATCCTCGACCATGCTGGCGCGATACAGGCCAATGGTTGAATAGGTATAGGTGGGGGCATCGGGGGGGGCTTTGTCTTTGCGGATGACGCGATCCCCGTTGCTCAAGGCAAAGTCGCCGTTGGGCACATGGGGCGGATTGTTCACCAGCCAAATGCGAGCCCAGTCGTTGCTCTGGGCGAAAGACTGGGCAGCCGCTGCAGAGAAGATGAAGTCAGGGACGAACACATCACCGGCCACCACCCAGAAGGCGTCACCCAGCAGGGGTAGGGCTTTGGCCATGCCGCCAGCCGTTTCCAGCGCCCCGCCGTGGTCGCGCCCTTCCATCGAGTAGTCAATGCGCAAGCCCCAGCGGCTGCCGTCTCCCAGACGCTCGGGGAACTGGTCTTCCAAGTGGGCAGTGTTGATCACCACATGGCTTACGCCGTCGCGGGCCAGGGCTTCCAGATGCCATTCGATCAGAGGTTTGCCCCGCACTTCCAGCAGCGGTTTGGGGGTGTGATCGGTCAGCGGGCGCATGCGTTCGCCGCGACCGGCAGCGAGAATCAGGGCGGGCAGTTGAGACATGAAAAAGGGGGGCCATGAAGACCCCCTATTGTCCGTGATCCGCGCAGTCAGAGCCTGCCGTGAGCATTCAGGCGGAAGGCCGCCACGGTCGACACGAGTTTTTCGGCTTGCTGCTTGAGACTTTCTGCCGCAGCGGCACTTTGCTCGACCAGCGCGGCGTTTTGCTGAGTGGCCGAATCCATTCGGCTGACAGCTTGCCCCACCTGCGCCACGCCAGCACTTTGCTCCATGCTGGCTTGGCTGATTTCGCCCACGATGCTGTTGACCTGGCTGATGGCGCGTACCACTTCGTCCATGGTGGCGCCGGCCTGATCCACCTGGCGTGTGCCTTCTTCCACGCGTTCCACGCTGGCGCCGATCAGTTCCTTGATTTCGCGTGCCGCTTCGGCCGAGCGCTGGGCCAGCGAGCGCACCTCTCCCGCCACCACAGCAAAACCGCGGCCTTGTTCGCCTGCGCGTGCCGCCTCTACCGCAGCGTTCAGCGCCAAGATGTTGGTTTGGAACGCAATGCCGTCAATGACACCAATGATGTCGGCAATGCGCTTCGAACTTTCATTGATGCCCTTCATGGTGTCCACCACCTGGGCCACGACTTCGCCACCGCGGCTGGCCACCTCTGAGGCGCCTTGAGCCAACTGGTTGGCCTGGCGGGCGTTGTCGGCGTTTTGGCTCACGGTCACCGCTAACTCGTCCGCTGAACTGGCTGTCTGTTGCAGGTTGCTGGCGGTTTGTTCCGTGCGTTGGCTCAAGTCGGCATTGCCGGCGGCCACTTCAGATGATGCGGTCTGAATGCTGTCTGCCGCATGGCGGACTTGGGCAATCACCTTGATCAGGTTGCCGCGCATGCCTTCCATGTGGTTAAGCAGTTGCGCGATCTCATCCTGACCTTCGGTGCTGACCGATTGGCTCAGGTCACCAGAGGCAATTTTCTTGGTGGTCTCATCGGCCAGGGCAAAACCTGCCTTCATGCGCTTCAGCACATACACCGCCGCAATGCTGGCGGGCACACCCATGCCAATGGCCAGCAGGACAAAGATCAGCATGGCGCGGGTGTGGCGCGTATCGGCTTCCTTCGCGGCCTGGTCAGCGGCGTGTTCCTGATAGTCGTGCAGCGCGTTGATGGCCTGCAGCATGGCTTCGCCTTCGGTGCGGCCAGCCTTCAGATACTTCGCCATGGTCTGGGGATCAAAGGCGCCGCTTTTGACCGATTCCAGTGCGGCATTGGCTTCGCTGACCCAAGCCTTGCGGGTGGCATCAACCTGCGCGGCCAGTTCGGCTTCGCGGCTGTCCAGTGGGCCGTTCTTGATCCCATCCCACAGTGCGTTGGTGTCGGCGCGGCGTTTTGCGTAGGCCTCATAGTGGGAATCAACCGCGTGGTCATGGGCCGAGTGCAGGGGGCCTCGCGGATCGTGCTGAAACAGCAGCAAAATTTCTGTGCGGTTGCGGATGGCGTTTTGCGCCATGCGCCCCAGCTTGTCGGCCTTGTCCATGTGGTTGTCGTGCACGGCGTGCAGACTGTCGGCATTGGCGCTGAGGCCCCACCAGGCAAAACCAGCTAACGCGGTGAACGCAATCCAGAACGACACGATGATCGCGCCGAAGTAGTGAACCAGCTTGATGTTCTTGAGCATGACCTTCTCGCTAGAGCAATCAGAGGGCAGATTGCAGGAGCTTAGGTGGCTCGAGTGCGCTGCAGTGTGTGAAACAACTGGCAGATCAAAGCCCAATTCATCAATCTGGGCTTGATGCACAAAACAAAAAAGGACTTGGCGTGCCAAGTCCTTTTTGAATTTTTGGTGGCGCTTCAGGGATTCGAACCCCGGACCTGCGGATTATGATTCCGTCGCTCTAACCGGCTGAGCTAAAGCGCCAACGAGACTGAAAGTATATACCGAAAATTTCTCGCTTGGCAAGCGCTTGTCAAAAAATTGACGCACCTCTTGAAATGGTGGGGGGTGCCCCTATCTGCGTCAACGCATCAATTCCCTTCACTGGCAAGCACTTAGAACGGATCATGGAAAAGCAAACCCACTCCTTCCAGGCAGAGGTCAAGCAACTGCTGCACCTCGTGACGCACTCGCTGTATTCCAACAAGGAAATCTTCCTGCGCGAGTTGATCTCCAATGCGTCGGATGCGTGTGACAAGCTCCGCTTCGAGGCCTTGGACAACAGCGCCCTGTATGAAGACGCGCCCAATCTCGATGTGCGCATTCTGGTTGACAAAGCGCAGCGCACACTCACCATCCGTGACAACGGCATTGGCATGAGCACGCAGGAGGCCATCGACCACCTGGGCACCATCGCCAAGTCGGGCACCAAAGACTTCATGGGGCGCCTGTCGGGTGACCAGCAAAAAGATGCTCAGCTCATCGGCCAGTTCGGTGTGGGCTTTTACAGCGGCTACATCGTGGCCGACCGCATCACAGTCGAATCGCGTCGTGCGGGCCTGGCGGCTGGCGAGGGCGTGCGCTGGAGCAGCGAAGGCACGGGCGACTTCGAAGTCGAGGCCATCAGCAAGCCCACACGGGGCACCGACATCATCTTGCATCTGCGCGAGGGTGAAGACGAATACCTCACGGCCTGGAAGCTGCGCAGCATCATCGGTAAGTACTCCGATCACATTTCCCTGCCCATCCTCATGCAAAAGGAAGAGTGGGATGCGGAAAAGAGCGAGCAGGTCATCAAAGACGAGTGGGAAACCATCAACAAGGCTGCAGCCCTGTGGAGCCGTTCCAAGAGCGACATCACGCCCGAGCAGTACAACGAGTTCTACAAGCAGATCAGCCACGACGCGCAAGACCCGTTGGCCTATACCCACAATCGCGTCGAAGGCCGTAGCGAATACACGCAACTGCTCTATGTGCCGGCCAAGGCGCCCTACGACCTGTGGAACCGCGACAAGCGCGGCGGGCTGAAGCTCTATGTCAAGCGCGTCTTCATCATGGATGACGCCGAAGCCTTGCTGCCCAGCTATCTGCGCTTCGTGAAGGGTGTGGTCGACAGCGCTGATCTGCCCTTGAACGTGTCCCGTGAAATCTTGCAGGAAAGCCGCGACGTCAAGGCCATTCGCGAAGGCTGTACCAAGCGTGTTCTGTCCATGCTGGAAGATCTGGCTAACAACGAAGACCAGGCCAAGCGCGATCAGTACGCCGCCTTCTGGGATGAGTTTGGCGCTGTGCTGAAAGAAGGTATGGGCGAAGACTTTGCCAACCGCGAACGCCTGGCCAAACTCTTGCGCTTTGCCTCCACGCAGCACGACAAGGGTGTCTCGCTGGCAGATTACGTCAGCCGCATGAAAGAAGGGCAAGACGCCATCTACGTCATCACCGCCGATTCATTGGCCGCGGCCAAAAACAGCCCTCAGCTCGAGATCTTCAAAAAGAAGGGCATCGAGGTCTTGCTGTTGACCGATCGTGTGGACGAGTGGCTGCTGTCGCACCTGTATGAATTTGAAGGCCATTCGCTGCAGAGCGTGGCCAAAGGGGCGGTGGACCTGGGCAAGCTGCAAGACGAGGCCGAAAAGAAAGAGGCCGAGCAAGCTGCCGAGTCGTTCAAGCCCGTTTTGGAGCGACTCACGTCGGTGCTGGAAGCGCGCGCCAAAGAAGTGCGCGTCACCACACGTCTGGTCGACTCGCCTGCCTGTCTGGTGGTTGATGGCAACGACATCAGCGCCCACCTGGCACGCTTGCTCAAACAGGCAGGGCAGGAAGCACCTTCGGCCAAGCCTATTCTGGAAGTGAACCCGGCGCACCCTCTGGTCAAGAAGCTCGACACCACCGAGCGCTTCGATGACCTGGCGCACATTCTGTTCGACCAGGCCGTGCTGGCAGAGGGGGGGCACCTGGAAGACCCGGCCGCCTACGTGCGCCGAGTCAATTCGATTCTGGTGACGGCTTGATGGGCGCGGGGCGAGGTGCTTGCGCCTCGTCCAGCGGCGCAGGGGCCGAGTTGGCCGCGCTGACATGGTCGTAGCGGCTGTCGAAGGCGAAGAACGAATCTTGCGTGAAGCCTGATTCGCTCCACTTGCCCTGGCGTTCAGCCCGGCGTTGCTTCAACTTGCTGGCCAGTTGATGGCCCGCGCTGTTCAGTGCGTCCTGGGTGGAGGGTTTGACCTGTGGCATTTCGGTCGCCAAGCCACTGGTCTGCCCCAATGCCCAGGTCGCCAGTTTGTCGGTGGATGGCCATTGCCCAGGGTGGCAGCGCACATACCGAATCCGGCAGGCTTCCAGTACGCCTTCTTTCAGGCGCAAATTGCGCTGGGAGGACGATGTTTTGCCGCCGTGTTCCACATCGATGGCCGAGATGACGGTGCCATTGGGTGTGCATACCACAAAAGACACATGCAATGGATGCAGGCGTTCGTACCAGGCGCGTGCGTCGCGCTCGTCTGCCGAATGACAAAAGCGTAGCAGCCCTGCCTTGGCCAAAATCACATGCTGAGGCAGAGCCAACATCAGTTCGCGGTACAGCGCACGCTCGTGAACCGTGAAGACCGGGCGAGCATTGAGGTTCCATTGCTCAGGCCATGAGCGTCGTACGGCGTGATCCCGCTTGCCACGCCAATGCCAGCCTGCCAAGCCGCCACCAGCCAGGGCCAAAACTACCAAGCCCCACACAATCGGGTTCACTGCCATCTCATTTCCTCCAGAGATGAGGAAATGTTAACGGACAACTGAGGCTCTCCCCACCTTGGTGCGAGGCGGTGGGGGGGCTTGCTCAGCCAGCCGACAACATCAGTCGCAGCCAGTCGCTGATGTGCATCACCCGGTGCTTGACCCGGTAAATCACCTCGGCCGCCAGGGATTGCAGGGAGCTGTCCAAATGGGTGCCCACGGTATCCGGGGGCAGCTTCAGCCAAGCCTCGGCATCCATGCCATCCTTTTCCACGGTGGCGCCGCATTTGGCGGCAATGCGCAACATGGGGGCGTTTTCCGACAGGGCGTGAATCATCAGGTGGCTGGCATGCCGATTGCGTGCATGGGTGATGGCATGCTGAAACAACCGCAACCCCATCCCCTTGCCGCGTGCTTCGGGCAAAACGGAAACGCCGAACTCCATGGCGTGGCCGTGTTGCGACGCCACGCCGGGCATGGCCGCCAAGTGAGCCAGCGCGATCAGTTGGAGCTTGCGGTTGAAAATGCCGAACACCTCGTCACGCTTGAAATCGATCGAGGCCACGTACTTGCTCAACTGCTCTTTTTGGATGTGGCTGCCAAAACGCAGGTAGCGGTCATGTTCCTCCAACTGAAGGAGGTGATCCAGAATGCGGTGGCGGTGGCGCGCGTGGAGGTCGCGAATGGGCACCCATCCCGTCGGGGCATTGGGGTTGGCCTCGTGGCTTTCGACGGTGCTTGCATCGGCTTGCAAGCCAAATTTGTCCAGGTTCTTTCGGTCTTCAACGGCAGTCATGGAGCTGACCCCCTTTCCAGGATGATGCGCCGAATGAAGGCGGTGGCGCAGTGACCTAGGGTTATTACTAGTATGCAGTGAACTTCGGCGTTCGGCAAGGGCGCTTGAGGGGGGTGCCTTGACCTAGGCCAAATCCGAAGAATCTATTTTGCACCCTTGCGTGTTGGCTTGAAAGTCGGATACACTGCCGGATTCCCGTTCTGATTGCCGGGAAAGGTGCGTTTGCTCGTCAGGGCGGGCGCTGACCATAAGTTGCTCGCGAGGCCACCAAATTTTTCAAAGAAGTGGCGCCAAGGGTAGCGGTCAATCTGTTTTTTAACTAGGAAATCTCATGAAGACCTTCAGCGCCAAGCCGGCCGAAGTGAAGCACGAGTGGTTTGTGATCGACGCCACCGACAAGGTGCTCGGACGAGTAGCCAGCGAAGTTGCTCTCCGTTTGCGTGGTAAGCACAAGGCCATTTACACGCCTCACGTGGATACCGGCGATTTCATCGTCATCGTCAACGCTGACAAGATCCGCGTCACTGGCACCAAGGCCAACGACAAGGTGTACTACCGTCACTCTGGCTTCCCTGGCGGCATCTACGCCACGAAGTTCAAGGACATGCAAGCCAAGCACCCTGGCCGCGCCATCGAGAAGGCCGTCAAGGGCATGCTGCCCAAGGGTCCTCTGGGCTACGCCATGATCAAGAAGCT
>CAYVOP010000030.1:0-28248 GCA_964453105.1 uncultured Aquabacterium sp. | reverse complement strand
GGGCTGGGCAAGAATCTGTACCCCACCCTGTCGGTGTTTGAAAACATCGACTTCTTTGCTCGCCTGTTTGGGCAGAGCGCAGCCGAGCGACAGCAACGCATTGACCGCTTGCTATTGGCAACGGGCCTGGCCCCCTTTCGAGATCGGCCCGCAGGCAAGCTGTCTGGCGGCATGAAGCAGAAGCTGGGCTTGTGCTGCTCATTGGTTCACGACCCCGACTTGCTGATTCTCGATGAGCCCACCACGGGCGTGGACCCGCTGTCTCGCAGGCAGTTCTGGTCGCTGGTTGAAACACTGATGGCCGAACGCCCGAACATGACGGTCATCGTGGCAACGGCCTACATGGAAGAAGCCCAACGCTTCGACTATTTGGTGGCCATGGACGACGGCCGCGTACTGGTGTTCGACGAGACCCAAGCCGTGCTGACCCGCACGCCCAGCGGCTTGCTGGAAGATGCCTACATTGCCCTGCTGCCCCCCGACAAACGCGGCAGCGGCGAGGCGCTGAGCATTCCGCCTTTTGAGCCCACGCCAGGGCCTGCCGCCATCGAAGCCAAAGGCCTCACACGCCGCTTTGCCGACTTCGTTGCGGTGAACGATGTGAGCTTTCGGATTGAGCGCGGCGAGATCTTCGGCTTTCTGGGTTCGAATGGCTGCGGCAAAACCACCACCATGAAGATGCTCACGGGCTTGCTCGACATCAGTGAGGGTGAAGCCTCCCTGCTGGGACAAGCCATTGATGCTCGCGATCTGCAAACGCGCATGCGGGTGGGCTACATGTCGCAGTCCTTTTCTTTGTACGACGAACTCAGCGTTCGGCAAAACCTTGATCTTCATGCCAAGCTGTATCGACTCGAAGGGCCCCAAGCTCGGGCAGCCATTGACGACGCCCTGACGCGCTTCGATTTGCGAGACCATGCCGACGCGCAACCCTCGCAGCTGTCACTGGGCATTCGCCAGCGTTTGCAATTGGCCGCTGCGTGCTTGCACAAACCCGAAGTCCTGATCCTGGACGAACCCACATCGGGTGTGGACCCTGCTGCGCGCGACCTGTTCTGGCGCCAACTTGTCAGGTTGTCTCGGCAAGAACAGGTCACCATCTTTGTGTCCACGCATTTCATGAACGAGGCCGAGCGATGCGACCGCATTTCGCTGATGCATCGCGGCCAGGTATTGGCTGTAGGGGCGCCGCACACCCTGCGTGACAACCAGCAGGCTGACTCATTGGAAGCCGCCTTTGTGGCCTACCTGGAAGCAGCCGACAACACCGTGGAGGCGGCTCGCCAGGCCAGTACCGTGTCGGCAGACAGCCACGCTAACCCCAGCACGACAAGCGGGGCACGACCCAGCCCATCGGCGGTGAGCGACTGGTTGTCTCGCATGTGGGCATTCGCTCGCCGCGAGGCCATGGAACTGAAACGCGACCGCATTAGACTGACCTTTGCCTTGCTGGGCCCCATCATTTTGTTGCTGACTGCAGCCCTGGCCATTTCCTTCGACATCCAGCGCATTCAGTTCGCGGTACTCGACCATGACCAAAGCTTCGACAGCCGCCAGTTGATCGAGCACTTCAACGGTTCGCGCTACTTCAAGCAAAAGACCCCATTGCGTGACAGCACCGACATTCAAGCCCGGCTGCGCACGAAAGAGGTGGTGCTGGTCATCGAGATTCCCCCCGGATATGGCCGCGATCTGATTGCCGGGCAACGCCCCGAAGTGGCGCTGTTCATCGACGGCGCACAGCCCTTCACCGCAGAAAACATTCGCGGCTATGCACGGGGCATCTTGCTGGAACACGCCATGCGCTTTGCACGCGAGCAACCCGGGTTGAGCTTGCCCAAACTGCCCGCTACGCTGGAGCCGCGCTTCACCTACAACCAGGACTTCCGCAGCATTTACGCCTTCACGCCTGGGCTGATCATGCTGGCGCTCATCATCATCCCGACCATGCTGACGGCGTTGGGGGTTGTGCGTGAAAAAGAGATGGGCTCAGTCATCAACCTCTATGCCTCGCCCGCCAGCGTCGGGCAGTTCCTGATCGGCAAGCAATTGCCCTACATCGGGCTGGCCATGCTGAGCTATCTGTCGCTGGTCTTCCTCAGCGTGGTGGCATTGGGTGTGCCATTGAAGGGTAGCTTTCTGGCCCTGTCTATTGGCGCACTGGCTTTTGTGTTTGCGGCCACTGCCTTGGGCTTGCTGATCTCTGCATTCCTCAACTCGCAGGTGGCGGCCACCTTTGCCACCGCCATCATCTGCCTGATTCCATCTATCAACTTCTCCGGTCTGTTGTACCCGGTGTCCACCTTGAGCGGTGCGGCTTTGTGGGTGGGCAAAGGCTTTCCATCGTCGTGGTTCCAGCTCATCAGCCTAGGTGCCTTCACCAAGGGCTTGGGGCTGGAAAGTTTTGGTCCCATGTACGCAGCCCTGGTCGGCTTTGGCGTGGTGTACCTCATGGGCGCACGCTGGCTGGTGCGCAAGCAGGAGGTTTGAAGCATGCGGCAATGGCTGGCCAATGTGATGCGACTGTCTATGAAGGAGCTGCGTAGCCT
The DNA here is from genome assembly GCA_964453105.1 of uncultured Aquabacterium sp. Classification (GTDB taxonomy): domain Bacteria; phylum Pseudomonadota; class Gammaproteobacteria; order Burkholderiales; family Burkholderiaceae_C; genus Aquabacterium. The sequence goes on along the minus strand of CAYVOP010000030.1, from coordinate 25,699 downwards.
CTTTGGCGACGTGCCCTTGATGGCGCTGATCCTGTTTGCTTTCTCGGTAGCCATTTACAGCACGGCCAAAGGCGTCAAGGCCGAAGTGGCCCACGCGTCAGTGGCGGTCATCGACGCGGACCACTCCGCACTGTCACGACGCTTGCGCGATGGCATCCAGCCCCCCTACTTCACGCCCCCCGTCGATATCGACCGGCGCGATGCGCAGGCCGCGCTGGATCGCGGTCAGTTCATTTTCATCATTGAAATTCCGCCTCGATTCGAAGCCAGTGTGCTGGCAGGCACCACGCCCGCTTTGTCGGTCACGGTCGACGCCACCGCCATGACGCAGGCCGGATTGGGCGTGCTCTACCTCAACGACATCTTTTCGCGCGAGTTACTCGACTTCTTCCATGCCAAGGGCCTTGAATCGTGGCTGCCCACGCGCCCGGTCATCCACATCCTGTTCAACCCCAATAATCAAGGACACTGGTTCACAGCCGTGATGCAGATCATCACCAACGTCACGGTGCTGGCCATCATCTTGGTGGGCGCGGCGGTGATTCGCGAACGCGAACACGGCACCATCGAGCACTTGCTGGTCATGCCTGTGCGCCCCAGCGAAATTGCCATGGCCAAGATTCTGGCCAATGGGGGCGTCATTCTGGTGGCGGTGGCCTTGTCGCTGTGGCTGGTGGTGCACCTCATCTTGCAGGTGCCCTTGGCGGGCTCGGTGATGCTGTTTCTGCTGGGCACAGCGCTGTACCTGTTTGCCGTCACATCCTTGGGCATTTTCCTGGCCACCATGGCTTCGTCCATGCCCCAGTTCGGCCTGCTGGCCGCCCCGGTGTATGTGGTGCTCTACCTGTTGTCGGGGGCAGCCACGCCGGTGGAAAGCATGCCCTTGGGCATTCAGAATCTGGTTCAAATTTCGCCGACCACCCAATTCGTCAAACTGACTCAGGCGGTGCTGTACCGTGGTGCCGGCATTGACATTGTCTGGCCCCAATTGTTGGCCGTTGCAGCGGCTGGCGCATTCTTTCTGGTCATCGCCCTGGCTCGATTCCGTGCCATGCTTGCACGCCAGGGCTGACACAAGGAGACCCATTCCATGGATACCCCCAACACCCCATCGACTGAACAACAAGCCGACATGATGTCGGAGTTGCTACGCAATGTGGACCGCACGGTGCACTCGCAGATTGCGCAGATGTTCACTGGCCTGTCGCCAGTTCAAGCAGCGCTGGTGTATCTGGATTGGGCTGCGCATCTGGCCATCTCGCCGGGTAAGCAAATGGAAGTGGTTTGGCAAACGCTGAAAGACATGCAATGCGCTTGCCCCGATCTGGCCACCCACGCCATGCCCTTCCAGGCCGTGCATCACGATGGCTCCACCGGCCCAATCTCATGCCACCCCGGCGACAAGCGCTTCCAGGCCCCTGCGTGGTCCCAATGGCCCTTCAATCTCTACGCGCAAAGCTTCCTCATCATGGAGCGCGCCTGGGGACGTGCCACGCACGATGTGCCCGGGGTGAGCCATAAAACCGAAGATGTGGCCTCGTTCGCCGCCCGCAACTGGCTCGACATCATGGCGCCATCGAACCTACCGTGGATGAACCCCGAAGTGCTCAGCGCCACCGTGCAGGAAGGCGGCCTCAACTGGGTGCGCGGCGCCATGAACTTTGCCGACGACTATCAACGACTGGTGCGAGGCTTGCCTTCCGCCGGCGTTGATCAATTCAAAGTGGGCGAGAACGTCGCCATCACACCGGGCAAGGTCGTCTTTCAAAACGACCTGATCGAGTTGATTCAGTACACCCCCACAACCGACAAGGTTCACGCCGAGCCCATATTGATCGTGCCGGCGTGGATCATGAAGTACTACATCCTGGATCTGTCGCCGCAGAAGTCGCTGGTCAAGTATCTCGTTGATCAGGGCCACACGGTGTTCATGATCAGCTGGAAGAACCCGACCAGCCATGAGCGCGACAAGGGCATGGAAGACTATCGCCGCGACGGCGTGATGGCCGCCATCGACACGGTGTCCGAGATTGTGCCCAAGCGCAAGATTCACTCGGTGGGCTACTGCCTGGGTGGCACCATCTTGATGATCGCCGCCGCCACCATGGGCCGCGATGGCGATGACCGCCTCGCCTCCATGAGCCTGTTTGCCGCGCAGGGTGACTTCACCGAAGCCGGCGAATTGCTGCTCTTCATCAACGAGAGCGAGGTCAACCTCATCGAGGCCATGATGTGGGAGCAAGGCTACCTCAAGGGCGGCCAGATGGCCGGCACCTTCCAACTGCTCAACAGCAATGACCTGATCTGGTCTCGCATCCTCAAGGAATACATGTTGGGCCAGCGTTATCAGCCCAACGACCTGATGGCCTGGAATGCCGACACCACACGCATGCCCTATCGCATGCACTCCGAGTATCTGCACCGCCTCTTCCTGCACAATGACCTGGCCACAGGGCGTTACGAGGTCAACGGTCACCCGATTTGGTTTACCGACATTCATGTGCCCTGCTTCGCAGTGGGTACGAAAACCGACCACGTAGCCCCCTGGAAATCGGTCTTCAAGCTGCACCTGCTTCCGGTGGACCTGACCTTCGTGCTGACCAACGGTGGGCACAACGCCGGCATCGTCAGCGAGCCCGGCCACCCCCATCGCAGTTATCAGATTCGATACCGCCCCGCTGGCGGCAAATACCTGTCGCCCGAAGCCTGGGTAGAGCAAGCCCCCCAGCATGACGGCTCGTGGTGGCCCGCATGGCAAACCTGGCTGGCCGAGCACTCTTCTGGCCAGGTTTCCCCACCCAAGACGGGAAAACCCGGAAACAAAAAGATACTTTCTGACGCGCCAGGCAGTTATGTTCGTGAGCACTAAAAAAACCTGCTTCTGAACAGACAACACGAACATGACGCTGGCCATCAAACCCCAACTGCTAGAGAACCGGACCTTCGAAGAAATCGCCGTGGGTGATTCGGCCTCTATCACCCGCGTGCTGAACAAGGACGACATTGACCTGTTCGCCATCCTGAGCGGGGACGTCAACCCTGCCCATCTGGACGAAGCCTATGCCGCCCAAACGCCATTTCACAAGGTGATTGCGCACGGCATGTGGGGCGGCACCCTGATCTCGACCGTGCTGGGCACCAAGCTGCCCGGCCCCGGCACCATCTATTTGAGCCAGCAGTTGAAGTTCCAGCGTCCGGTCTGTCTAGGCGACGTGATCACCGTCACCGTCACCGTGGCAGCCAAGAACCCGGAAAAGAACCTGGTCTCGCTCGACTGCAACTGCACCAACCAGGTCGGCAAAACCGTGATCTCCGGTTCGGCCGAAGTCATGGCCCCCACCACAAAGGTGCGTCGCGAATCGGCCCCTCTGCCTGACCTGCAACTGCGCCGTCACCCGCACTTCCACCAACTGCTCACCCACTGCGAGCAACACGAAGCCATTCCTGCTGCGGTGGCCTTCCCTTGCGACCTCAGCTCGCTGACCAACGCATTGCAAGCCGCACAGGCCGGCCTGATCAAACCCATCTTGGTGGGCCCCAGCGAGCAAATCAAGCGCGTGGCCGAAGAGCACCAGCTTGATCTGGCGAATTGCTCATGGGTCGAAGCGACCACGCCCTCTGCCTCGATCGAAGCGGCCATTCAACTGGCCCGCAGCGGCGATGCGAAGGTGCTGTTCCAGGGTGCCATGCCCTTGGATGAAACCCTGCACGCCGTGCTCAATCGCACCACAGGCCTGCGCACCGATCGCCGTATGAGCCACGTCTACCTGGTGGACTCGCCCGACTACAGCCAGCCCCTGGTCATCACCGACGGCGCCCTCATCATTCAGCCCACACTGGAAGACAAGCGCCACATCGTGCAAAACGCGATCGATCTGGTCACCACCCTGGGCGTCAAACCCAAGGTTGCCATCTTGTCGGCAGCCGACTCGATCAGCAGTGCCCTGCTGTCATCTACCGACGCCACGGCGCTGTGCAAGATGGCCGAGCGTGGCCAGATTCATGGCGGCGACATCGATGGCCCCTTGTCCTTCGACTCGGCCATCAGCCCGGCTGCAGCACATGCCAAGGGCTTGAAGTCGAATGTGGCAGGTCAGGCCAACGTGCTGGTGGTGCCCAACATTGAAGTGGGCGACATGCTGGCCAAGCAGCTCACCTTCATGGCTGGTGCTGTGGCCGCAGAAATTCTGCTGGGTGCTCAGGTGCCCATCATCCTCAACAACGCCGCGGCCAGCGAGCGCACACGAGTGGCTTCTGCCGCCATTGCGCTGGTACTGGCCAACGCAAAGGCTGCCGGCGCCCTCGCTGCGGCCTGATTCCATCTTGTATCCATGCCCTCCCCTGCCAAGCTCCCATTTCGACTTCACTGGCTGCCCCTCATCCTTGCCGCAAGCCTGACCGGGGCCTGCAGCACAGTCGAAGTGGCCTTGCCGCAGGGGCCTGACACCCCCGCCACGTTTGAGCAGGCGCAGGGCGATCAGGCCCCCATCACCCTTGAACGGTGGTGGGAAAGCATTGGCGACAGCTATCTGACCCAGCTGATCGAGCAAGGGCTGCAATCCAATGCCGATATCCGGATCGCGATGGAGCGGGTGAAGGAAGCGCGCGCCACCGTGACCATGGCCGAATCGGCCCTGTACCCCACGGTGGATCTGGTCGGCCTGACCAGTCGCAGCCGGCTGGACTACCCCGAGACCGGCCCCATCGGGCCCATCACCATTCCAGCCGACACCCGGTACGCCACGCTGTCGACCGGCGGACTCAGCGCAGCATGGGAGGTTGACCTGTTCGGCGCACGCCGCAGCGACCGAGATGCCGCTCGTCAAGCCGTGCTCGGCATGCAAGAAAAGCAACACGGCGCGCAAATGCTGGTGGCGGCCGACATTGCCAGCAACTACTTCGAAGCCCGCAGCCTGGAACGCCGCCAGCAAGTTCTCGACAACAGCATCACCGTGGCCCAACGCCTGCAGCAGTACGCGCAAGGCCGCTTTGACGCTGGCCACGCCACCCGCTTTGACGTAGACCGGGCACGCACGCAGGTCGAATCCCTTCAATCGCTCAAAGCACCGTTGCAAAGCCTGCTATCGGCTCGCATTCGGCGTTTGGCCGTTCTGACGGGCAAAGCGCCCGAGTCGATCAACCGTTTGCCCCCGCAGCTTCCCTTGCCCGCGCCAGGCAGCAGTTTGATCCCTGCCCCCTTGCCCACCGTGTTGCCTGCCGACGTGCTTGAGCGCCGCCCGGACGTACGGGGCACAGCCAACCTCGTGCGTGCGCAGGCCGCCCGCCTCGGCAGCGCCAAGGCCGACCTGTTGCCTCGGTTCTACCTGGGGTTTGCGGCCCAGGATGGCCACATCGAAATATCGGGCCTGCCCACCACCTCGCCCAATCTGCTGGGGGTGAGCGCAGGGGTCAGGTTGCCGCTGTTTGACGCGGGCCGCATCCGCGCCCACATTGCCGCCAGCGATGCCCGCCTGCAAGCCGCCGGCATTCAGTATGAGCAAGCCGTACTGAGCGCGCTGGAAGATGTTGAAAACGCCTACAGCGCCCGACGCGCGCTAGACCAGCGCACCGACAAACTGCGCTCGGCCTGGCAAATTGCGCAAGAAGGTGCAGAGCACGCCGACCACCTCTTCCAGGAAGGTTCTGGCCTGTTGCAGCCCGTACTGGAAGCCAAGTTGCAGGCCCTGCAAAAAGAAGACGAGTTGATTCAAACCCAGACCGCTCGCGCCCTGACCACCGTACTGTTGTACAAGGCCATTGGCGGCGGCTGGCAAGCGACTGGCTCCTGAGCCAGCGCCCCCGCCGAAATCAGCGTCGCCCCCAAGCGGTCACACCAAGGCGTAGTGATCCTGCGTCATCAAGTCGATGCCGCATTCCAGGTCTTGCGCCCATTCGATGAATTCCTGCACGGCGGCCCCTACCAAGGGTCGCCCATGCTGCGGCACGATCATCTGAATGTCGAGCTTCTTGACCATGCGTGCCCACAACCGCAAGATCTTGTTGGACACCATGTAACGCTTGTGGAAGCCCTCCATCGAAGCCAACATGGGTGGCAACGATGGAATCACGGTGCCAGAAGGCATGCCCGGCGCTGCAAAGTTGGCCGCCAGGTCCCCCGAAAACAGAATTTTGCTGATCGGGTCATAAAACTGGAAATTGCCTTCTGCATGCAGGAAGTGCGCAGGCAAGGCCAACAGCACACTGTCCCCAATGGGGATGCGCATTCCCTGATCGGGAATGCCGATCACGCGGTTGGTGGTCTTGCCTGGTTTGCAAAAGTGCGGCGCAAACCGTTCCCAAATTCGGGAAATGTACAGAGGCGCCGAGGTGCCGGTCATCCAGCGGTCCAGAGAGGCAATGATGTCGGGGTCGGCATGCGAAGCCACGATGGCAGCCAGGCGCTGGGGCGGGAAGTACTTCATCATGCCCATGTATAGCTCGTTGTACGCCACATTGCCGCCCGGATCGATGATGGCGCCGGTATCGCGGTTCACTACCAGAAACTGGTTGGAAGGAACGGCATCACCATGTTCCCGGCTGAGGTCCGTGAACATCAGGCATTGGTGATGGGCGTCTTTGTATAGCTCAATGGCCATGTTGAATTACCTTGGTTCGACTGCTTGTCACAGCCACAATCGACGAAAGGCGCCAGGATGCGGGCGCACCACTTTTCACGATTTGACACGGGACAAGTCCCGCCAAGGTTGCGAATTCTTGATGCAGGTAAATGTCAAAAACCACACACTTGACCCCGTTCAAGAAACGGGCCGCACACTACGACCATGACAGCGCAGCACTTTGGGGCCCGCTTTCAGCATAAAAAAAGCCTGGCAGAGCCAGGCTTTCTGTCGTTTGGATGGCCGATGAGGCCGGTCGCATTCTGTCCGAATACTCAGCGAATGCGCATACCCGGTTGCGCGCCGGGGAATGGTTCCAGCACAAACACCCCGGGGTTGGCTTTTTCGTCGGCGTGCGACGCCGCCAGCACCATGCCTTCCGACACCCCGAACTTCATCTTACGCGGCGCCAGATTGGCCACCATCACCGTCAGCTTACCAATCAGGTCTTCTGGTTTGTAGGCTTCTTTGATGCCGCTGAACACATTGCGCGTACGGCCCTCGCCCACATCCAGAGTCAAACGCAGCAGCTTGGTGCTGCCTTCCACGTGCTCGGCGTTCACGATCTTGGCCACCCGCAAGTCCACCTTGACGAAATCGTCGATGGTGATGGTGGGGGCAATCTCTTCACCGCCTGGCACGGTTTTGGGTTCTTCGACCGGAGCGGGCGGCTCGAACAGCGCATCCAGCATCTTCACATCCACGCGCTGCATCAGGTGCTTGTACTCGCCGATCACATGGGCACCCAATAGCTGGGCCGCGTCGTCAAAGCCCATGGCGTCTACCTTCAGGAAGGTTTCCACATTGGCCACCAAGGCAGGCAGCACCGGCTTCAAGTAGATGCTCAACAGACGGAACGCTTCAATGCATACCGTGCAAACTTCTTGCAGGCGGGCATCTTGCCCCTCTTGCTTGGCAAGCTCCCAAGGCTTGTTGGCGTCCACGTATTCGTTCACGCGGTCAGCCAGCAACATGATCTCACGCAACACCTTGCCCAACTCACGCTGCTCGTATTGCTCGGCAATGGTTGTGCGCCCGGCTTGCAACTGGCTCAGCAGGGCTTGCCCATCGGCGCCAAGGGCCGCCGTGGTCTGCCCACCAAAACGCTTGGCCAGGAAACCCGCGGCGCGGCTGGCGATGTTGATGTACTTGCCCACCAGGTCGGAATTCACCCGGGCCATGAAATCGTCTTTGTTGAAGTCAACGTCTTCCACGTTGGCGTTCAACTTGGCGGCAATGTAGTAGCGCAGCCATTCGGGGTTCATGCCGATGCTCAAGTATTTGAGCGGGTCAAGACCCGTGCCTCGGCTCTTGGACATCTTCTCGCCGTTGTTCACAGTCATGAAGCCGTGCACATTCACCTGGTTGGGCAACTTGCGGCCGCTGAACTTCAGCATGGCCGGCCAGAACAGGGTGTGGAAATAGGTGATGTCTTTGCCAATGAAGTGGATCTGCTCCACGCTCGGATCGGCCAAGAACTCATCGAAACTACGGGCTTCGCCATATTTGGCCTTGGGGCCGCCCGCAGCGAAATAGCTCTTCAACGAGGCCAAGTAGCCAATGGGCGCATCCAGCCACACATAGAAATACTTGCCCGGCGCATCGGGAATTTCAATGCCGAAGTAAGGCGCATCGCGGCTGATGTCCCAGTCGCCCAATCCGCCTTCACCGTTCTCGTCCTTGGTGAACCATTCCTTGATCTTCTTGGCCACGCCGGGTTGCAGCTTGCCATCCTGGGTCCATTCCTGCAGGAAGTTCAGGCAACGCGGATCAGACAGTTTGAAGAAATAGTGGTCCGAAGTCTTGAGCACGGGCGTCGCACCAGACAAGGCCGAATAGGGGCTCTTCAGTTCGGTGGGTGCATACACCGCACCGCACACCTCGCACGAATCACCATATTGGTCTTTGGCGCCGCACTTGGGGCACTCACCCTTGATGAAACGGTCAGCCAGGAACATGCCCTTTTCAGGGTCAAAAAACTGCTCGATGGGCCGCACGCTGATCAGGCCCTCGGCTTTCAAGGCACGGTAAATGCCCTGCGCCAGCTCATGGTTTTCGGCGCTGTCGGTGCTCGACCAATGGTCGAAGCTGATGTGAAACCCGTCCAGATACGGCTTGCGGCCCGCTGCGATGTCGGCCACGAACTGCTGCGGGGTTTTGCCAACCTTCTCGGCGGCGATCATGATGGGGGCACCGTGCGCATCGTCGGCGCCGACAAAATGCACCTGATTGCCCTGCATGCGCTGGAAGCGAACCCAGATATCAGCCTGGATGTATTCCATGATGTGGCCAATGTGGAAGTGGCCATTGGCATAGGGCAGCGCGGTGGTGACAAAAAGCTGGCGTGGCATGGTTCGGCAATTTGGGGGGAGACCCTGATTTTAGGCCGCGCTAGACTGACTACCCTGGCAACTTGCCTCAAACTTGCATCCTCGCCTTTGATTTACGGGCTGGCCATCCCCCAGCTTTCAGTTTTTTGCATGAATCCGACCGTTTTCACCCCCGCCACGCCCCTTGAAACCGCAGCAGTCGAAGCCTTGCGCGCGGTCAACGACCCTTTGACTGGGCAGGACTGGGTCAGCGGCCGGCAACTGCGTGCGCTGAATGTCAACAACGGTGTCGCCCGCGTTCAGATCACTCTGGGCTACCCCGCGCGTTCGCGTTGGGCCGAATACACCACGCTGGTCGAGCAGGCCCTGAAAACGGTGGCCGGCATGACTGCCGTAGAAGTCACCTGGGCAACCGAAGTTCAGACGCACGCAGCCCCTAGGGGACAAGCCCCACTGCCCGGCGTTCGCAATGTGATCGCCATCGCATCGGGCAAAGGCGGCGTAGGCAAAAGCACCACGGCAGTCAACCTGGCCTTGGCCCTGGCCGCTGAAGGTGCCAGCGTGGGCCTGCTCGACGCCGACATCTACGGCCCCAGCCAACCCCTGATGCTGGGCCTGAGCGGCAAACCCGAGAGCCCTGACGGCAAAACCATCAATCCGCCAGTCAATCACGGCATTCAGATGATGTCGATCGGCCTGCTGATCGATGAAAGCGCGCCCGCCATCTGGCGCGGCCCCATGGCCACGCAAGCACTGGAACAGCTTCTGCGCCTGTCCAACTGGGGGCAGCCCGATCATCCGCTTGATTACCTGATCGTCGACATGCCACCGGGTACCGGCGACATCCATCTGTCATTGAGCCAGCGCGCCCCCCTGACCGCCGCCGTGATCGTGACCACACCGCAAGACATCGCCTTGCTCGATGCCCGCAAAGGCCTGACCATGTTTGAAAAAGTCAGCGTGCCTGTGCTTGGGGTGATCGAAAACATGGCGGTGTACCACTGCCCCAACTGTGGCCACGAGGCTCACATTTTTGGCGAAGATGGCGGCAAACGCCTGGCGCAAGAAACGGGCGTGCCCGCTTTGGGTGCCATGCCGCTGGACCTCAATATTCGCGTGCAGGCCGACAGCGGCCGCCCTACCATGGTGACAGAACCCGAAGGGCGCGTGGCCCAGCTATACCGCAGCATGGCGCAACGCATGGCCGCAGGCCTATCGCGCCTGCCCAAGGACTATTCAGGCAAGATGCCTGGTGTGGTCGTTCAATCCAAGCCTTGAGCCCCAATGAACCCAGCAGTGCACGCCGACGACGCCTGGTTTGATCTGGTGCCATTGGCCATGCTCGAATTCAATGAGCACGGCCAGGTCCTGCGCAGCAATGCGGCCGTGAACCGCCTGTTCGGCCACGTCATTCCACCCGGCACCACACTCGCTCAAGCCACACCGGCCATGCAACGGCTGTGTGGCTGGGACGCGCCGTTAACCCTGCTGGCGCTGGGCCCCGAAGATGGCCCCCTCAAAGGCCAGGCCACCCTTCCCCGCCAGATGGGGCAAGGCCCTGGCAAACCCGTTCAAAGCCAGGTTTGGAATCAGGCTCAGGTTGATCCTGCCCGCCCTCGGCGTTATCTGTGCGCCATTCAAGAGGCATCCGGGCCCGTACCCATGGCCTCCGGCCAGTCTGGCATGACCATTCAAAGCGGCGCCGACAAGGGCCTGAACCAGGAGCAGTTGCTGCACGAACTCAGCACGATCCTGGACAGCACGCCCGCCGGCATTGCCTATATGCGAGGCGACGTGGTCTTGCGCTGCAATCGCCGCTTCGAACGCATGCTGGGCCTGACCCCCGGCACCACCGCGGGGCAACGCATCGACACCCTGGTCACCAAAGACCCACGCATCAACCGGGTCATGACGCAGTCCACCTCGGAACTGCGTAGTGGGGGCCAGTATGAAACCGAACTGGAAATCGTGGTGCCGGGCCAGAATCCGCGCTGGTACGGTCTGTCGCTGCGCCGCATTGGTGACTCCCGCGCCCAGCTGGAAGTCATCGCAGTGCTGTCGGACATCACACGCATCCGGGCTCAGCAGGCCCAGTTGCAGGCGCTGGGGCGCGATCGCGACCTGATGTTCTCACTCTCGGGGGTGGGCATTGCTTTTGTGCGTGACGGCATCATTCAAAGTGCCAACCCAGCCTTGTCGCACCTGATCGGAGACGACTCAGGCAGCTTGGTCGGGCGCAACCTCACCGGCCTGTACGCCACCGAAGTCGATACCAATTCAGAACCCGACGTCATGAGCGTGCTGCGCAGTCTGGGTCACTGGCAAGGCGAACGCGCCCTGCGCCACCGCCGGGGCACACCACTGTGGGCCGAAGTGGCCCTGCGGCTGGTGAACCAGAACCGAGCCGAAGAAGGCTTCATCGCTTCCTTCGTGAATGTGGATGACCGCCACCGCGCCGAGCAGAACCTCACCCTGCAGGCCGACCGCACCCGTGCCATTCTGGACTCGGTGTTCGTGGGCATCGTGACCTTGGACAGCCAAGGCATTGCCTGGATGAACCGCTCCGCACGACGCATGTTCGCGGGTGATCTGGCCGATTTCGTCGGCCAGCCGCTGAGCACGGTGGCCACCTCCGACATCGACCACCCCTTCCGGATGACGGACTACCTGGAGCACCTGCAAGACGGCCAGACCCACACCTTCGAATGCCAGGTGGTGGGCCGCGACGGCCGCGTGTTCTGGGTGGTAGGCAATGCCGTGGTCACGTTGGGGGAATTCAACCAGCGCCAGATCACCTACGCCTTGCTCGACATCGACCGCCGTCGTCAGGCTGAAGCCCAGAGTGCAGAAGCACAGGCCACTTTGCAACGCATCATTGAGATGGCTCCCATGGCCATCACCCTGATGGATGCCCGCTCACTGAAAGTGCTGCAAACCAACCAGGCGGCATCGGCCTTCCTGCAAATGGATTCGTCCAAGGCATTGGGTCTGGCGCCCGAAGACCTGTTCGAGACCAATCGCGCCCGCGTCATGAGCGACGACATGCATGCCAGCCTCGACAACGGGCAACCGCTGCACCGCGAATACGTGGTCACTGGCAAAGTGGCCAACCAGATCTGGGATGTGAATTACCAGCCCCTGAATCGCGAAGGTCAGGCCGTTGACCAATTGCTGCTGGTGGCCACAGACATCACCGAGCAACGCAAGGCCGAACAGGCTCGCCTGGATGCAGCCATTGCGCAACGGGAAATGCTGGTCAAGGAAGTGCACCACCGCATCAAGAACAACTTGCAAGGGGTGGCTGGCCTGCTGCAACAAATCGCGGCACGCAAACCCGAAGTGGCTGCGGTCATTTCCGAAGTGGTGGGGCAGGTTCAGGCCATTGCCCAGGTCTATGGCTTGCAGGTGGGGGCCGGTGGGCCGCTGCACTTGAAGAATGTGATCGAGGCCATCTCCAACTCAGTGCAACGCACATTCGGACGCCCCATTTCATTGACTTTCGAAGGCGAACACGTGAGCGAATGGTTGCTGCCCGAGGCGGAGTCCATCCCCATCGCCCTGAGCCTGAATGAATTGCTGACCAATGCGCATAAGCATGGCAACCACGCCACACCGCTGGTCTGCCATGTTCACAGCGTGGAATCCCAGGTCAGCATTGACATTCACAATCAGGGCAAACTGCCGGAAGGGTTTAACTTGGCGCGGGTACCTGGCGGCGTGTCAGGCCTTGGCTTGGTGCGGGCGCTGCTGCCTCGCCGCAGTTCCAAATTCAATCTGAGCCAAGAAGGCGAGCATGTGTTGACCCACATCGAGCTAACTCCCCCAGGCATTCATTTGCCGCCAACCCCCCATGTATCAGGTGCAGCCTCTGGTCATCAGATCGCGCTTTGGCCACAATAGGAATTAAAGGGAATACCTCGCGAATATTCAAGCCGTTAAATGGCGATAATAACGCCCGCCGTTAAGAGGACGGGCAGTCACAGAGGGTGTGCGTGGAGAACAAAGGCAAAATTCTGGTGGTGGACGATGATCGGCTGGTTCTGGCCACGCTGACTCATGGTCTGTCTCAAGCCGGTTACGAGGTCATCGACGCTGACAACGGCGACGATGCCATTCTGCTCGCACGTCAGCATCGGCCCGAGTTGGCTCTGCTCGACATCCGCATGGAAGGCAAGTCGGGCTTCGATGTCGCGGCCTACCTTCGCGAGTATTGCCAGATCCCCTTCATGTTCCTGTCGGCCTTCACAGACGAAGCCACGGTCAATCAGGTCAAGAAACTGGGCGCACTGACCTATCTGGTCAAGCCCCTGGACATCCAGCAAATTGTGCCGGCGGTGGAAGCAGCCTTTGCCAATCGCGCCAAGGCGCCCTCGTTGCAGGCCACTCAAATCGAATCGACCTCAGATTCCCTTGAGCCCGTAGCGGCCAGCACCCACGCGCCTGCGCCCATCTCGGCTACGCCGGTAGCCCAAGCCGCTCGGCCCACGCCTGCCGCCCCGGCTATTCCTACCGCGCCCTCGCCGGCACCTGCTGCCCATCGCTCAACGCAGTTGCCACTGGCACCGGCCATGACGGCACCCGAACTGGCTGAAGCGCCCGCTGTGGCGCCAATCAGCCACAATCCTCTGGATCACACTGTGGCGTTGGCCGTTGGCATCGTCATGCACCGGCATTCCCTGACGCGCCAGGCTGCTTTTGACAAGCTCAAACAACAAGCTGCCCAGGAAAACCGCAGCATCGAAGCACTGTGTGATCGCCTATTGGGCGCGCAGGAAGTACTGGCAGGCCTGGGTTCGATTTAAGCCTGACGCGCAGCACGCTGCTGCGCTTCGGCAGTTCCCATCAAGGTGAAATAGAAGCAGGCGCCCTTCCCAGGGCTGGCTTCGGCCCAAACCTGCCCGCCGTGCCGGCGGATGATATTGTGCACCCCCGCCAGGCCCACCCCCGTGCCCGGAAACTCCTTGGCACTGTGCATGCGCTGGAACAACCCGAACAGCTTGTCGGCGCGCTGCATATCGAAGCCTGCGCCGTTGTCGCGCACAAAGAAAACAGCGGGGTTCGTGGCGGGCATCACCCCCACTTCGATCAAGGGCGACTCGACTTTAGCGCTGTACTTGAGCGCATTGCTCAAGAGGTTTTCCAGCACCCGACGAACCAGAATGGGGTCTGCCTCCACGCTGAGTTCAGGGGCAATATCGAATCGCGCAGAGCCCGCGCCGCCAGCCATGCCGCCCATTTCTGAAACGATGTCCAGGCACAAGGCCGTCAAGTCAATGCGTTCACGCTGCAGGGCTGCCCCCGCCAACTGCGCCTGGGCCAGGATGGCGTCAATCATGCCGTTCATGCGAGCCGCAGCAGACAGCACCCGATCCAGATGGTCCATGCCCATCCGGTCTAGCACCTTGGCATAGTCTTCCTTGACGATGCGGGTGAAGCCGTCCACCACCCGCAATGGCGCGCGCAGGTCATGCGACAAGGCGTAGCGCAGCACTTCCTGATCAGATTCAGTCATGGGCGTGGGCACCACGCCATTGCCAACGGCTTCGTCGATCGGCGCAGCAGCCAACTCACCCACCACATCAACCGAGGCCACAGGTTGTACCAGCGTTGTGATCACAACTGGGGCAGCCTGGGGCTCAATCACGCCATGGAACCCGGCAAATACGCCGTCGTGGGTCCACCTGGGCTGCGCCTTGACCAGACAAAGCCGCGCGAGTCCCTGCCCCTCCGATCCACTTAACTGAGCGCCCCCCAACTGACTAGGCAGTTGCAGTTCCACCGCATCCGCCAAGGGCTGGCGGTGTTGCATGGCAAATTGCAGTCGACCAAAAGCCGATGCGCATGGCGAATTTTCACAAAACCGCCAGCAATCAAACCAATTGGGTTTTTCGGTCGCCCACTGATGGGCCCCCGCCCAATTCGTCGAAGACTGATCCAAACCCATGCCGGGTTTCAACAGGTGCAATCGGTGATCGGCATCGGTTTGCCAATACCAACCCGAAATCCATTCGGACCAGACCGGCAAGGCCTCAATTGGCAATACAGAACGGGCATCATTTCTGGCCTGCGAAACAGTCGCCTCGGGTTGAACTGCGTCGTGCTGCAACCACAAGACACCCAAGCCTAGCCAGACCATGGCAGTTGCCACCAACACCCACGCTTCCAAGCCCAAGGCCGACGCGCCCGCCAACACCCCAACCCCAAGCAGCACCCAGCAGATCCACGCTGCTAAATGCCCCTGGAAATATCGTCCAATCAGGGAGGAAAAATCTTTGTCGCTCCGCATCCAAATCATTGTAAGGACGTCTGCAAGGGGTTTGTTCTGCTGGTTAAAGTTTTATCGGGCACGGTAAAGTTCGTGAAATAACTGACGATTGTTTCAAGTATGCCCCGCCGTAATCCTGGCGGTGCGGGTAACTCCCCAAGGATTGACAAGGCAATGCCGCAGGATCTGAACTCGACACGCTCCCCCTGGCCAGTATTTTTTGGTCTGGGTGCGCTGGTCATGACCACACTGGCTTATTGGATGTGGGGCTGGGCTGGGCTGGGCTTGGCTTTGTCTGGTTGGGCCTCTGCGGGTATTGGCTATTTAGCCAGACAGCAGTTCGAACCGGCCCCGGATCAACCCGGAAGTACGCGTCCTCCTGACAACACCTTGGTGATGTCCACGGAAGAGGATCTGGCTCGTGAACGACTGGCCACCACAGAGCGCTGGCTGAATCTGAGCCGCGAGATTGCGGAAGCCGCGCAACATGCGCCCTCGCTGGCCCAGGCCCTCAACCAGGTTGGCGCCGTGCTGCACCAGCAGCTGGGCTCGCGCTCCTGGATTTGCTTGCGTGTAGAAGGCTGGAACAAGGAAGCCGCCTTGCTGCGCCCCTGGCTGGACGTCACCAGCGCCACAGGCGACCTGATCGACGTGTCGTCGCTTGCGGCCACGCGGCACGACGAGCGCCCCCTTGGGCAGGCGCTGTCTTCCCTGCGCCCAACCGTTAGCTCGGTGCCCCCCCACCCTTCGGCCAACTGCCCATGGCGCGCGCCCAACACGCGCCGCGTGCTGGCCTTGCCTGTGTCGGTTGACGGTTGGCCAGTGGCCTTGCTGGAATTTGACGATCCAGCGCAGATTACCCACGAGATCACGCCTGTTCTCGACATCGCGGGCATTCAGTTGGGCTTTGTCGCGCAGCGCGAAGCCAACCTCACCCACATGGCGCACAGTGCCGAGCACCTGGGCCGACTGACCCTGGTGGCCACTCGCATCAGCAGTGGTGTGGCGCAGACCGATCGCGATGGCACGGTGGAATGGGTCAACACGGCCTTCAGCACCCTGACAGGCTGGCCCGAAGACAAGGTCATTGGCCGAAAACTGTCGGAATTGCTGTCCAAGGAAGTGACCGACGGGCGTGCCGTCAAGGAGCTGGAAGAGCAGTTTGCCAAGGGCGTGCCTTTCCGGCTGCCCTACGAAGCCTCACGCCAGGACGGCCAGGTCATCACCCGCTACTGGGGCGAGATCGACGCCATTCAAATGCTGGACGAAACGGGGTCACGTAGCCAGTACGTGTGCCTGTTCACGGACATCACCAAGCGCAAGGCGCAAGAACACGTGCGCGAACAGGAGCGCGAATTCCTGGAAGCCCTGCTGGGCAACCTGCCCGTCAGTCTGTTTGTGCTGGACCCGGTCAATTTGAATGTGGTGGCCATCAACCGCTACACAGAGCTGGAATTCAGCATCAAGCGCGACCGAGTGGTGGGCAAATCGATTGCCAATGCGCTAGGCAACGATGTGTTGAGAATGACACAGCCTTATATGCAACAGGCTGTCGAGTCAGGTCAGACCATCGAGCACGATTTCACATGGCAAAATGAGCAAGGCAACCGTGTCGTGAACGCGCGCCACTTCGCGCTGCGACACAGCAATGGCCGTCCCCGCTTGCTCATTTCACTGGTGAGAGACATCACAGCTTCGCGTCAGGCTCAAGCAGACCTGGAAGAGTCAGAACGCCGATTCCGCGAACTGGTGGAGTCGATGGAAGACTGCGTCTATGTGGCCAGTGAGCATCGCAACCACTTCCACTACCTCAGCCCCCGCACACAAGAGTTGTGGGGCGTGCCGCCCGACCAGATTCTGACCAACCCCGGTTTGGTGAAGTCCTTGCTGGTTGCGGAAGACCAACCCTTGCTGGCCGAGCAGGAAATCAAAGAAGCCAACAACGAGCCAACTGATGCGCTGCTGCGCTTGCAGCATCCCACCAAGGGCCTGCGTTGGTTGCGCCACCGTACACGTGCCCGCCGCTTGGCTGATGGCCAGTCACGCATCTATGGCCTGGTGTCTGACGTGACCGACGAACACCGCCAAGCGCTCGAACTGGGTCGCGCACGCGATCTGGCAGAAGCAGCCAGCCAGGCCAAGAGCCAATTCATGGCCAATATGAGCCATGAAATCCGCACCCCGATGAACGGCATTCTGGGCATGACCGAGTTGCTGCTGGGCACCCCGCTCAACGACAAGCAACGCCGTTTCGCTCAGGCCGTGTACCGCTCGGGTGAAAGCCTGCTGGAAATCATCAACGACATCCTGGACTTCGCCAAGATCGAAGCGGGCCGCCTGGAGTTGGCCAGCAGCGATTTCGTGCTGCGCACCCTGGTGGAAGACACCTTGGAGTTGATGGCACCCCGCGCCCACGAAAAGGGCCTGGAGCTGAGCTTCCGCGAACAGCCGGGGCTGCCAGCCGTCATTCATGGCGACCCGCTGCGCCTGCGTCAAATTCTGACCAACCTGGTGGCCAATGCCATCAAGTTCACCGAGCACGGCGAAGTGGTGGTCGACATCCGCCGCGCCATTGGTTCATCTGACTCGCGCTCCGCAGGGGCTGAGTCGATGGAGCTGGAATTCATGGTGCGCGACACGGGTATCGGCATTCCGTCGGACATGATTCCACGCCTGTTCAGCGCCTTTGTGCAAGCCAACGTGGGCATGGCTCGCCGCTATGGCGGCACGGGCCTGGGGCTGGCCATCTCCAAGCAGCTCGTCGAGTTGATGGGCGGCCAGATCGAGGCGCACAGTGCCCCCGGTGTAGGCTCGGAATTCGTATTCCGCATTCCCATCACAGTGGGGGTGACGCAGGCCGACATGGCCATGCTGGAAGAGCCAGACATGCCCTCTTTCAACGTGCTGGTGGTGGACGACAACGAAACCAACCGCACGGTGCTGGAGAACATGCTGTCGGCCTGGGGTATGCGTGTCACGCTGGCCCACGATGGCCAGGATGCGCTCGACATGCTGATGGCGAACGCGCGCCAGGATGCCGATTTCGACCTGGCTTTGGTCGACATGAACATGCCGCGCCTGGATGGGCAAGGCTTGGCTGAAGCCATCAAGGCCAGCGGCCGCTACCCGAATCTGAAAATGGTGCTGCTGTCGTCGGTGTCATCCCCTGACGACGTGCGCCGCGCACAGGAAGCCGGCTTCCAGCGATTCGTGCCCAAGCCATTGCGCAAGGGCGAATTGCGTCAGGCCATCTTGGGCATTTCAGCTGAATTGGGCGATGCGCCATTCGAAACGGTGCGTTTGAACAAGCACGTGCTGGTGGTGGAAGACAACGCCGTCAACCAGGAAGTGTGCAGCCAGATGCTGCGTCGCCTGGGCTGTGAAGTGAAGGTGGCCAGTTCAGCGCTGGAGGGCCTGCGCCGACTAGGCGAACAGCGCTACGACCTGATCCTGATGGACATCCAGATGCCCGGCATGGACGGCATTGAAGCGCTGACCTGGTTCCGCAAGGGATCGAATAACCGGTTCACCTTTGTCACGCCCCCGCACACCCCGGTGATCGCCGTGACGGCCAATGCGCTGGAAGGCGATGAGCAGCGATTCCTTGACCAGGGCTTCGACGACTACCTCTCCAAGCCATTCCGTCAGAGCCAGCTGCAGAAGGTGTTGCTGGAACACGCAGGCCCAGCCTCCCCGGCACCGGCCGTGGCGCAACCCGTGACGCCAGATGCGCCACAAGTTTCGGCATCCGTCACCCACGTAGGTTCAGCCAGCACCACAGTGCCTGCGGCTTTGGCAACCACGGCTTCGGTTACTTCGTCACCGGTCGCATCGGAGCCAGCTTTAGCTTCCACTGAAATTTCGGTCGAGGCCATTTTTGACGCCGAGTCGTTGCGCCGACTGCGCGAACTCGACCCGAAAGGCGACAACCGACTGATCGAACGTGTGGCCAAGGCATTTGAAACCTCGGTTGGTCGACTGATTCCTCAGCTCGAAGAGTCGATCAAAGCGCAAGACAATGCGGGCATTCTTCACGTCGTGCATACACTGAAATCCTCATCCGCCAGCATTGGCGCACTCAAGTTGTCCCAGCAGTGTGCCGAAGTGGAAACCATGATCCGTCGTCAGTCAGGCGAAGACCTGAGCCCTCGCATTCGAGACATCCCGCTTGAAGTCAACCGGGTGTTGGCTGGCCTGCGCCTGCTGTTGGAGCCCAAAGCATGACTTTGGACAACCCCTTCCTGGACGACATCAACGAGCAACAGCCTCGTGTCCTTCTCGTCGATGACGATGAAGTGAACCTGCTGCTGACTTCGATCGCCCTGCGTGAACGGGGTTTCTCGATCACGGAAGCCAGTTCTGGCGACCAAGCGCTGCGACTGATTCCGGAATGCACCCCAGACGTGGTGGTACTCGATGCCGTCATGCCTGGCCTGGATGGCTTTGCCACTTGCCTGGAATTGCGCCAGTTGCCCGGCTACGAGTCGGTGCCGGTGTTGATGTTGACTGGGTTGGACGACGAAGCGTCGATCACCCGTGCTTACGAAGTCGGGGCCACTGACTTTTTCGTGAAGTGCAATCAATGGAGCCTGCTGGCCGGGCGCCTGCGCTATTTGCTGCGCGCATCGCGCACACGGGTCGAACTGGAGCGCAGCAAGGCCAAACTGGCTCGCGCCCAAGACCTTGCGCGCATGGGCAGTTTCGACTGGCGACGGGGTGCCGGCGACTTGGTGTTTTCTCTGGAAGGCATGCGGGTGTTCGGCCTGCGTCCGAATGACCAGATGGGGCTGCGTCGCATCGTGCGGCTCATGCCTCGAGACGAGCAACGTGGCTTTCTACGCATCCTGCGTGAAGTGGTAGACCACGGCACCGTTCTGTGCAACGACATCCAAATTGGTCTGCCAGATGGCCGCCAGCGCATTCTGCACATTGAGGCCGAGCCTGAATTCAACGAACTGGCCAATCTGATCGGCTACACCGGCATCGTGCAGGATGTGACCGACCGCCGCGTGGCGGAAGACAAGATCAAGCACCTGGCCAACTTCGACACGCTCACCGGCTTGCCCAATCGCCGCCAGCTTTTCTGGCGCAGCGAGCGCGCCATTGAGCACGCCAAGCGACTGAACCACTGCGTGGCGCTGCTGCAAGTGGGGCTGGATCGATTCAAGATCATCAACGAAAACCTGGGCCACCATGCCGGCGATGAACTGCTGGTGGAAGTGTCTCGCCGCTTGCGCAACTGCGTGCGCCATTCGGAACAGGTCATGGAAGGCAGCCTGGACATGAATGGCCAGCGCGTGCACCGTACCTTGGAGGCCGTGGGCCGCCTGGGGGCCGACGAATTCGTGGTACTTCTGCCCGAAGTGGCCAACGAAGCCGAGGCCATGGAAACGGCCGCGCGCATTCTGCAGGCCTTGCGTGCGCCCATGGTGGCATCGGGGCAAGAGTGCTTCATCACAGCCAGCGTGGGTGTGGCGGTGTTCCCCTCGCACGGGCTGACCGTGGCTGACTTGCTGCGCCATGCCGACGTGGCCATGGACCTGGCCAAAACCCAGGGCCGCAATACCGCCTTGTTATACGACCCGCTGCAAGCCAGCAAGGGGCGCGTTCGCCTGGACCTGGACACGGCCTTGCACAAGGCATTGGAGCGCAAGGAACTGGTGCTGTACTACCAGCCCAAAATCGATGTGCGCACCAGCAAAATGGTCGGCGCCGAAGCGCTGATGCGTTGGGTTCGCGATGGACAGATCATTCCGCCCAACGATTTCATTCCCTTGGCCGAAGCCACAGGCCTGATCAACGAGATGAGTCTGTGGGCCATTGAAGAAGCGGCGCGCCAGGCTCAGATCTGGGAACAACGCTTTGGCTTCAATGCCTCCATCGCTGTTAACCTGCCTAGTCGCCTGTTCGAACAACCTGATCTGGTTAACAAGATTCAGGGCATTCTCAGTGACCTGGGTGTGGCGCCCCGCTCCATTGAGTTGGAAATCACCGAAACCGGGCTGATGAAGGACCTGCAAGGCGTGGTGCCGTCTCTGCACCGCCTCAACCAATTGGGCACCGAAATCTCGATTGACGACTTCGGCACCGGCTACTCCTCTCTGGCCTATCTGACCACGCTGCCGATCAGCGAGGTCAAGATCGACCGGTCTTTCGTTCGCGACATCGGCGTCACGCCTCAAAGCTCGGCTGTGGTGTCAGCCATCATTGCCCTGGCCCGCGCATTAGGCTTGCGGGTCATTGCCGAAGGTGTGGAAAACGTCTCGCAAATGGAAGTTCTATTCAACCTTGGCTGCCATATTTGTCAGGGATTCCTGTTTGCCCGCCCCATGCCGCCGGCACAAGTGGAACAATGGTTGTGCGACACCCGTTCTGGCTTGGCCCTGCCCCGCATCGGCAACCATGACGATACCGTCGTGATGGCATCTCACTCGAATCTGTAAAGCCTCACTGTTCATCAGACTGGGCCATGCGCAAATCTCCGATTCACACGCCCCCGGTCAAAACACCGGCTCAAGCCCAAGCTGCAGCCAAGACACCCAACGGGGCCAAACCCGTTGCGCCAGTTGCGCCTGCAGCCAATACCCCTGCAGCCTATGCCAAAGCCGCACTGCGACGCATGGCAGAGCAAAGGCAAGAACCCACGCCCGAGAACTATCGAAAGGCGTACGAAGCCGAGTCTGGCGTGGTGGAGTCCCCAGCCCCGGCAGCCGCACCATCGGCCGCAGCGGTAACTGCCCATCCCAGCTCATCGGCCGAAGTCGAAGCTTCGCCGAAGGAGCCCACAACGGCAGACACAGCTGCTGAGCGGCCCGAACCCATCAGCGGTGAACGGTGGTCCAGCCTGATCACCCGCATTCTCAAAGGCTCGGAACGCGGCGGCCGCCAATGGACTGCTGCCCGCAAGAAGGACAGCCTTCAACGTGTGCTGCAAAGCAGCCGCAGTTCAGGTGAATTGCTGCATCAGCGACTGAACCAACTGGTCACCAGCTGGGACAGCGACACCCTTGACTCCAGCCTGATCGACGCCGTGGCCGACACGCCCGATGCGGTGTCGTCGGCCATACCTGGATCGGCGTTTGGAGGTGGTGCAGGCGGGCCGGCAAACGGTAGCACCCAAGCCCCCACAGCCACGGAATTGAATGCACAGGCCGCTCAATCAGCCCAGCCCTCGCAAAGCTGGCCCGAAATCGCCACGCACGCCCTCAAGCAACTGCATGCCACCATTTCAGTGGCCCTGCCGACGCAAAATATTCAGGCTGCCGAAGCCTCTCTGGACCTGACTCGCGCGCTGGAGCACAGCCAGGAACTGCCCATGGCCCTGACCCGCTACGAGCTGGTGCGGGGCGAGGTGACCGATGCCTGCCATCAGGTTCGCCGCATCATTGAGCACCGGCACCACTTGCTTGATCAACTGACCGATCTGTGCCACTCGCTGACCGACAGCCTGGTGGACCTGTCTGAAGATGACTCCTGGGTGCAAGGCCAATGCACCACCATGCGCCACCAGTTGACGGAAGGCCTCAACAGCCGCGGCGTGCGCCACGTGCAGCAAATGCTGGCCGACACCCGCGAGCGCCAGCATGCGTTGAAACAAGAGCGTCTGGCCGCACGCATGGCCCTGAAGCAACTGATTCACCAGATGCTGCAGGAGATTGGCGAGTTGGGGTCGACCACCGATCGATTCCAGTCCAACCTGACACGTTATGCCGACACGATTGGGGCTGCTGACAGCCTGGAGAGCCTGGCTGGCGTGGTGCGCGAAATGGTGGAAGAAAGCCGCACAGTGCAGTCGGTCGTGGCGCAGACCCAGTCGCGCTTGAACACCGAGCATTCGCGCGCCACCGAGTTAACCGAGCGGGTCAAGCAACTGGAAGATGAAATCCGCCGCCTGTCAGACGAGGTGTCGACCGACCCACTGACCCAAATTGCCAACCGCCGCGGCATGATGCGCGCCTTCGAAACCGAGAAGGCCCGCATGGAGCGCTCGGGGGGCACGCTGTCGATCGGTTTGCTTGACGTGGACAACTTCAAAAAGCTCAACGACCAGATGGGCCACCAGACTGGCGACGAAGCATTGAAGTTCCTAGCCCGCCGCGTGGGCGAGTTGCTGCGCCCCGGCGACGTGGTAGCCCGATATGGTGGCGAAGAGTTCGTGGTCATCCTGCCCGAAACATCGGTAGACGACGGCCAGCAAATTCTGACCCGACTGCAACGCACAATGAGTGCTGAGTTCTTCACCCATGAAGACAAGAAGGTGTTCATCACCTTCTCTGCCGGGGTCACGCTATACCGTACCGACGAACCGATTGAAGGCGCGCTGGAACGGGCGGACATTGCCCTTTACGAAGCCAAGCGCACCGGCAAAAACCGAACTTGCACAGCCTGATCAGCGCCAGCCCTGCAACTGCTGCAGCACAGCAGGCAGTTGCTGCGGCAGGTCGTCCGCGATCAACCCAGGTCCAAACAGGCGCGCCGCTTCACCATGCGCCCAAGTGGCCGCGCAGGCTGCTTCCCAAGCGGGCATGCCTTGTGCCAACAAACCGGTGATCATGCCGGCCAGCACATCGCCCGCCCCGGCGGTACCAAGCCAAGACGGCGCATTGCCGTTGATCGCCGCTCTCCCATCGGGCGCGGCCACCACGGTATCGGCCCCTTTGAGCAAGACCACAGCACCGCTGTGCCGCGCGGCCCAACGTGCGCGAGCCAACTTGTCTTGTGCCAAGCCTTGGTCGATCGGCATGACACGACCAAACAGACGTTGAAACTCGCCTTCATGGGGCGTCAGCACCACGGCCCCCTGGGCTTGCCCAATCGCGTCAAACAACTCCTTGGGACGATCCTGGAAAGCTGTCAGCGCATCAGCGTCCAGCACCGTGGCACGACCGCTCTTCAACACAGCCAAAACGGCTGGGCGAATGTCAGCCCCCGCCCCCGGCCCAATCAACACCGACGACAAACGCGGATCTGCCAGCCAATCAGCCAGGTCATCGGCCTGTGCCCGGGCAGAGTGCCCTTGCAGGGCATGAACCATGATGCAGTCCAGCGACGCGGCATACACCGGCCAGGCGACCTGAGGCACCGCCACCGTGGTCAACCCAGCCCCAATGCGGGCTGCGGCTTTCGCGGCCAGCCGGGCTGCGCCCGTCATGCGAGCGCCCCCCACCACCACGGCATGCCCGCGCTGGTATTTGTGCGCCTGCGCGCCATGCCCCGGCCAAACCGATTGCCACAGCGACGGCGCATTTTCAAAGGTTTGAACCGCCAATTCGGGCAAAACCGTGGGCGCCATGCCAATGTCAGCCACCACGGTCCAGCCGCACAGCGCACGCCCGGGGTACAGCCAATGGGCAGGCTTCTTACGAAAGAAGGTCACGGTCAAATCCGCGGCCATCGCGCCTTGCGGCTCAGGGTCACTCCAGCCGCTGTCGCCCCACACACCACTGGGCACATCGATAGCCACCACGGGAAGGCCCGCCTGACTGACCTGATTGAACACCACCGCACACTCTGCTGGAAGCGGTCGAGTCAGCCCGGCACCAAATACCGCGTCCACTACCAGGCCTGCCCGCGCGATCACGTCAGGTGTTAGATCAGCCCAAGGCCGAACGGCTTGCTGCTCGCTGAGGCCTCTGCCACGGCAATGCGCCAACCATTCGTGAGCGGCCCAACGGGCATCGCCCTGAAGTTTCGACGTAGTCCCAAACAAGGCCAACTGCACAGGCCACCCCGCCCTGGCCAGCAAGCGCGCCACCACAAAGCCATCGCCACCGTTGTTACCCGGCCCGCACAGCACCAACACCGGTCTTGGAGACCACCGTGTCACCAGCGCATCGAAAACGGCCTGCCCCGCGCGCGCCATCAAATCGGTGCCCGGGGTACCAGCGGCGATGGTCAGAGCATCAGCCCGCCCCATCTGGGCCACATTCAAAAGCTCCACGTCAGCGTCCTTCATCGCAATCAATGTGTGATTTTGAGCCTATCACGATGCACCACGATGACACAGATGCTGCCTACAATGCGTCCCCTGAATTAGCAACGAACGGAAAGAATCTCCATGGCCAAACAACGCAGCCGCCGCCTTCGCAAGAAGCTCCACGTTGGCGAATTTCAGGAGTTCGGTCTCGCCTACAAAACCGCCATCAAGGCGGGCAGCAATGAAGTGCTGTTCGTGGATGCCCTGCTCGACGAACTGATCGACCCACGCGGCATGGAATTCGGCGGCTGGGCGGCTGGCGGCTTCGTGTCCAAAGCTGGACGCGGCACTGTGACCGAGGAAGACCGTCAGGCGCTGATCGACTGGCTCAAGCAACGCCCCGAGGTCGAATCCATCCGCATCAGCGGCCCGCTGGACGCCTGGTACACCGACTTCGTGACCGACGATCAGCTGACCCAGGTGTTTGGCTGATTCCCTACGGCTCAGTCGTCAAAGGTGTTGGCGCCAATTCAAATCTGACCACCTGTGCCAACTGAATTTTGACCAGGGA
>CAYVOP010000029.1:0-28459 GCA_964453105.1 uncultured Aquabacterium sp. | reverse complement strand
CGGCTCCGTCGATCACTTCACCCAAAGTGCGCTTGTCGGTCACTTTGGCGTAGCGCGCCTTGAGGTCGTCCATCAGCACCGTTCGGCCCGCATACACCAGGCCTTCGATGTCGGTGACCCAGATGTTTTCCACCTTCACGCCCAGCATCACCAGCAGATCGAGACAGGCCAGCGCGGCCGCACCGGCACCGGAGGTGACGAGCTTTACTTCGTCGATCTTCTTGCCCAGCACATGCAGACCATTGAGCACCGCGGCGCCAACAACGATGGCGGTGCCGTGCTGGTCGTCGTGGAAGACCGGAATCTTCATGCGCTCGCGCAGCTTGCGCTCCACATAGAAGCAGTCAGGGGCCTTGATGTCTTCGAGGTTGATGCCGCCGAACGTCGGCTCTAGCGAGGCGATGATCTCGACCAGCTTGTCCGGGTCTTTCTCGTTGATCTCGATGTCGAATACATCGATGTCGGAGAACTTCTTGAACAGCACCGCCTTGCCTTCCATCACCGGCTTGGCGGCCAGGGGGCCGATGTCGCCCAGGCCCAGCACGGCGGTGCCGTTCGTGATCACGGCCACCAGGTTGCCCCGGCTGGTGTATTTGAAGGCCGAGGTGGGGTTTTCTACGATTTCTTCGCAGGGCGCGGCCACGCCGGGCGAGTAGGCCAGGGCCAGATCGCGCTGGTTGGTCAACTGCTTGGTGGCGCTGATGGCCAGTTTCCCAGGGGTGGGGAACTCGTGATATTCAAGCGCGGCCTTTTTCAGCTCGGCGCGTTTTTGTTCGGGGGTCGTCATGTAGGGGTGCCCTTTCGTGGCAGAACCCCGATTCTAGGAACTTCGGCGGGTGCTTGTGGCGCTTGCGTTGAATTCCGCAAGCAAAAAGGCCCGGCGATGGCCGGGCCTGTCAGCACGAGCAGGGGTCAGAACGAGCCGCCTACTTGCAGCAAGGCCGAGATTTCACGGTCTTTGGCATAGGCGGCAGACAGTTGCACGCCGAACAGGCTCAGGCCTGCTGTGATGGTGCCGTACTTGGCTTTGAAGTCGTTGCGATAGCCTGCGCGAATCTTGGCCACGCTCCAGGCATTGAGTTCGCCGCCAATGGCCCAAATCTGGCTGGCTTCACTGCCTTGACCCACGATCTTGTTGCTGGTCAGATCGAGGTCAGAGGTGACTGTGAAGAACGGGTGTGTGTAGGCTGCACCCACGCGGACCTGGGGGGCCATCTTCACATCCTGGGTCACGTCAAAGGTTTTGTAGGTGTGTGGAATGAGGTTGCGCACAACCAAGCCCACGCGCACATTCTGCAGTTGGCCCTCGTCAAACTGTTTGGCAATGCCTACATCAATGTTGATGCCGGTGTAGCTCTTCTTGTTCTTGCTGAGGCTGATGGAGTCGGCATCCACCGAGGTGTCGGTGGCCACGGTTGTGACTTGCTGGATCTTGGGGGTGATGCCCACCATGAATGCCTGGTCTTTCAGATTGAACTCGCGGGCCATAGACACGCCAATGTCGGTGACCGAAACGCCCAGGACGTGGGCTTTGGACTGCAGATCGCCATTGCCCAGAATCAGGTTGCCGTTGGAGTCGATCACCTCACGGGCCTTGGGGCCGTTGGTGTTGTTGTTGGTAATGATTTCGTTGGTGGCATCGACGATGTTGTTGATCGTGGTGCCAATCTGGTTCACGTCGCTTTGCGCCACATCGGTGGTGATGCGCGCAAAAGTTTCGTTCGACACACTCACGGCCGCTTTGTATTCCCAGCGTGGGAAGGCCAGGGCCAGGGTGCCGCCTGCCCCCAGTTGGAATGCTTTCTGATTGACCGCGTTCAGGTCCCGCAGCAGTTGATCTGATGCGGTCTTGAGGTTTTGGGCAGAGGTCTGGAAGGCCGCTGCGTTGTCTTGCGAATTCAGGTAGCGGTCTAGTTGGTTGGAGAAATTCGTCGCGGCCGTGTCGAATCCATCGATCGAGCCGTTGTCGTTGAAATCCTGAACGCTTTTGACAGCCCCATCGTTGCCTGTGGCGCGCAAGCCGATGCTGGGCGCAATGAACGAAAAGCGCGTGGTCTCACTCTTGATGGCGAGCAGCGCAGGGTTGTACAAACTGGCCGCTGCATGTTCTGACGAGGCCACACCGGCGCCACCCATCGCAAAGCCTCGTGCCTCAAACGGCGTGAATGGTGCAGCCAGCGTCAGGGCTGGAGCCAGCAGGGCTCCGATCGCAATGCAGATGTTCGAGCGTGACACCATGGGGCGGATTCCTTGCGTTGAAAAGTTATGTAAATGGACTTTTCAGTATAGGTGTCGCCTTTTGGGCGTAGCAAGTGCGAAATTGCCGCAACAAGCTGATGAAGCGGGGACTATTCGCTCAATTGCAAACTTTCGGAAATGGCCTGCAGCAGAATTGCCACTGACACCGGCTTGTGCAACAAACGCAGGCCAGCATCGTGGGCTTCTTTGAGTCGACTTTCTGCGGTGTCGCCGCTGATCAACAGCGCCGGCATGTCGGGCCACATCTGCCGCAGTTTGCGGATGGCCTTGATGCCGCTTTCCTGGCCGCGTAAGCGGAAGTCGGCCAGCACCACATCGGGGCGGTCTTGTACGGCGTGTTGCATGGCCTCGTCGGTTGTGGCCACGGCGGTGACTTGGCAGCCGTGGGATTCGAGCAGGCTTTTCATTGCCATGAGGATCGAGGGTTCATCGTCGATCACCAGGATGTGGCAACTGGGAAGGGGGCCGATGGTTTCCTGTGCGGGTTCGGGTGCTTCGTTGTGGGTCGTGGTCAACGGCAGTGTCAAGGTTACTTGCGTGCCAATGCCCAACTCCGATTGCAAGGACATGGGAATGTCCAGCAGTTGCGTCAGCCGCTTCACGATGGCCAGCCCCAGGCCCAATCCGCGCGAGCGGTCGCGTTCAGGGTTGTCGAGTTGGTAGAACTCTTCGAAGATTTTCTCGGTCTCGCTGGGGGGAATGCCGCGCCCGGTGTCCTGAATGATCCAACGTGCCTCCGGCGGCTGTAAGCCGGGTTCGGGTAGTTGCAGGCGCAGCCAGACCGAACCCGCGTCACAGTACTTGATGGCGTTGTCCAGCAGGTTGCGCATGATGCGTTCGAGCAGCAAGGGATCGCTGTCAACGTAGACGCAAGTGTGGGGCGGCAGGTCCAGCACCAATTGCAGCTGCTTTTGTTGGGCCAATGGGGCGAACTCGTCGCGCAGGCGGTGGGTGAAGCGCACCAGGTCAATGGGTTTGCGGTGAGCGGACA
Source organism: uncultured Aquabacterium sp. (assembly GCA_964453105.1). Classification (GTDB taxonomy): domain Bacteria; phylum Pseudomonadota; class Gammaproteobacteria; order Burkholderiales; family Burkholderiaceae_C; genus Aquabacterium. Next base: position 25,209 of record CAYVOP010000029.1, on the reverse strand, counting down.
CGATGCGGGCGTCCAGTTTGGAGATGTCGAGCAAACCGGTGAGCTGGTCTCGCAGCATCTCCAGTGCCTCATCCATTTGGCCGATGATGCTGCGGGCATGTGGCGTCAATGCCTGGGTGTGCAGGGCGGCGGTGAACAAGGTCAGCGTGTGCAGAGGTTGCCGCAGGTCGTGGCTGGCCGACGCCAGAAAGCGTGTCTTGGCGGCATTGGCTTCTTCCGCCTGGTTCAGGGCCTGGCGCAAGTCGCGGTTCAGTCGCCATTGCTTGATCTGCATGGCAATGGAGCGCTGAAGCGAGCCATAGGCGCCTTTGGCCAGTGAAATCAAAATGCCGAGATAGGCCAGCAGAAACGAGGCCATCGCCAGGCCGATCCAACGGCTGGCCGCCTCCAGCGGGGTGAGGGCCCAGGCCAGCGCCAGTGACAGCATGGTGGGCAAGGCGAAAACCAGGAAGATGCGCGGTTGGCCTGAGGTGGTGCCCACCGCACCGGTGGTGATGCCGGCCAGCATCAAGGTCATGACCGAGCGCTCGCCTTCTGTCAGAAAGGGAAAGAAGCCGACCGCGCCGGCATGGCAAATGCCGTTGAGGGCGCTGAGGGCAATGGCCACGCGAATGCGTTCGGGCATGGGGCGGCGCGACAGGGGCAGTTGCGACAGCACGCGCCAGCGCAAAACTTGTGTCGACCAGATGGACAAGGCCCAAGCCAGCAGCAGCCCATGTGGCGCATGGTTCCAGGCCATGAGGCAGACCACTGCGGCAGCGCCGCCTACGGGCCAGGGCACCTTGGTGACCTGATTGGCCAGCAAAAGCAGGATCTGGTGGTCAACCGACATGCGCCGAGGCACATCGACAGGCGAGGGAAGAGGGGTGGCCGTCTGCATGGCCCCCGATTATTCCGGGCGCAGGGGCTGCAGGTCTTGAAAAAGTTGCAGTTCGTGGGCGCGGTACATGGCTTGGGCGCGGTTGCTCACCCCCAACAGCTGGTAGACCGTCCACAAATGGGCTTTGACCGTGCCTTCGGCAATGCCAATGTCGCGTGCAATGACCTTGTTGGGCTTGCCTTGCAGCAAGCCCCGCAACACGGCCAGTTGGCGTTGGCTGAGCTGGCTGGTCAAGGGGTGGCCGTTGGTCTTGCTGATCGGGCTGGTTTGCAGGGCTTGCGGTGGCAGGTAAACGCCGTGGGCCAGCACCAATTGAATGGCTTGCTTGGTCACCGCCACATTGGTGCTCTTCGGAATGAAGCCGCTGGCACCGGCCTGAATGGTCTGCGCGATCAGGTTGGGATCATCTTCCCCGGAGATCACGACGATGGGTGTGTCCGGAAAAGTGGCTTTCATTTGATTCAGGCCGTCCAGCCCCTGAACGTGCGGCAGATGCAAATCCAGCAACACCAGATCAAACGTGCTTTCGCGCATGGCCAAGGCGTCAAACAGGCTGCCGACCTGTTCGACGGACGCTTGAGGCGCCAGCCCCACAATGAGATTGCTCAGGCCATCTCGGAACAAAGGGTGGTCATCGACCAGCAAGACGGACAAATCAGGGCTCATGCCAGGAGTGGCGCGTTAACAGGCAAATTTGCAGTAGCCCCAGTGTAGCGGCCGCAACCCAGGTCTGACATGCATTTCATGCACAAATGCGGACGAAATCGTCCATGTTGTCCGATTCTCCCCGGTTCTCAGGAAGTGCGATGATTGGCGCTATGAGTCTGGGTGAATTTGATCTGATCGAACGATACTTTTGGCGCCGTTCTGGCGAGGGGCCGCATCGTGCCGTCGTAGGCAATGGCGATGACTGCGCCGTCATTGCGCCTGCGCCGGGCATGCAGTTGGCCATTTCAACCGACACGATGGTGGAAGGGCGCCATTTCTTATCCACGGTCAAGCCTGTCCGATTAGGACACAAGGCCCTGGCCGTGAATCTGTCCGATTTGGCGGCTTGCGGGGCTCGACCGCTGGCTTTCACGCTGGCGTTGACCTTGCCCCGGGTGGATGAATCCTGGTTGTCTGAATTCGCGCAGGGCCTGCTGGCGCTGGCTGACGAGCACGACTGCGAACTCATCGGCGGAGACACGACCGCCGGGCCGCTGTCCATTGGTGTGACCGTCATGGGGGAAGTGCCGGCAGGTCAGGCCTTGCTGCGCGGCGGGGCCCAAGTCGGGGACGACATCTGGGTCAGTGGTTGGCCCGGCGAGGCGCGTTTGGCCCTGGAAGCGTTCCGGGGCAACCTGCATCCTGGGTTGATGCCCCATACTTTTGATGCGGTGCGCATGGCCATGGAAATGCCCACGCCACGCGTGGCCTTGGGGCAAGGTCTGCGCGGCATGGCCACCAGCGCCATCGACGTGTCTGATGGCCTGTTGGGTGACCTGGGGCACATCTTGCGGCGCAGCCGGGTCGGTGCCTCGCTGGTACTCGATGCCTTGCCCATCAGCGCCCATTTGCAAGACCGCCCCATTGCGCAACAATGGGACTGTCTGCTCGCCGGGGGCGATGACTACGAACTGGTGTTCACTACACCGGTGTCCCAAAGGGGTGCCGTGCGTGAACTGGAGCAGCAGTTGGGGCTGCTGCTGACACGCATCGGTCGCATCGAAGCCGAACCCGGCTTGCGATTGTGGCGAGGCGAACTGGACCAATGGGAAGGCGATCCCACCTTACAGGCCGTGGACAATCGTTGGTCATCGTTTGACCATTTCAAAGGGGTGGCATGAGCGTTTATCGCTATGACGTGGAAGAAGCGCAGGAGGTGGGGGCCCCGCGCCGTGCCGACGCGCGTCTTCTGTGGAGCCATCCTGCGCATTTCATTGCGCTTGGCGCGGGCAGTGGGCTCAGCCCCATTGCGCCTGGCACCGTGGGAACCTTGTGGGGCTGGATCACCTTCGTGGCTTTGCAGGCCCGATTTGGCTTTGGGGTGCAGGCCGATCTGGCTTGGGCTGGCTTGCTGGTCGTGAGCTGGTTTGTGGGGTGGTGGGCTTGCACGCACACGGCTCGCAGCCTGCGGGTGGCTGACCCCGGCTCCGTGGTGTGGGACGAAATCTGGGCGATCTGGCTGGTGCTGTGGGTGGTGTCGCCCATGGATTGGAAGGGCCAACTGCTGGCTGTCATCGCGTTCCGGGTCTTTGATGCCGTCAAGCCAGGCCCCGTGGGGTGGGCTGATCAATTGTTCAAGCAAAAACCGGGTCAGCCGATTGGCTGGGCGCAAGGGCTGGGCATCATGTTTGATGACTTGGTCGCCGCTTTGTGTACCTTGCTGCTGTTGGCTTTGGCCGTTGCGTTGCGCCAGGGCGGCGTTGGCGTCAGTTTGCTGCCTTGAGTGGGTGTGTTCGATCATGACCGCATCGCTTCCCATGTGGCCGCAACTGCCGAACCTGGCCGAAGCCTTGAGCGCGCGTGGCTGGTTGATCGCCACGGCTGAATCCTGCACAGGGGGGCTCATCGCCGCGTCATGCACCGAGCTGGCTGGATCCAGCGCCTGGTTTGACAGGGGGGTGGTCACCTACAGCAACGAAGCCAAAACCGAATGGCTGGGCGTGCCGCCAGAGTTGATCGCCACGCACGGCGCAGTCAGCGAACCGGTTGCGCGGGCCATGGTGGCAGGGGTGCTGCAGCGCTCTCGTGCGCAGCTGGCGGTGGCCGTCACCGGCATTGCGGGGCCCAGCGGCGGCTCGCCAGACAAGCCCGTGGGTACAGTGTGGCTGGCCTGGGCCACGCGGGGTGGGGCGGTGGAAGCCAGTTGTCATCGCTTCGAGGGCGATCGCGCGGCCGTGCGCTGGGCCACGGTGGCAGAGGCCTTGGCGGGGCTGTTGCGGCTCGTTCCCTGACGGACCTGGGCGACTTCGGGACTATGTGTCGGTCATTCATTCCTCGCGTCTGCGCGCTCATCTGGCGAGGCCTGGGCGTCGGGCTCTGCAGCGGTGGGCTGCTTTTGACTCTATGGGCGTTTTCTGCGCGGGCCGACGAGGGCTTCACGGTGGCCTACAACGAGGCCACGGCTGGGTTGGTGCCCGTCATGAAGGCCGCGTATGCGGACATTGGCATGCAACCGGTGTTTGTCATGGTGCCTTCTGAGCGGGCGCTGGCACAAACCGACAAAGGCTATTACGACGCTGACCTCAGCCGGGTCATCAGCGTCTTGTCCGATTATCCTAATCTTGTTCACCTCAACGAGCCCATCAAGCAAACCGAGTTGTACCCCTATGTGCGGGCGCAATCGCTCATCGTGATCCATCGTGCATCCGAGCTTCAGTTTCGAACGGTTGGGTTTGTGCGGGGCTCGAAACTGGCGGAGGGCTTCGTCCGTTCCGAGGGGCTCGAATCGGTGGTGGTCAACAATGCCGCCGCATTGCATGCGATGTTGGCGGCTGGGCGATTCGATGTGGCCTTGATCTCCAGCACCCAATTGGGTTCGCAAAGCGGTGTCATCACGGCGGGCGCCGTTCGGGCGGGGCCTTCGTTGAGAAGCGAGATGTCGGTGCATGTGCTTCATCGCAGGCATGCAGACCTGATTCCCCGCTTGGATGCCGCGCTCAAAGCCATGCGCAAAGATGGTCGCCTGGCTGCCCTGTTGGCTTCCCCTGGCTAATCTGTGTTTTTGGCAGATGCTTAGAAGGAAATAATTGTTTTGCGAATAAGCAATGCCTTTCAAAATGCGTTGATCGCATGAGGAGAGGCATCATGAATTTTCAGCAATTGCGCTCGGTGCGCGAAGCCGTTCGCCAGGGTTTCAACCTGACCGAGGTGGCGCAGGTGCTCCATACATCGCAACCGGGGGTCAGTCGCCAGATTCGTGAGTTGGAAGATGAGTTGGGCATTGAGTTGTTCATTCGGGCTGGCAAGCGCCTGACAGGACTGACCGAACCAGGCGCCCAGGTGCTGCCCATCATCGAGCGGCTGCTGGCTGATTCCGACAACCTGCGCAACGCCGCACGCGATTTCTCGGCGCACGATGCAGGGCCCTTGTCGATTGCAGCCACCCACTCGCAGGCCCGCTATGCCTTGCCAGCGGCGGTGCGCGACTTCCGGCAGCTTTATCCGCAGGTCACTTTGAGCCTGCACCAGGGCTCACCCAAGCAGATCGCGGAAATGTTGTTGTCAGGCGAGGCCGATGTGGCCATTGCCACCGAAGCTTTGGCTCAGTATGAGCAACTGGTGACCTTGCCTTGCTACCGCTGGACCCACAGTGTGGTGGTGCCCAATGGACACCCCCTGCTGGATGGCCAACCCTTGACGCTGGAGCGCCTGGCCAAGTACCCGCTGGTCACTTACGACGCCGGCTACACCGGTCGTTCGCACATCGACCAAGCCTTTGAGCGTGCCGGCATTCAGCCCAGCATTGTGCTGACCGCCATGGATGCCGACGTGATCAAGACCTATGCCGAGCTGGGCCTGGGGGTGGGGATCGTGGCGTCCATTGCCTATGACGAAGAGCGTGACCGCAATTTGCAGGCACTGGATGCGGGTCACCTGTTCGAAGTGAACATGACCCGTCTGGCGTTTCGTCGCGGCGCCTTCTTGCGAGGCTACGTTTACGCCTTCATTGAAACTTTCGCTCCACCCCTGACACGTCAGGTGGTGGAACAGGCTGCCGCCCAGGCCAGTACGGCCTGAGCGGGGGTCGATCAAGCCTTGCGACGCTTGGCGGCGAAGCCAGCCAGACCCAGGCCAGCCAGCACCATGGCGGTGGTGGTGGGCTCAGGAACGGCGGGCGCGGCCTGGTCAATGTAGAAATTGTCCATGCCGAAGCAGTAGGCGTTCTTCGAGGTGATGGTGAACGAGGTGATGCCCAGGAAGCTGGGGCCCATGTACATGCGTGCCACGCCGTCGCCATCGGCACCAAAGAAGTCCTTGGCAAAGCCCCAGTCCGAAGAGGGCAGCTTCAGCGAAGTGCCGTTCGAGGCGGTGATCCAGGAATCTTCCAGTCCACTGGCCTGGCCGCCACCCATCGTGGTGTTCGAGGTCAGGTCGAAATAGGTCAGGTCGAAGGTCTTGCCGTCCACCTTGGTGAAGGTGATGGAGGTGATGCCAGCGTCCCAGTGGGCGTGAATCACATCGTTGCCGACGAAGCCGCCCGCGCCCATCGAGTAGTAGTCGCCAATGATGCCATTGGGTGCGCCGTCGAACGACACCAGAATGCCGTCTTCTTCGTAGGTGGCCACACCGTTGTGGACCACGCTGTTGTTGGTCGTGGTGGTGGAGCCATCAGCCAAGGTCACCACGCCACCGGTGAAATCGATGACGACAGCTTGAGCTGCGGGGGCGGCCAAAGCCAGAGCGCCGGCCAGGGCCAGGGCGCTAATGGTAAAAATTTTCATGAAAGGGCCTCTCTTGATTGTCAATGCGCCACGGCCACCCCGTGTGGGCGGCTGTGCGGTCACATCGTAAGGGGCACGCATGCCATCGACCTCCCCACAAACGGGGGGGCATTCAATCATTGATCTGGATCAGGCCAGCGAGGCGAGGGGAAGAAACGTTCTAACGCGGCATCAATGACCAGCCCCCACAGGCTGTAAAACACCGAGCCCAGCAAGGCGTCCCAGAAGCTGTTGACCTGAAAACCATCCAGCAGGCCCGATGCCATCTGAAACGTCAGGGCGTTGATGACGAACAGAAACAGCCCCAATGTCAGCACCGTGACGGGCAGTGTCAGCAAGATCAACAGCGGCCGCACAAAGGCGTTGATCAGCCCCATGACCAGGGCTGTCCACATGGCGGCGCCAAAGCTCTTGACGTGGATGCCGGTGTCCCACTGGGTGATCAGCATCAGGGCGGCCGCCAGCAGCAGCCATCGCAAAATCAGCTTCATGCTCACATCATAATCAGAGCCCGATACCCAAGCCGGAGACCTGCACGATGTACACCCTGCACATTGCCAACAAGCTGTATTCGTCGTGGTCCATGCGGCCGTGGGTTCTGATGCGCGAACTGGGCCTGCCGTTTCAAGAGAGCATGCACCGCTTCGGCGATGCTGCCGATTGGGCGGCATATCGCAACGTGGCTCCCGCAGGCAAGGTACCTTGCCTGGTGGATGGCGACGTTGTGGTGTGGGATTCGTTGAGCATCGTCGAGTACCTGGGCGAATCACACCCATCTGTGTGGCCTGCCGACGCGACTGCACGAGCTTGGGCCCGCAGTGCCGTGGCCGAAATGCATTCTGGCTTTCAGGCCTTGCGCCAGCACTGCTCCATGCATTGCGGCTGGCGTGTGCGCCTGCACGAAGTGCCCGACAGTGTGGTTCGCGATGTCGAACGCATTCAAGCGCTGTGGGCGCAAGGCCTGACCCTGTTCGGCGGGCCTTATCTGGCGGGCGATCAGTTCACGGCGGTGGATGCGTTTTTTGCCCCGGTGGCCCTTCGCTTCCAAACTTATGGCTTGCCCCTCAGCCCGGCTGCGCAACCGTATTGGGAACGCTTGCTGCGTGTGCCCGCTGTGCAGGACTGGGTGGCGCAGGCCCTGAGAGAGCCCGAGCCTGATCCCGCGCACGAGCAAGACATTCTGTCGGTGGGCACGGTGCTGCAAGACTTGCGAATTCCGCCCGTTTGACGTAAACCAACGACTTGCGGGCCGGGCCTTGAACTCCATGGGCTGGGCCCCATCTACCAAGCATCGCAGTCCTTGTTTGTCACCAAATTTGAAGGAGTGTTCCGATGAACTTGCTACCCACCCGCACCAGCCTGTTGGACGACCTGTTCCGTGATCTGGCCACAGGCTATTACGTCAAACCTCTGCACGGCGACGCCCTGCCGGCGCAAATCAAGATTGATGTGAAGGAAGCCGGCAACGCCTATCAGGTGCAGGCAGAAATTCCTGGCGTATCGAAAGAAGACATCCATGTGGAAGTGCATGGCGCTGTGGTGACTTTGCGCGCCGAAGTCAAACAGCAAGACAGTCAGAGCAAAGACGAGCGTGTGCTGCGCAGTGAGCGCTACTTCGGCAGCGTCAGCCGCAGTTTCGAGTTGCCCGTCGAGATCGATGCGGCTGAGACCAGCGCCAAATTTGCCAACGGCATCTTGACCCTGCAGCTGCCCAAGAAGCAGAAGTCACCCAATGGCAACCGCATTCGTGTGGACTGACCTGCTGCGGCAGATGCCCTTCTGATGGGCGGGCCCGTGGTGGTGTGCCATCATGGGCCCATGCAAAAAAATCCTTCCTTGCCCTTGTGGGCATTGGCTGCGCCGATCGCAGCCATGTTGGTCTTGGCGGGCGCGTCGCTTGGCGTTGGCTCTTGGTATGCAGCGGTCTCGGCACTGGCCTTGTTTGGCGCGGTCACCGCAGCCGTTCACCATGCCGAAGTGGTGGCCCATCGCGTGGGCGAGCCCTTTGGCACCTTGCTGCTGGCCATTGCCATCACCGTCATTGAAGTGGCCCTGATTGTGTCGTTGATGCTGTCTGGCGGGCCTGCCGCCACCGCCCTGGCGCGCGACACGGTGTTTGCCGCCGTCATGCTCATCCTCAATGTGATGGTGGGGGTGTGCCTGTTGGTGGGGGGCACACGCTTTCATGAGCAAAAGTTTGGCCTGCACGGTGTGCATGCCACGTTGGCAACCTTGTCAGCCATTTCAGTGTTGACCATGGTGCTGCCGAACTACACCACCACCACCCCAGGGCCGTATTACAGCCCCAGCCAACTGGCATTCATTGCGGTGGTGTCGGTGGTGCTGTACGGCACGTTCGTGCTGGTGCAAACCGTTCGGCATCGAGATTACTTCCTGCCAGCCGACTCGGGCGACCACACCGAAGAGGCGCATGCTGAACCCCCAAGCGGTCGCGTCGCGTTGATCAGCCTGGCCTTGCTGCTGGTCAGCTTGGTGGCCGTGGTGATGTTGGCCAAAGGGCTGGCCCCGATCATTGAAAAGGGGGTCATGGCCATGGGAGCGCCACCCGCCTTGGTGGGCATCATTGTGGCCATCGTGGTCTTGCTGCCTGAAGGCGTCGCGGCCTTCCGTGCGGCTCGATCAAACCGTTTGCAAACCAGCCTGAACCTGGCTTTGGGGTCGGCGCTGGCCAGTATCGGCCTGACCATTCCTGCTGTGGCCATCGTGTCTTTGGTGACGGGGTGGACCTTGACCCTGGGCCTGGATGTGAAATCCACCGTCTTGTTGATGCTGTCGCTGCTGGTGGCCACGCAGTCGCTGGGCACAGGGCGCACCACGGTTCTACAAGGGGCGGTGCATCTGGTCATTGGGGCGGTGTATTTGTTCACCACCATCGTGCCGTGATGCCACTTGGTAGAAGCTGATTTCGCATCGCGAGCGCAGGTGTAAAAGATAGGGTTTTCACTTAAATTTCACACACATTTCCGGCCGAATCGTGCAAACTGCACAGCATAAAAAGGCTATAAAGCCTAACGGGAGTGTCGTTTTGAAAACCCTGACTGTGATTCGTCACCCAATACACATGCGCGCCGGTTCGTGGCGCATGGGGCCGCGATGGGCACCGCATCTTCACAGGGCCAAGGCGCTTTGCCTTTGCCTGAGGTGACCTATGTTGACTGGTCGGAGTGGGAGCGAGTGGCTGCCAAATCGGTGCCACCCACCCGTCACGACTTGTTGGCCCCTGTGTCGCGCAAAGCCAAGCGCTGACCCCACTGATTGGTGGGCTGTGCCCCCTTTGCCTGCCAGCTAAACTGCCCCCGAACAAACAAACCGGGGGAGTTGGCCGTGTTGAAGCTTTCAGGCAAGCGGGTGCCGATCAAGGCATCGATGTGGGTGTTGGCTGGGGCGCTCTGCGCCGCCGCATATGCCCAGGCGCCAGCCCAAACGCCGACCACCAAACCGTCGACCCAAATGCCGACCAAAGCGCCTGCCCCCGAGGCGGAGCCGGCTGACCTCTACCAAATCGGCTTTGCCGCTTACCAAGCGGGCAACTTTGATCTCGCTGTCAAAAAGCTAGAGAACCCGGCAGCCGAGGGCAACCGAGACGCGCTGTACTACCTGGCCGAGTCGGTCTACTTTCACACGGGGCGTGACGGCCATCTGACGCACGCGTTCAACCTGCACAAGCTGGGCGCGAAGGCGCATGACCCTCGATCCCTGTTCCGCTTGTCGGAAATGATGGCGGTGGGTGTGCCAGAGGCCGCAGACATCAACCGGGCCCTGACCTTGTTGGGGCAAGCCGCTGAATCGGGGTACAAGCCCGCCCAGTTGGCCTACGCCGCGTTTTACAAAGCGCGCCCCTTGGTTCAGGAAGAAGCCGCACTGCTGAAGCAATTTGAGGCTGTGATTGACACAGACCCTGCTGCGGTCTCGCCAGGTCACGCCTTTGGCGTGGCGCCTCAAGTCACGTGTGGCGACCTGCAGCAAGCGGCCATGCTGTCGAAGGTGGCCAACCAACTGTATGTGACCTACCTGCACGAACTGCTCATGAGCTACTACGGCAGTGAGCCCGATGGTGTGGTGGTGCGTCCGTACCTGGCCACTTTCTATGCCCATGTCATAGACGTAGGCCGCACCTGGTTCGATACCTGCCGCATTACCGCAGGTGTGGGCCGCGATGCGCAAACCACCGGACGCCGCATCAAGCAATATGGTCTGACGGAATTGACTGACGCGAACGGTGACGCGAAGGCCACCCGCTGGCTGCTGCCGTTCGAGCCCGATGCCTCGGCGTATCGGCTCGGTGCGGAAGTGGGACCCAAGGTCTTTGCACAACAATCACACGCATGGAAAGCTTGCCCGCGCGGCGTGCTGCTGCAAGTGGTTCAGACCGCCAACCAACCCGACCTTAACAAGCAGTGTTTGCCCGTTGAGTACGGCATGGCTGCTGCCACCGGACGAAGCTTGAAGGCTTCACTGCCTGAAACCAATGGTTTTGTTCCTTCCCGCTTTTACCCAGAAGTGCAGGTGATCGGGCAGTTTGGGAAGGTGTTTTATTTGTGGCAGGAGTGAGGGAGCTACGGCTCTCACAGAAGACGCATTTCACTTCATGAAGAAGCGATCGGGCGAAACCAATCGCGCTGCAAACGTCCTTCGTACCACCGATACATAGATAGCCCGTAACGAAGGTCGTGCCCATTTGCGTCTTTGACGAAGCCCCGCTGTTTGCCCAGACTCCAGAGAAACGCGTCGAGCAGCAGCATGGTGGCATCAATGAACCACCACATGCCCAGCCCGCCGAATGTCACTAGTTTCAGTGCGCCAGTTTTGTACTTGCCTAGATAAAACCGGTCTGCCCCAAAGAAGCCCAGCATCATGGAAAGCGGAAGGGCGATCATTCTGTTCTTGCTGGTCGGGGTGGTTTGTGCGTTGATGGACATGTGGGCCTCTCATCTGGGAGCATTCGCTGGCGTCATCATGTCTACAAGTACAGGTTTGCCAGTCGCGGCCACGATACGGGCCGGGATCAGTAACATTGTGGTGACACTTGCAGCTAGCGCCGTAGTTATGAGAACAAAAGCCGAGAAGCCAAGTGCAAAACCGATCATCGGAACCCAGGGTACGCCAAGATATCCGACGATTTCATGTCGATAGATGTACAGGGGGGCACAAGAAAGCATGGGCAACAAAATACCAAACGAACCGGGATGCCACCTCACGCCGGCTGCTTCCATTGCAGCTTTCGCTGCGAATTGTCGATACACCGTCGCGCATTCATACGTGATCCAAACTTTTTCGCGCGAGGTCTTGTTTGACCAAATCGACATGCATCGTTTTGCTGCCTGACTAATCCACCATCCATGCCAAGAGATGTAGACCAATAAGATGCTGATCCTTGAGAACACAGAGGCGTCGCTGTAGAGCAAAAAAGAGACAAGCATTGCCCCCTGGAATGCCCAAAAAATTGGCACAAAGCCAGCAAGGCTAAACAAGGCCATTTGGGGGGCAGTCCATACCCACTTCCCAAAATACATCCAGGCGCTGAGCAGTAAGCCAACAGCCGACAAAGCTAACGAAACCCAAACCGTAGCATTGTCCCAAAAGGGTACGTTTCGGGCGACGTTGACGCCTAAAAACATGGCAATGCCGCCCGCAATGATTGATACGAGAAGGGGAGCAAACGCATAGTTTCTAGAACTTGCTCCATCAGGTATGCGAGCGGTGTAGTCCCAAGGGCCAATGGTCTCGCGCTCCTCTACAAAGGATGTAGGTGCTGTGCTCATAATGCAGCCCAAGGGCGGTAATCGTTTGGGAACTTGGCGTTGAGATGATCCCATGATTCGCCGAGCCATTTGCCCATGCTTCTAAGCCACGGTGCGATGCCAGCAGCAGAGCCGTCGCCATTACCTTGCCCTTTCCAAGCCTTGCCAACTTGTTTGTCTAGGGCTTCGATCCCGTAGTTAATCACCCATCCAATTCCGATTGTTAGTGCGCCAACAAGGAGGGCCGCGACAGTTAACTTTAGGGCAACCATCAAGAAGAACAAAATGACTGCAACCAACGCAGCGGTAATTGCGGCAACTACTATCGCTTTTACCAGGCTAGTAATCAAGGCTGCAGCAAAGTCGTAGCCGTCTTTTTGAGCATCCGCTTGCCATTCGGTCCATGACTGAACAGATCCGAATATGAAACTTGTGAGTGCATTGCCTTTGAATGTTCCGCCCACCGCCAAGGCCGTAGATTTGAAGGCACTACCTGCTTTGCCGATCCCCGCGTAGATTTGCAAAATCTTGGCATTTCCAGGGCCGTGCCCACCTGGGCCAAACGCAGGATTCTTTGAGCTGTAGCCCGTGAAGTAAATCCGAACCTTGCCCCGAACGTATGAAACCTTGGCACTTACCAGTTTGAAGGCACCATCCGCTTGCTTGTTGATGCTGTGGCGGAGCCAATTCCAGTTGTCGCCTGCATAAGCTGCTACGCCAGTCAGTTGACCAATCAGCCAGTTGCGAGTCATGACCTCGTTGGGATCAATATCAGCCATGCCTGACTTTCCACCGCCCGTTGCAAAGAAGTCCTTTAGTTTCTGGGGCATATTCTTGGTGTCGCCATCAACTACCGCAACGGTTGGGTGTTGCTCAGCTACAGGCGTGACTGGACGACTGCGGCTGTACATAGTTAAAGCATCGAGGCCAAAGGCAGTTGGCACAGGATGAAGCGTCCATTTTTCAATGCCAAGCAGATCGGTCGCCTTGCACGTCTCACTACTTAGCAAACGCGGCGAGGTTGGTGCGGTTTCATTTTTTAGGACGACCATCATTGGTGCTGGTTTCGTCTCTGGTGTTACGTCATAACGAGTCTTGTCCAGTATGGATGGCTCATACCGCCCAAGGACCTTGCCATTTGACTTGAGAATCAAGCTTCCTTTGAAATCGCGCGCAACCCAAAGATGCAAGCGCTCGCCATCTTTGAAGGTTACGTTTTGCTTTTTCTTATGCAAAACAATGTGTTTGTCGCGTGCGTTGTAAAAGTCGCTTTGATCCGCTTCAACTGTGTAAGTCATGCCCTTAAACAGCTGGATTTCAAAAATCACGTCGCGATGTTTGCGCAGCATGATCTCAAGTTTCGGCTTATGGATGATGCAACGGACTTCCTCACCCGGTAAATCAATGCAAACCTGTTGTGTGTCTTCAGGAACGACCCGAGGTTTCGGTTTTGGATTTTTGGACTCTGCTGCCGCAGCAAGTAAGGACATATTCAGTCTCGCTTGAGTTCTGATTGAATCTGTAATCAATCAACTTCTACGTTTGGGTTGCGTACCTTTAGCAAACCCCGGTTTGAACTTTTCGATCTGTGTGGGACCAGAAGCAACGGTGATGTTGTGCTCGATGCCTTCTCCGTCAACTAACTTCATTGGTTCTGAGTTGGGGGGGGAGCAATCAGCGTTGAGTAAGCTAACTTGAAGGGGGCGTTTTGGCATTTGCACCGCTGATTGAGAGAATGACATTCCCGGCGTACTCGCACTGCCCCCCCCCGCCAACTCCTTCATAGAAGCCTTAAAACTCGCCGCACCCGAGGTCCCGATCTCAATGTCCCCACCATTGATCTTGATGTAGCCACCGCTGCCGTTGAGCATGAGGCTGCTGGGGGCGCTGATGGTGATGTTGGCGGTGGTGCTCTGGATGTCGATTGCTTTGGCTGCGGTCACGGTAATGCCGCCGCTCTGTGCCTGCATGTTCACGTTGCCGCTGGCGGCATGCAACTTCATGCCGACGTCTTGCACGGGGTGTTGGCCGTCTTTGGCTTCGCCGCGGGTGAACAGGCTGATGCCGTCTTTCACGGCCCAGGCGGTGTGGCGTTGGCTCAGCAGGTTGGCGTCAGTGGGTGTGCTGATCGCGGCCTGGCCGCCTGAGCTGACGACCGTGTGAGCAGGGGTGTGGCAGGTGATGGCGCCAGGGGCGCTGGCCACCAGGTCTGGTCTGCCCAGCGTGGGAATGTTTTGCTCGCCTTGCTGCGCAGTGGCTTGCAGGCTGCTGATGGTTTCGCCCAGGGCACCCATCACGGGCAACTTGTCTGGTGCGGCTTCGTTGGGCAGTTTGGCCAGATGGGTTTGTGCGTTGGCAGCCAAGGTCTGCACCAGCTCGGCATGGCTTTGCAGTTGGCTCTGGGCCTCGCGGGTGTCGGTGGGCTTGCCTTGGGCGCCCTGTGTACCACCTCGGCGGGCATGGGCGCTGAGGTGCAGGCCTGCTGCGGCACGCACAGCACCGTGGGCCTGGGTGTGCAACTCCAGCCCCAGGCCACGCGGGGCCAGACGCTGGTTATCGTTTTGCTGCAGCAGGTGGCCCATTTGCAGCCAGGTCTGGTGCTGGGTGGTGTGGGCCAGCACACGGCCTTGGGATGGGGTGTTGTCCATCACCAATTGGTTGAAGCCACCGCTGCCGCTTTGGCTGGCGTCCAAAGATTGGGTTTTGATGCCAGCCAAGGTGGCGTTGTGGGCATGCCCCTCGTGTGAGCCCGCTTGTGCATCCCCAGGGAACCAGGCCGGGGCGTTGGCGCCCGAGACTTGATTGCCTTGTGCATTGGCAGCGCCCTGGCCGTTGTAGGTGGCGCCGACCACGATGGGGCGGTCGATGTCTCCCTCCACAAAGGCGACGACCACTTCCTGCCCCACCCGAGGGATGAAGGCGCCCCCCCAGTTCGCTCCAGCCCAGGCTTGTGCCACGCGCACCCAGGTGCCTGCGGTGGCATCGCCAGGGGCATTGTTATCGGCGGGGTGGTTCAAGCGATGGCTGCTTTGGGCGCCACGCTGCCAGTGGAACTGCACTTTGATGCGGCCGTCACGGTCGGTGTGGACGGGCTCACCGATGTGGCCCACGACGATGGCGGTTTGAGTGCCGTGAACGGTGGGTTTGCTGCGCGCCAGCATGCGCACGGGCACGTTGGCACGTTGTGCGGTGAGGCGGCATTCGTAGACGGGATCGCTGCTGTCGTTGGGCAAGCGGCGGCTGTCATCGCTCGGCAGTTTGCCGGGGCCCAGCAAGTGCATCAGACCGGCTTGCGCATCGGCGCTGAGGTTGTTGCGCACGCGGTGGGTGACGGACAGCACCACGAATTGGCCGTATGCTTGCCCACCAGCATGCTCATGCTTCATGATGCCGCCCCCGGCATGGAATTTGCCGGGAGCATGCTTTTTTCAAGAGGTCTTACTTCTTGACTGGAGCATCAATCGGGTCAAGCCATGGGGTGCCGCTGATTTCAGGTTGTGCTTCCAGTAGCGTGACTTTGGCCTCAATCTTGGATGCGACGCTACGCACAGTGTCCAAGAAAGTCTTTTCAGTCCATTCTTCAGGGGTGCCAACCATCGCATTAGCCAGGTCGCGGCTGACTTGGAACAAGCCACCCTCTTGCTTCACAAACACGGCATACATGTCGAGGTGGTAGCCTTCCTTGTACTGGAACAAGCAAACTGTCAGGTTGAGCTTGTTGCTGCCGGCGATGTCGCGTACGGCTTTTGCACTCCACGCAGCACCATCACATGTCGCCATTTGCATGCCGAGCGACCCAGCGCCACCAGCCAACATGGCGAATTTGGTGCCTTCAAATGGGTTCACGATGGTGAAGCGACCGGGCGTGTCAGGCAAAGTCGCACTCTTGGGAATCGGCGTGGCTTCTTGAGCGTTGTTGACATTGCGGCCCAAGCCATCGCTGGCCGCTTTGATCACGCTTTGTTTGGACGCAGTCGTCTTGATGTCAAAGATACGGTAGTACTCAACCGTCTTGGTTTTTTCAGCGAGGTAGTTGTTGGTGGTGCCGCAGGCGGTCAAGGACAGGACGGCTGCAATGCTGATTAGATACTTCATGAGATTTCCTTTTGGTTTCGTTGAATGTTTGTCGGCTTAGGTGTGGCTGCCTTCTTTCAGCTCTCCGTGGCTTAAATCGGCAACTTCATCGCTCAAAGCGATTCCACTCATTTACTAAAAAATGTCAACTCAATGGATTCGGATGCGCCAATGCATTGGCGATGCCTTAGTTCTACTGGTAACGGAGCTGAGAACGTTGAGAACTTTGGGAATCTTGATTGCACATCAATCTCCAACTCGGCTTTTGCTGTTCCCTGATCTTTGAATCGAGCATACCGAACGGATTCTCCATTCGGGAGGTACTCGTTCCAATCAATATCGACGGGACCAATTTCCTTGGCTGTCAGCATCCGGGCGTGGCCAGCTAGGGATAAATTGCAGCCGGCTTTGCGACCCTTAAGTTGGTACAGAAACTCTACGGAGTTTCCAATAGGCTGCTGCGCCGAAGTCAAAGTAAGAGTATGTTGGCCTGCCGCGTCTTTGATCGAAAGGGTCACCTGCTGCGGCGCGGCAGAGCAAACTGTCGCGGAGTACGAGAATGCAAGAATCAAAAATGATTGGGCAATATAGGATCGATGCATATTCTTAACGTGTGGACGCGTGGCTCATTGATGAGCCAGCATGTTGCACATCTTGAAGCTCATAGTCTTCATTGGTATCTGGGTAATTAGAGGGCAGGCGGTAGGCTACTACCCAGGCCGCAGGAACTGCGCTTTGGGAAACGGCATGATTGCCCCCTTGGTTGCCGCCAAGCGTTGCAATGCGATTACCTTTTGCTTTTCCGATTACAAAAGTGACGTGGTGACCGCCTGCAGGAAATTTGATCAATGCAAGCGCACCATAGGCCGGGCGGTTCTGCTTTGTACCCTTTCCCCAATTGCGAAAGCTAATAGCTTGTGCGCTTCGGGTTCCCGCAAAGCCAGCGTTGGTTAGACACCAGTTGGCGAAGGCTGCGCAGTATGCGTAGGATGCATCATTGGTGCGCCCCATTGTTGTGGCTGTTGCATATTCTTGGATGTGTTGATTACTAACTTGTCCACCCCCTCGGCGTATGCCTAGTTTTCGTTCATGCTCTGCATATGCTAGCCACGGTGCGCGTGCCTTGCTTGCAATCGCAAATACAGGATGATTTGCCGCTGTGGATCCAATGTATGTTTGAGTTTCTGTGGGTTTTGGCGCAGGCTGGGTTGTTGGCGCACCGTTCGTTGTTTTGCGAATAAGTAAGGACTGACCTGCAAAAATGGTAAAGGGCGATTGAAGTCCATTGAGCTCTGCTAACGATTGGTAGGTAACACCATATCGCTTGCCAATAGCCCCGAGCGTTTCCCCTTTGGCAACGGTGTGTGTCATGCCAGATCCGGGGGCTGGTGAACTTGTTTGGCCGTTGCTTTTGCTGGCTGGATTTGATTGATCGTGGTGATCCGTCGAGGCTGTTGCCCGAACGATGGGAGCAATAAGCGTGTGGCATTGGGCCGTATCCGCGAGGGAAAGAGGCTGTGGTGCTCTTACCCAAGAATTTGACAATGCATCCCAGATCTCAACAAATAAATCGAGGGCTTTCGATGTCTTGATCGAAAAGGCCCCCCACTCATTGGTTCGCACTTCAGCTGTTCGAGAGCCATTATCTAAGCGAATCTTGCTGTGTTTGATCGGAGTTTTGACGGCATCAAGTATGGTCACTTGATGCGTGGCTGTACAACAATCGCAACCAGCTTTTTGCGCTTCGGCAATTGCATTCCGCATGGTCTTGCCTCGGAATACTTCGGCCAAGTTCTCCGCGTAGTTAGGATCGGTCGCGTAGCCTCCTTTTTTTAGGGCTTGTGCCTCGTCTTCTAGGCTGCCCAGCGTACCCTGATCAAAGAGACCGGCTTTCACATAGCGGGAGTTCTGCTTCAGGAAAACAACTCTGTCGCGCAAAGCGTCTTGGACATTTGCATACACGCGAAAGTCGGCATCAATCCATACTTTTTTGCCACTAACGATTTCCCATACGGCGAAGGTTTTCTTGGGGCCAGACCAATTCTTGTCTGCTTTAATGTTGAACAGATTGTTCGTGCCAGGGAGAACTTTCTCCCCCCAGCCTGTCTCTTGCGCGGCTTGGGCAAGGATTAGCTCCCATGACATACCCGTTTCTTTGGAAATCTTGCGCGCATCACAGTAAATAGACTTGATGAATTCAAACTTGGGGTTCGGGGCGGTCATTTTTTGATCTCCAAGAACCTGTATTCAGGAGTGTCACTGTCTGATCGAATGACGATCACGGTGGATTCTGGTAGGTCAAAGCTCTTGATGGGCCTTTGATCCAGCTTAGTGATTGGAGTTGTGACGCCAGTAGTCTGGTCTGTATTGATAAGTTGGGGTGGTTTGTCGCAGTCCAAAGCGATAGTTTGTGGGCTGACCGCAGTACTTGAATGGCCAAGCGCACGACAGGCCGTTGATTTCACTTTGATGACCTCAGATAAGCGGCCAGCAGCATTGACTGTTTGGCTTTGCAGTTCTCCGTTTAGTAAGGCCGATACTCGGATTTCCTGTGTTTTAGGATTCACCGAGAAGGCTGACTTGTTTGCGGCGTAGGCGAAACGCTGTGCCCACAGATATTTTCCATTGAGCGAAAGTTTTGCACTCGCGAGCCCTGCATCTTGCTCTTCTGCGTTCTTGGAAAACGGTCCAACCAAAAATATGCCATGAGCAGTAGCAAGCATTTTGCTGGGATAAAAGAAGGAGCCGTTTGGTATAGTGATTGCCCGCTGTATATCTAAACTCTTAGACAGCGAGATTAGTCGCATGCCGCCCCCGGCAGTTTTGGTACTTGATTTTTGTTCACCTATAAGAACGTATAAGTCCTCATCCAATGCAACCATGCCCACAGACCAAGGCTTTTTTCCGTCAAGGATTAGTTGTTTCCGAGCGGTAAGTCGTCCTTGCTTGTCGAAGCGGGTAACAAAGATTAGGGTCTGGGATGCATTTGAATCCGCTTGCGTATCGACTTCCTCGAGTCCATAAATTGAGCCGCCCATGAAGGTGCAACTCGTAAATCGATTCTGAAAGAACTCTCTTTCAGTAAGCGGTGCACGTGTGACCCAAGCCGGCTTGCCCCGGGATGAATCGAGTTTTTGGATGATCGCGTGGGTTTGCGCTAATCCAGTATCTAAGTCCGCGCCCGCTAGACAGTAGGCGCCTGGCGCCATGGCCACGATGTCGTTAACAATAAGAGCGTGTTCACTCTCAGCGGTCCAAGCGATGGACCGAGGCTCTGCCTGCGCTGCGGCAATTTGAAGGATCACTCCAAATCCGACCACAACGACTTGAAGAAGTTTATTCATTTTTGGATTCTGGCTCGTCTGAAAAATCTGCTAGTTCCAGATCGTTCGTTAACGACAGGTTTTCAGGCATGTCTGTGGATAAGGCTTGCCAGCGTTTGTCATGGCGCTCCAGTACGAAGTTCAAACTTGCAACGCTTTGGGTAAAGATTCGATCTGAAATTCCGTCGCTACTAATCAGGCCCTCATGGATGAGGCTGCCATTTGATTTGTAGGCAAAGAAGTTGAAGTTAGGCGGGGCATCTAATAGGTCAAGCAAGGACTCGTCCAGCTTAATTTGTTGACTGAATTTGCTTGGAGTTGTAGAACGGACTGTCCCAGGCTTGGGAAACTTGGGTGGAGTTCCTGATGCACTCCCACCCCCCGCCAACTCCTTCATAGAAGCCTTGAAACTCGCCGCGCCACTCGTCCCAATCTCAATATCCCCACCATTGATCTTGATGTAGCCACCGCTGCCGTTGAGCATGAGGCTGCTGGGGGCGCTGATGGTGATGTTGGCGGTGGTGCTTTGGATGTCGATGGCTTTGGCGGCGGTGACGGTGATGCCGCCGCTTTGCGCTTGGGTGTTCACGTTGCCGCTGGCTGCATGCAGCTTCATGCCCGTGTCTTGCACAGGGTGCTTGCTGTCTTTGGCTTCGCCGCGAGTGAAGAGGCTGATGCCGTCTTTCACGGCCCAGGCGGTGTGGCGTTGGCTCAGCAGGTTGGCGTCTGTGGGTGTGCTGATGGCCGCCTGGCCGCCTGCGCTCACCACAGTATTGGCTGGTGTGTGGCTGGTGATGGCGCCGGGGGCGCTGGCCACCAGGTCAGGTCTGTCCAGTGTGGGAATGTGGTGTTCCCCTTGCTGCGTAGTGCCTTGCAGGCTGCTGATGGTTTCGCCCAGGGCACCCATCACGGGCAACTTGTCTGGTGCGGCTTCGTTGGGCAGTTTGGCCAGATGGGTTTGTGCGTTGGCAGCCAAGGTCTGCACCAGCTCGGCATGGCTTTGCAGTTGGCTCTGGGCCTCGCGGGTGTCGGTGGGCTTGCCTTGGGCGCCCTGTGTACCACCTCGGCGGGCATGGGCGCTGAGGTGCAGGCCTGCTGCGGCACGCACAGCACCGTGGGCCTGGGTGTGCAACTCCAGCCCCAGGCCACGCGGGGCCAGACGCTGGTTATCGTTTTGCTGCAGCAGGTGGCCCATTTGCAGCCAGGTCTGGTGCTGGGTGGTGTGGGCCAGAACGCGGCCTTGGCCCGGGGTGTTGTCCATCACCAGTTGGTTGAAGCCGCCCGACATCCCAACATTCGCGCTTTGGCTGGCGTCCATGGCCTGGGTCTTGATGCCAGCCAGCGTGGCGTTGTGGGCATGGCCCTCGTGTGAGCCTGCTTGCGCATCGCCCGGGAACCAGGCGGGCGCATTCGCTTGCGCGACCTGGTTGCCTTGCGCGTTGGCCGTGCCTTGGCCGTTGTAGGTGGCGCCGATCACGATGGGGCGGTCGATGTCACCTTCTACAAACGATACGACCACTTCCTGACCGACTCGGGGGATGAACACGCCCCCCCCAGTTGGCGCCGGCCCAGGCTTGGGCGACTCGAACCCAGGTGCCAGCGGTGGCGTCGGCAGGGGCGTTGTTGGCGTCGGCGCTGGGGTTGTTGTGAACGGTGCCTTTGCTCATGAATTGCTTACGTTGGTTGGCACCCTCTATGTGTGCCATATATCAATTAGCTGTCACGTGTGGTGACACTTGTGGGTCGAGAATCTCAGTACCATCATGGGCGAAAAAAGTGAAATGACATCAGGGCGAGCATGAAAACAAAGATCAGGAATATCAGTTTGTATTTTGGGATCGCTGCAGCGATGTTTGATTTGACAGCTTGCGCACATTCAAGTCCCAAAGCGAATCCCGTTGAGAGTGAGTCCGCCGCCGCTTCGACGGCATCCTCGGCGAGCTTGTCTAAGGTCGAGCTTCCGACGTTGGCTTCCGTCAAGCCTCCCTTGAAGCCAAAGATCAATCATCACTACATCAGCGAAGCCAATTTAGCCAAATTGCCCTTGCCGACTCAGCCCCAAGCTCTGACCGACGTGTTGATGGGCTTGCAAGAGGGCAGCATCGAAGAGCGCAAAGCCAAGCTCAAAGCGAAAGTGCTGGGGGATATGGTGTATGTGCGGGGTGGCAAGTTCATGATGGGAGATTTCGCCAAACTCATGGGCGTTGAGGGCGTCACGCGTATGACCTACAACGAAGATGACAAACACGTCCACGAAGTGACCTTGAGCGACTTCTGGATTAGCAAGTACAAGACCACCTATGCCGAGTTTGATGTTTTCTCTGACGCGACGGGAAAAACCCGAAACGGCATGGAATATGGCGGGAAAAACCACCACCCCTTGATCCCGGCTGGCACTTATTGGCAGCATGCCAAGGAGTATTGCCAGTGGCTGGGCCAGTTGACCGGCCTACCCATGGATTTACCGACGGAGGCGCAGTGGGAATACGCTGCTCGCAGCCGCGGCCAGTATTTCATGACGGGCACGGATGATGGCAACATTGAGCGCGGACGCAATATGCCTTATTACGAGCAGGATGCAATGCTGCGGAAAGCCTATCAGATCAAGGGGTACGGTTATCCGGTGGGGGTGTTCCCACCCAATCCGCTGGGCTTGTATGACATCAGCCACAACGGCATGGAATGGGTTCATGATTGGTATGGTGCCGATGCCTATGACCGAAGGGATGCCTTAAACCCGCAGGGGCCTCAAAACGGAGAGAAGAAAGTCATGCGTGGCTGGGGACGCGATAGCCTGATGCTTGGTGCGAATGTTTGGCGACGATCTGACGAACCGATTCCTGTATATGAGAGAAAAGAGGATGGAAGCATCGAGCTATTGTCAACGGGACACTCTCCCTCTGTTCGTTGTGCTGTCGTGCCCCATTGATTACGCCTGATCTGTATAGAACCCTCCGGCGGCCGATGAATAAAGAGGATGATCTGCGGCCGCGTTGGCTTGTAGCGCGGCCGCAGGATCTGAGCTGCTCAATGCTTCATAGCCTCTGGCTGGCTCGGCCAGCAATGATGTGTGTACCTGCCCGTACCACGATTCAAAATCGCCATTGAGGGCGAGGTTGTCAATTTTGCTCGCAGGGGCCGCGGCAATATAGTCTGGGCGGCCCCCTGTGGTGCGCATGATGTTTTGCCAATCGTTTTGAAACCGTGTGCGAGATCCGGGAATGTCCAAACCACTGGGGCCCTCTGCGGCAAAAAATTCTTTGAGCCGGTTTAGATTGACTCCTAAGTCACCCTTCTCGCCCTGAGGGCTGATGTGTTGGATGATGTTCTCCAGGTCCGCTCGGATGCGAGCTTGGCGCAAAATGTTGATAACCGCCTGACGCTGGGTGGGCAGATAATGATCAGAGAACCCTGCGCCGTCGCCCACCCAGTTGAACTTGTTGAAGCGGGTGAGTTGGTAAATCAGCATGCCTTTGCTCTCAGGCGGGGTAAAGCGGGTTCGAGCAGGGTTCGCATTGATGGACTTGGCCAAGGCCAGGCAATTTTGAGCCTTGTTGTAGTCGGTTTCCAGTTTGTCAATTGCTTGGTCAATGAGCGTTCTTGGCTTTCCAAAATACTGCTCGATGGTTCGCCCCTCGCACACCATCAGATAGCACAAAGAGCGCAGCGCTTCAAAAGCTTCTTTTCCTATGAAGACCAAACTTCTGAATCCGGCGTGCAGTAGGTTGTAGTACATCCAGTACACAAAGCTGGCTAACTGTTTGGCACCAACAGCCATGGTCAATGTGCCCTCTGGGCCGACACCCAAACACAGTCCAGCATGGGCTGTGATTCTAAAAATCCCGTCCACGTATTCGATATTGAGCTTGGCTTCTCCAGCCAAGCCGACCATGCCTTGCACTTCTGGGGCGATGCTGGCAAAAGGTTCAAATTTCTTGTCTTTGGTATGAGGGTTGCGCCATTCAATGGCGCCTTTGAGGCCCAGGCCGCCTTTGGCGCCCGCAAAGAAGTTAACCTCTGCCGCCAGGCCTGCGGTGTTTTTCCAATCATCGGACTGGCCCGTCACGTCAAGTGCGCTCTTTCGCTTGGTCTTCTGGCGAGAGCCTTTGATATGTGGCATGCGTCCCGCTTTGATCTTGCCATCGACGTCTTTCGTCTCGACATCTTGCATTTCCACGCCGATAGAGACTTCTCCGGCCAAACTCACGCCGATGACGCCCTTGAGTTCCGCGCCGCAAACCAGCCGAATGGCACCCAGGTCGTATTTGTTGCTGCCAGCTGCGTTGCCTTTGGCGATGGCGCTCAGTTGCTCCAAGTCCAGGTAGTAGAGCATCAAGCCTTCTTTGCTGGGTAGGTACAGGTTGCCCGCCATCTTGCCCTCGGCAAAGGCCACTTCTACGCTGCCCTCGGCTTTGACCTTCAGGTTGCCTTGAAGTGGCGCGAGTTCTGCTGACAGCCCGGCACCACTGTAAAAGCGCATCGCAGCCGCTTCGGCGCTGAAGTCAATGTCACCTAACTGCGTGGCCCCCCAAATCAGCTGTCCTTCACCGCTAGCTTGTGCGTTGGCATTCCACTTTTCAAGCGCCTCAGGCCCCAAAGTTGTGGTGTGTTCAATTTCAAGTTTGGCCAAATCGGTGCTGTTGACCTTGGCATGCATGACTTGCTCGCCCAGGTACTGCTTGAGTTTGGCTCGATCGACCTTTCGTTTGCCTTGCTTGTCAGCCTGATAAACATCGGCCCATTTCATGGTCTTCTTATCTTTGAACTTTGGCCATGATGATTTGAGTTTGTCTGATGACATGTAGCGCAAGGGCCCCAAACCCTTGTAGCGATCTTCTTGCTTGAAAGACTCGCGAAGACCCACGGCACCCGATATGGCCAACGGCCGAGTGAAGTCAGTGCCCTTTAGGCTCCAGGTGCCGTTGTCCTTTCCTGCCTCAAGCTTGTAGGGCTTGTCACCGGCCTTTTCCATCAGGGGCATCATTTCGATGAGCTTCTTGCCGCTTCCTCCCAATTTGTCCAGGGGGGCCATTTCTCTGCGAACCGCCTCAGTGGCTTCTTCTCTCCATTTGATGGCCCAGCCTTGAATTTGTTGGGCCTCTGTTTCCACTGCGGATGAAACGCTTGCCTTATTGTTGGCTTTGGCCCGCGCAATTGCGTCTAGGCGTTCATCGGCAAACGCTAAAGCCTTGTTCGCCAAGAGTTGTTCATAGATGAGTCTATTCCACTTATCGAACTCATTGTTCAGGCTGGTGATGTCACCTGCAGGGATGGTGTAAAGCTCTCCTGTATCCAAGCGGAGATACGCGGCCGGCTCAGGCTTGACGTGTGCCTTGACGCGACTGCCCGGAGTTTTGTTTGCGGTGCCATCGGCCAGTGCTGGCGCCGGTTCGCTCGTTGTGGTTTCAGCCATTGCAATTGCCCTATTGATTGATGTGCTCAGTGGCCCCAATAGATGGAGAGCTTTTCTGCGGACGTTGTTTTGACTCGTAGGGTTCTGCCTTGGGCGTCGGTGAACCCTTGTGCAACAACCTTGCCCTTCGCGTTCTCAATCCGGTATGGCGCTCCGGCGATCGGCTCATTTGTGTCTTCGTCCGTGATGACGAATTGCTCGTCATATCGTTCGGCAGTGTTGACTTGTCCAGCCTTTGACATTCCTGGTCCAGACGCCGAAGCGCTCCCCCCTCCCGCCAACTCCTTCATCGAAGCCTTGAAGCTGGCAGCCCCCGAGGTCCCGATCT